>JBDVXS010000140.1:0-7773 GCA_039964305.1 Hyphomicrobiales bacterium
TAACGTCCGGTGTTGGCACTTCCAGCGCAAGATCAAAGATTTTGAGACCCAAATCGTGAGCCAGACAAAGCTGGTTGATCGCCGCACCGCCAGCCGCAAAATTCTCGACCATTGATTGGGTAACGCTCTGCGGGAAAGCAGAAACGCCTTTATCAGCAACACCATGGTTTGCGGCAAATATTGTCACTAAGGGGCGCGTGATGATCGGTTTTGGATCCCCTTGCCAAGCAGCGAGCCATTCAACCAATTCCTCTAATCGACCGAGTGAACCCGAAGGCTTAGTAAGCTGCCTATCGCGCGCGCGAACGGCGGCCACGGCTTCTTTGTCTTCTAGCGGGATCATACGCAACAAATTGCGGATATCGTCGAGAGGGTCGTTCGCGGCTTTTTCGCTCATGTTTTGGGCCTTGCGTGCAATTTTAATCGTCCGAGATAAATAATTGGCTTTACCGCGTTTCAACCCGTCTAACGCGTCTTTACGGCTTTCCACAAGGCATCACTTGATTGTATACCTTGCAAAACCCCGTTATCCACCAAATCAGCTTCTTTTTGGAAGCTATAAAGAGAAAACGAATGTCGAGCGACCAATCCGACGAAAAGACAACGAATGAACACCGGCCCATTGATTGTGTTCTTTCTTCTGTGCAGTTTTTATCTCGCTTGCCTATTCCATCCAGTCTCGCAAACCATGACAAGCCAGATTTTGAAAACGGCAGTTGGTCCTTTCCTCTCGCTGGCATTGTCATCAGCCTACCCGCGCTTGCCATTATGATGGTGAGCTATGTGTTGGGACTACCAGCTGAGATTATCGCGGCACTCACCATTGCAACACAAGCACTCGTTACAGGTGCTTTGCACGAAGATGGACTGGCCGATATTGCTGACGGTTTCGGCGGAGGCTCAACCCGCGAGCGCAAGTTAGAAATTATGAAAGATAGCAATGTCGGTGCCTTTGGCGCTGTAGCGCTTGTTATTTCTTTCTTCATGCGATTTGCTCTGCTTTCTAGCCTGCTCGATATATCGTTTGCCGTCGCACTCGCTGGTTTCCTCACTGCACAAATCGTATCGCGCGCTGTTCAAGTTTGGTTTTGGCAAAGCCTGCCAGCAGCAAGAGAAGATGGGCTTTCAAGTGCATTTGGAACACCTTCCAAACAACCAGCCCGCACAGCCGTGTTAATTGGCGGACTAAGCCTACTTTTGCCACTCATATCTGGCATTTCACCTTTTTCACTGGCCCTATCAATCGCGCTCATCATTTTGCTGCTCGTTGGTTTTCGCAAGCTATGCTTCGACCAAATTGGCGGACAGAGCGGTGATGCAATTGGTGCAATACAAGTGCTTGCAGAGATTGCATTTTTAATCGGACTGCTTACATTTACTGCATGAACGAGAAATCCTCCCTTTCCCTAGAACAACGCTTGGCGAACCCCTGTGTTCAAATCTGCGTTCGCGACAGTGATGACGGTGTTTGCCTTGGCTGTGGCCGCACATCTGAGGAAATCAACGATTGGCTCAACATTCCAAGAGCAGAGCGCGAAAAAATCATCCCACTGCTCGACGAACGCATTGAGCAAATCACGGCAAAACGCCGCAAGCGCCGCACAGGACGCGCCAACCGCGAGCGTCAACGTGCAGAACGCGGTTTAGAAAGCTAGGAGCGTATTATGAGGGGTAATCTCATCCTGCCACTGGTTCTTGCAGCCATTGGAACTGTGCTCATCATTTTGGTGTTTTTTCCCGGTGCCCCGCAATCCGTCGGATTAGAAGATGACGACCTTGCACGCCTTGGCTATTTAGGCGGCGTCTTGGTTCTTATTGGCTCTGGCTTATCAATCCGAGATTTCAAAGCCCGCCAGTTCTTGCGCGATGCCGGCATCTGGCTTGCCTTGGGCCTTGCGTTGGTTGTTGGCTATTCATCAAAAGACAGTTTGAAACCGTTCTTCTCACAAACAATTGCAAGCCTTTCCCCAGGCACACCAGCAGAAGTGGGTGACGGGCGTGTGGCAATAAAACGCAATCAAGACAATGATTTCCTCGTAAAATCAGCCGTCAATGATGCGTCTATCGAATTCATCTTTGATACGGGTGCAAGCGCTGTGGTGCTAACTTATGATGATGCCGTCAAAGCAGGCTTTAGCCCAGAAAAGCTCAGCTTCGGCATAACAGTCAGCACCGCCAACGGCACAACACAAACCGCCCCCATTCGCATCGGCGTTTTAGAAGTCGGCTCCATCCGCCGCGAAAACGTGCGCGGCCTCATCGCTCAACAAGGCGATCTGCGGACCAGCTTGCTCGGCATGACCTTCATGGACACGCTCACATCATACCAAGTAACGGGCGACACGCTGGAGTTTCAAAACTAGGGGCTGGCACAGGCTTAAGCGGCGTCTTTGTCACTAAGTTCTGGCATCACCACCGCAAAGGCACGGCGCAGAATATCTGGCGTTGCCGTTTCCAGCCTTGCTTCTTCTGACAAGATTTGGCGATAGCGCTTCGCACCAGCGCGGCCATGGAACAGGCCAATCATATGACGTGTGACAGCAGAAAGGCGGAAACCATTCGCTTGCTGCTCGCTGCAATAAGCCATCATGGTTTCAAGTACATCGTTCCAGTCAACGGCTTGGCGATCCACGCCATAAACGCGCTGATCAACATCGGCGAGAAGGCTCGCATCATGATAAGCCGCGCGGCCCAACATGACACCATCCATATAGTCTAAATGCTGCTCGGTTTCGTCAAGCGTGGCGATACCGCCATTGATGCCGATGAAACGATCTGACAAGCGCTCTTTCAAGGCATAGACAAGCCCATAATCAAGCGGCGGCACATCGCGGTTTTCTTTTGGGCTTAGACCTTGCAACCACGCTTTGCGCGCATGAACCCATAGCGCATCACAGCCAGCGGCAAACACATCGTCCGCAATTTTGTTGAGCGCTTCTTCTGGCTCTTGATCATCAACCCCAATACGGCATTTAACCGTGACGGGCATGGATACAACTTGCTTCATCGCATCAACACAATCAGCCACCAATTCAGGCTGCCACATTAAGCAGGCACCAAAGGTTCCATTTTGAACGCGGTCAGAAGGACACCCGACATTGAGGTTGACTTCATCGTAGCCAAAATCTTCTGCAATCTTTGCGGCCTCTTGCAGCCTCGTAGGGTCACTTCCCCCAAGCTGAATGGCGAGCGGATGCTCCTGCTTTGAAAAACCAATCAACCGCTCCCGCTGCCCATGAATAACAGCATCTGCTGTCACCATCTCTGTATAGAGCAAGGAGTGAGTCGTGAGCGTGCGATGAAAATATCGGCAATGGCGGTCAGTCCAATCCATCATTGGAGCAACTGAGAATAGTTTCGTTTTATTTTTCAGAGCGTTACGATACATAGTTCAAGCATCATTCAAATCAGGAAAACGGATAGTGGCCATACACAGCCACTCTATACTCTAACTTTCTCACATATGCACCTATGGAAAGAATATGAGGTAAAGCGCCCTTCCGCGTTCCAATTTGGTCCGTCAGTCTTTCAACTTTCAATAAAAGCACTCACGACAAAAACAAAAATGGTGGGCAAGCCCACCATTTTATTCTTCATTGTCGAATTTATTGTCGCTGGGATTTTATGTGTCCCAACCACCAATAGCGCGGACTTCGAGGAATTCTTCAAGTCCCCATTCACCGCCTTCACGACCATTACCAGATTGCTTCATGCCACCGAAAGGTGAACCAGCACTTCTGCCAACACCGTTGATATCAACCATGCCACTACGAAGCTGACGCGCAACGCGGTGTGCTTTTTCTTGGTCAGACGTTTGAATGTAATTGGTCAGGCCATATTCAGTATCATTTGCAATCGCAATCGCTTCTTCTTCGCTGTCAAACGCCATCAAAGAGATAACCGGACCAAAGACCTCTTCGCGCATGATGCGCATGTCATTGTTACAATCGGCAAAGACTGTCGGCTTAACGAAGAAACCACGGTTCAAGCCATTCGGGCGTCCAACGCCACCAGCAACCAATTTGGCGCCTTCATCAATGCCGACCTGAATGAGGTCTTGAACTTTGTTAAACTGCATCTCAGAGACGAGCGGCCCAATGTGACGGCCCTCTTCTGAGGACAGATTAACCGTAGTTGCTTCCGCTGCTGCTGTCGCTTCTTCAACCGCTTGATCGTAGCGCGAACGCTCAACAAGCATACGCGTTGGTGCATTACAGGATTGCCCCGTATTGTTGAAGCAACGAGCAATACCCTGCTGCACGGCTTTGTCGCTTGCATCAGCAAAGATCAAATTCGCACCCTTGCCACCAAGCTCCAAGCTGATGCGCTTGATTGTCTCAGCACCAGCAATGCTGATTGCTTTACCAGCACGGGTTGAACCCGTGAAGCTGATCATTTCAACATCTGGGTGGGTTGAAAGCTGTGAACCAACACCTGGGCCATCGCCGTTGACGAGGTTATAAACGCCAGCAGGAACACCCGCTTCATCCAGAATTTCAGTGAACAACATGGCAGACAATGGTGATTGCTCAGATGGTTTCAAAATCATCGTGCAACCAGTTGCGAGCGCTGGAATAACCTTCAAGCAAATCTGGTTCATTGGCCAGTTCCAAGGTGTGATCAAACCACAAACCCCGATTGGCTCATAAATAATCTTGTCGTTTGGCGTGTTAGGTCTTAGCTCGCGCTCAAATTCAAACCCTTTCAAGGCCTCAATAAATGCCTGAATGTGGAAGCTACCAGTGCCAGATTGCATCTGCTTAGACATAACAATCGGCGCGCCCATCTCACGAGAGATCACAGCACCCATTTCGTCGGAACGCTTTAAATAAATCGCCAAAATGTTCTCAAGCAGCTCAAGGCGTTCTGCTTTTGACGTCAAACGCCATTTTTCAAATGCCGCATTGGCAGCTTCTACAGCTGCATTAGTGTCAGCTTCACCACCCAAAGAAATCGTCGCAAAAGCCTCTTCAGTCGAAGGGTCAATTACGTCCATTTCCGTTCCAGACAAAGGGGCAACCCATTGGCCATTAATATAAAATTTGCGTGCATCTTGCATTGCCATCTCCTAGAAATAATCAAAGCCACCAAGTTTTTTGCGACTCTCACCCATTCCCCATTATTAGGAACGGATTCGTTTTGTCATCGGCGGCAGACAATGAACCGCGTTATGCTATTTGTCCATCGCCAAATTCATCAAATTGGTGAGACAGTTTTCAAACCACGGCCATGCTTTGGATGCTGTTTTGTTGACGATTAGATAAGCGCGGCGCTCAAAGGTTGGCGCGCCTTCCAAAATATGGATCGCACCGCTCTCAATATGGGGGCGGGCAAGCCGCAGCGGCAAATAGGCACTTCCCCCCTCTTCCATCAAATATTCCAGCCCCAAAGTTGCCGAACCAAAGCTAATGCGTGCGGTATCCGCATCAGCAAATGTCGCAGCATGTTCACGGCCAAACACTTCGCCCGCTTCAACAAAGAAGTATTTTGGATCAAAGGTGATTGGGCTATCACGCGAAGTCGACACTAAAACCAGTTGATCATCAACACTGCGAACAATCTCCTGTTCCTGCGCGACATTCGGTGAATGGGTAATGGCAAAATCAACCAACCCATCATCCAGCCACCCCCGCATATCAGCCGAGCTGCCCTGCCACACGGAAAGCGCCACTTGTGGCACTTCTTGTCGGATATAATTGAAAAACTCGCTTCCCAACGCCGGCCACAAATCAGGATGGCAGCCAATATTGCAAACCGTGCTCAGCGCATCTGGTAATGACGTTTCTTGCCGCGCTTGGCGCCATAAATTCGTGATCGTACTGGCGTAGCGTTGAAAACGGACACCTGCCGCGGTTAGTGAGACGCCAGACTTTTGCCGATTGATCAAGCTTTGCCCAATCTCTGCCTCCAACGATTTCAAACGCGCAGTAACAGTTGATTGAGTGACATTTAATTGCTCCGACGCCTTGATAAGACTACCGGTTTCTATAATTGCTAGGAAGGTACGGAGTTCGTTCAGCTGCATGATCTACAATTCGAAAATTTTGCATTTAACAATCGAAATAATTCGTTTTTCAATATCACATACATCAATTACCCTGCAACAGAACGGGACAAGATAAACCCGTTGAAAGGAATAAAAGTGAAACGCGAAGATTTCATACAAGCCATGCGGGCTGTCGCGCATAGCGTAACTGTCGTCACGACAGATGGTGTCGCAGGTCGACACGGCGCAACCGTATCAGCGTTTTGCTCCGTTTCAGCAGATCCACCCACCGTACTTGTATGCTTAAACGCCGCATCGCGCATCGGTGAGTTGGTAAAAGCCAACGGCGTGTTCACAGTAAATGTCCTGCAACAAGGTAGCGATGCCGTCGCAAAGCGTTTTGCTGGCATGGACGACAATCAATTGACCGACCGATTTGATGGCATCAGCATCACAGATGCTGCCGTACCTGAAATTATCGGGTCAACGGTGTTTAAGTGCACCTTAGAACAACTGGTCCCGTCTGGCAGTCATACAATAGCGATAGGCTTGGTTGAAGCGTCAACAATCATTGAAAAGCCACCACTCATCTATTGCGATGGTGACTATCAGTCACTCCAAAAGAAAACAGAAGAGGCCTGATATGGCAGACGTCCAATCCTTTGACATGTTGATTGATGGAGAATGGGTTCAGGCTTCAAACGGTCAGACCTTCGAAAGCATCAATCCAGCAACGAATGTTGTTTGGGCAACGGTGCCAGAAGCCACAGAGGCAGATGTAGACCGCGCAGTCGCCGCCGCCAAAAATGCGTTGGAAGGTGAATGGGGTGCCATGACACCCACCGCGCGCGGCAAATGCCTGCACCGTCTTGGCGATTTGCTGGCCGCGAATTCCGAAGAGCTTGGCCGCATTGAGACCCAAGACACGGGCAAGATGTTTAAAGAAACCGCATGGCAAGCAACGTATATTGCGGAGTTTTTACACTTTTTCGGTGGTGCGGCAGATAAAATTCACGGCGAGACACTGCCAATCGATAAGCCCGATATGTTTGTGTTCACCGCGCGCGAACCACTCGGCGTTATTGCGGCGATCGTGCCGTGGAATAGCCAAATGTTCTTGAGTGCTACGAAGATCGGCCCAGCCTTGGCTGCTGGCAACACCATTGTATTGAAAGCGTCAGAACAAGCCTCAACCCCGTTATTAGCCTTCGGCAAATTGGTGGAACAAGCAGGCATTCCAAAAGGAGTGGTCAACATCATCACAGGTCACGGCGAACCCTGTGGCCGCGCCCTCACCTCACACCCAGATGTCGCCCGTGTTGCATTCACTGGTGGCCCGCAATCTGCCAAGCACATTATCCGTAATTCTGCTGAAAACTTCGCAGAAGTATCTCTTGAACTTGGCGGCAAGTCTCCATTCATCGTTTTCGATGATGCCGACATTGATAGCGCGGTAAATGGCTCTGTCGCAGGTATTTTCGGCGCAACAGGTCAAAGCTGTGTCGCAGGCTCCCGCCTCTATCTGCATGAAGACATTGCCGATGAATTTTTGAAAACGATGGTCACGATTGCCCGATCAATCAAAATCGGCGATCCGCAGGCTGATGAAACCGAAATGGGTCCGCTCTGCACACGCGGGCAGCTCGACCATATTCAACAGCAAGTAGCCCTTGCTGAAAAAGAAGGCGGTACAGTGCTCACAGGCGGCAAGCAGCCAGACCTTGAAGGCATGTTTTATGAGCCAACCATCATCGAGTGCCCGCGTCAGGATATGACCATCGTCGACA
>JBDVXS010000141.1:0-69676 GCA_039964305.1 Hyphomicrobiales bacterium
GGTACACGCTGTTTGTCATCAACATTCGAAAGCATAAAATCCATCAACTCACCAGTTATCTCGCTTGGCCTACCCAATTTTGATTTTTTGAATACAATCCATTCGTTCTCAATCGCATTAATCAGCGCATCAGCAAGTTGGTCATTCATACTACGTTCTTCCAAACGCTTGATGATTAACTCCCGTGCTTTACCCAGATCGACACCCAATTGTTCGTTGAAATAAACATGATCAAACACAGCCACAGCTTCACATCCCATCTGATTTTGATGCCTAGGTTTAATCATAAACTTGATCGAAAGATAGATCGTTGTGACCACAGTGTGACCACGCGATGAGATCATCAAACTATAATTCATCTAAGTTGTTGAAATAATTGGTAGCGGGAGAGGGAAAAGTAATTCATGGAAATAAGTATCTGATTTTACTGCGCTTTACAAACACAAAAGTGCACCAATGTGTACCACCTAGGGTAATCCATTTTCACTCCTGAGCCTCTTTCTCAGACGAAGTGACCAAAGTCTGCGGAAAATTGTGTCCAGTATCTGCGGCTGGAAGCTCACTGAACAGGTTCGCAATATCCTCCTTAAACCACTTCATTGCTAAACTCATGGCAGCAGTCTCATAACGCACCTTTCCAAAGCCTGTGTCTTCACCAGAAAAGTTTGGTGCGTACCCGTTTCCGTAACTCCATGACCATTTGTCTGAAAACCGCCCAATATCGATTAGACGCTGTCTATATAATTCAGCGTACTTCGACCAATCATGAGCTTGATCAACAAAATTCGTGTCCCCTTCAAAGTAAACATCTGCTCCAGCTTCTGAAAGGTTCGCAACTGGCATCATTGAATGTTTCCATCCAATCCTCCACGTTTCTTCATAGTCTTCCACAAGCACGGTGTAACGATGCGGACGATTTTGCGCCCCGCGCAAATGACGTTTGAGTTCAGCAAACGATGCGATAAGCTCGAAGTAAACCGCTTGTGCTCGCTTGTAGTATTGATCAACCATCGTTGCATAAACCTGCTGTCCCGCATCGTTTTGCAAATCGATTTCTGATTGCGACAACCACCATGGCTGCAAAAACTCGACACCGGATTTCAACAAGACTTGAAGATCGTCAATTAGTTCGGAAATCGAGAATATGACAGCTTCTTTTTCGTGTCCGTCGTTCGCCCATGCATTTCGTTGAGGTTCCAGCAGCTCTATCGCTGACCTTAATTCAACTTGCCCACCAAACGACGAAAACTCAAAGGCACGCTGAAGATATCTAAACCTGCCAAGACAACGCTCTTCTCTCCATACATGGTCACCCTTGATCTTTCGTTCATCGCAGAGATTAATAAGTGCTTCTTTGAGACGCCTAAGGCCAACAATTCGACCGCTATCGGCCCTCAGACCTTGCAGGACGAGGTTATCTCCATAACCTCTTCCTTGATTTATTATCCCTTGATTATCAACAATGACTTTGTCTGGACAATCTGAAGCATCAAAAAACGTGTAACTAGCATGTTGATTTTCTACGACACCAGCAATTCCGATTTCAGATGTTCTATAACCACTTAACTCCTCATGAAGCTCATACTCCATGCCCCTAAAGAAATGCGTTGTAGGTTCTCCGATTGCCTGTAACAGATCACTCAAGTAGATGGTTGATTGTTCATTACTAGAATAACTGTGCAGTTGATTGCTGAGATCATAGCGATAACGAACGGCACTAATTGCGAGTGGCAAGCTCAGCTTCAATATCGCATTCCAAACAATGCTCTGGGTGTTCCGATCAGGGGCCACTGCCATTAGGATGGCTGCAAACAAATGGTTCTCGACTAAACCATGGCTTGAGAGGTATGCTTCAATATCCCCGTGTTTCTGGTCTACAAGCGCTACCGCTCTCAAATATGTGGCCATTGTTTCATGCACTAGCTCAACAGTGTTCCCAGCTATATTAATCAAACCTGTCGCTATCGCGCTTTCTCTGAGCGAAATATCAGCACCCGCTTCACTAATTATACTGTAGAACTCACCGATTTTGATGGGGCCACTGCGCGTTGCGTCGGCGACATTAAAAAGGACATCCTTTAGCAGGCCGCGATCTAGTTCCCCCAGACCTACGAGCCCCTCTTCCAGCCAATTATCAAACACTTGTTCGATACGTTGAAAGTGCACACCATTTTGGTGATACCCTTCGACAAGCCGTTTCGCCAGTACCGGAATTTTTGCCATGACATCAACAGCCTTTGGGGTGCCAGACCAAATATGCACCGATAAACCGTAAAGGCTTGCTAGTGCTTCGAGATCAGTTCTTTGAAACTCCCGAAGTTCAAAGAAGTTTGCATTCTCGATCTGGGCAATAGGCTTTCTTGCTGAAAATACGGCAACCCTTAGATTTGTATGATCACGCAACATAGCATTAATCTCTGCGATGATCTTCCGCTGTTCATTGGAGGTAACTCTGTTAAGACCGTCCAGTACCAACAGCATTCCTTGTTCATCTATCAAACGCTTTAGGTTCGAAGCCATAGCTGCAGGATTATGCGCCGCTAAACGTGCCACCGTGAAATCAGTTACGCTTTGACCAGTTGAACAAAGCTCAGGTAGAGCTATTGCCACCGGCAGTGGAGCTGACTGATCGGCATTTCGTCGTTGCAACAACTGGACACACAATGCGTTAGCAAAAGTCGTCTTTCCAAACCCTGATTTTGCAATAACAACTGAGTTGATCTTTAGATTGGTGAGTTCTAAAGGGCAAAGCTCATGAAGTTCAGATGGGCCAATAGGCGACACTTTGCGTTCAAGAATTGGTCTTCCTTTGAGCAATCGACTTAATTCTGCGCTCTGGTATGCTGAAAAATTTCGAACAACCTGATTAAAGTCTTTAACCGTTAGACTTTTAGCAAGGTGCACTATCGCCTCTTTTGATAGCAAGGCTTCCAACTCATCGCGTTTTACCGCGATCTGCCCCTCGGAAACCTCGAGAAGTAGATTACAGGCATTCGTCGATTGCAACTGCCAGAGCTCTATGCATGAACCATTACATAACAAGACTATAGGAGTGCGGTGATTATGAGCATAGCTCTCTGCTTGACGTTTGCCGCTTTCGACCGTGTATTCAGCGCTCTTCAGCTCGATTGTAATCAATGACGTAGTTTCGTCATATGGCTCGCCACTAAAAACGAAATAGTCGGCGCGTGATCTAGTATTTCTCCGTCCTTGCTGAATGGTGAAATCGACAGACGCTTCAGATTTAACATCCTGCCCGCAATCATACCCCAGTGCAGCAAGCATTGGTAATATGAGCTTAGTGCCAACTTCGCTCTCATTCGCAAAGGTAAGATGATCACACGTCGCCCAGAAATCGGTCAAGAAGTGCAAACCTTGTCTAGCGCTCGATATACAGATGCCCGCCCAACACCCAGCTTCTTCGCAATAGCAGTTGCACCCATTCCACTATCTTTGAGCGCTCTTATTTCATCCGCACGATTACGTACTGTTGGTTTACGGCCTTTGTATTTACCGTCGTCCTTCGCTTTCTTGATGCCCTCCCGTTGACGTTCGAGCATAATTTCACGTTCGAACTGCGCCATAGCTCCAAACATTGTGAGTATCAGCATTCCGTTAGGTGACGAGGTATCAATCTCACTCCCACCAAAATCGAGTATCCTTAACCCAACGCCCTTGTCTTTAAGCTGATCTACAATCTTGAGTAGGTCACGAGTTGATCGAGCCAATCGATCTAACTTAGTAATGACAAGCGTGTCACCGTCCCTCACAAACTCCAATGCGTTTGTAAGCTCATCACGTTGACCAATGGAGGACACCTGTTCTTTGAAAACCTTCTCAATACCAAGTGCTTTCAGGTCACGGATTTGAGCTTCAAATCCCGCTTCCTGATCAGCGGTGGATGTTCGTGCATATCCGATAAGCATATCTACGCCTATTGTCTCGTTAGGGTCTAGACTTTATACCATTTTGTCTCACAAATGCAACAAGTATTTATATGAGACACATACCGGAAATGACTGAGACGTCTCAATGCACCTAGGTCATTTGAGGCTCTGAATGAGAGTGGCATTTCATTGAATACCTAAATACGATATAGTGAGTTGATGGTGGCGGGAGGTGGTCAATATGAATGAAAATGCAAAATTAGCTAAAAGTTGTACTCTACTACTAATCTCATTTCCGTTATTGGCGCTGCTAATGTTTGTTTTTTCGATTAAACAAACAGTGGCTAGTGGAACTCCAATAGTGCTGGACATCAGTGGAAACGGAAAAATAGATATCACAGGGCACACTACAACTAGGCAGAAGCTTTATACATTGTTTTCGATAGAGCAATATGTGAAATTCGACATCTTCAACCGAGGCGAGATGTCACAAATTGATTGGATTGCACCTGATACAGACGCTTTCTTGATTGATCTAAGAGAAGGACACCCATCAGGAAATTTAACGGGAAAGCACCTTTTTGGGACGGCAGGATTTTCATCGAATTCAGATGACGAAGGCTTCGAATTTGAAAATGGTTTCGAAAAACTGGCTACACTTGATTTAAATCAAGACGGCAAGCTGAGCGGAGACGAATTGACCGGATTAGCCCTTTGGAAAGATGACGGTGATGCTCTTTTCGAACCTAACGAACACGTCAAGTTGTCTGACCATAAGATAGTTTCCATTTCAGTTACCTTTGAAAAATCTTCTGGGGCGTACGGTGCGCCTAAATTGACTTCTGAAGCGACGACGGAAAGTAGTTCTTCGATATACGTTGAAGACATTTGGTTTATGACCCCGAACGACGTGGCTCGCTATGATAGAATTTTCGGGCGCTTTTTCGCGGCTCTTAGGTGAAGCGGATACTCCAGCGTAATGGGTTACTCGGGTGGCCAAGAAAATTGCGATCAGACTAAGTGCCATACCAGACAATCCCTGAATGACGATCATTGGCCTAGCATACGGACAAGCCATAAAGCCGGTATCAGGCATGCCGGGGATCGATATATTTATTGAGTAAAGGAGGTAATGCAGTGAGTTTTCAGTCATGAAGGGCTGGAAAATATCATCACGAAATTCATACCAACGGCCATGTAACTCTAAACCCTCTCCAATTCGCTCAGATAAATTACTAAAAGCCTCGTTCTTGTGAATTTCACCTATAGCTTCGTGCATAACACTCAAATTAATGGTGTTAATTTCGCTGACAGTAAGCGGGATGGTGAGACCAAAATTATAATGCACTAATGCGAACGAAAACACGGTGTATAAAAAGGCCAATCCGACAATCAGAAAACTTTCAAGTATGCCTCGGGTCGAAGAAAGCGCCCTAATTGACATGAACCAACATACCAACAATACGGCTAGGATGAAAACATATGGGGTGAATTCAAATAGTGAACCCCACCCGTCAACATTTGGAATGTGGCAACGTTCACGAGCTGTAGTGAAATAGGTGTAAAGAAAATAAGTTGACGGCACTATTACGTATGATGCAAGCAGACGGTTTCGTGCATTCCCCATCAATTTCCCATCCAATCACTTCTGCCCAGCAGTGCACCGACTGCAGCCTCTTATAAGGTATTTGTAACACTAACAAAAAATCAAGAGGAAAATATCAATTTTTTATACATGCAAATTCAATGATACACGCATTGATTTTGCAATGCATTTTAGAGCGTTCAGCAGACGGGTTTTTTGTACAATCCAAGCAGGCAGGTCTAAAAAGCCAGATCGGGCCTATTAGGGGTAAAATCTGTGATGCTACGCTTCCCTATAGACCTCGGTTTAATGGAGAAAATTGTAACCTATTCAGACGCAATGGCGGCTTCGAGCCCATCTTGTCAATTCAACAGATAGCAACAAAAATCCGGTTGCCTAGATTGTGGTGTGCAAAAATAAAAATTTCTGTGTGGGCTTGAATGGAGCGCGGCGAAAGCCCACCTTTACTTCCTGAGAGGAAAAAATGCGAGATCCAGACCTAGATCATTTTCACAATAAAGACAGGCCACGAGCATTCTGTGGGCTTGATCTGAAAAGATCGTGGGGAGAGCCTGGTGATGATGACTTTTCTTTGGAAGAACTGGAGCTCTTTGCCGACAACGCTGCATATGTAGCGGGATTGCTGCCAATCCCTGTGCCATCTCTCGCTACACCTCTATTTGAGCGAATAGCAAAAGGTTCTGCGCGAATTTTTTTTAGAGAACTGGGAAAAACTGGACTTTATGCCTTCATTGTTGGATTAGTGTTTCACGCTCCTTTGATCTGGGCTTTCGCAGGTGAGGAAATTGCGTCCTTGGCAATTACACTGGTTGGTGAGTTCCCAGAGTTTTGAGACTGGGCTCTGTCTTTTATGATTGCAAACTAAGTGAATTATAGTTTTTGCACGCTTTGCGCGATCAGTTTTTTAAAGATGTGACACTTATTTAAAGTGCGCGCAGAACTCGCATAATTAAAGTAGCCATTCGTCAGTGTCTGCTTCGTTCGCTTTACTGACTTCACGCCAGTATTCCAAACCTCGTCCCAGGGGGACAAAAAGTTAGTCAGTTTAGCGGTCATCGACTAGCATCATCAGTCGGATCAAGCCCCAGTTTTCTGATTAACACTAGAATAATGAAGCCCACAGCCAAAGGCCACCACGAAGCAAGGTAGTACGAAGTTGCTGCAGCGCCTCCATAACAAATTGCACCTATTAGATTGCGTACGTCCTTCCCATGACGGTACTCGGTATAAATAGCAATCGCCATAAACCCGAACACGATCTGCAAAGCCAAAAGCGTCCAAGACATCGTTCAAATCTCCCTCTTCTCTTGGTGAAACTTCGCTAATCTCACTGTAAGTTCTTACACCAGTCGAAGTCTATATCTTTAACGTAAGGTACTCCCCATCGACCTTCTCTTGCCAAAAGTGCATTGGTCACTGTGCGCCATCGATCACTGCTGTATCTCTGTTTGATGTCAGCGATGATGCGGCCTGAAAAGCTGCCTTCCTCTATGTTCTCGATATAAACCCATGATCCAACAGGGAACCGGAGTTCAATGGCTTTCTTAGCTTCTTCTGCGATGGCTCTTTCCCAGTCACATCCAGCTCGTCTGATCTCAGGTGCATCTACTCCTCGTGAGCGAACATCAACGCTGTACTCTAGACCGGGAAGAAGGTGCAGTTTTACAGTGATAGTATCGGCATCAACAATGCGTACGATCTCACCTTCATACTGATGATAGTCAGGCTTGCCGTTTCTCAGCCTCTCAGCGTCACCAGTGGGTTTTCCTTCTGCATGTACTTGGCCTGCTACTGCAACCAATAAAAGTATGACAGAAGTAATGGTACCTAAGCGTATGAATGGTCGTGTCATTAGTCGGTATCCTATTGATAGCGCTTCACCCAATGTGGTTTGCCGATGCGTGAGTATATTAACCTCTGTGGCTTTTCGTGCCAGCCGATATTAAAAGCGTTGTCTTTTGAGAAAAATGTCATCCAGTTATAAGGTACGTGGTCATCTATCCACCATGCCAAATCCTGCCAACTCTCTAAATCAGTCTTACCTGCATTGAATGCGGGGATTACAATACAAGCAGTTGCGCCCATATGACCGTTTGCATCTCTGTGATCCCAAATATGGTGGGCGTAATTGCTCTCGTTTTTGGCGCAGTTCAAGCCGTGTTCATTGCCGAACTTATTTAATCTGGCAGACCGAAAGCCGGAACGGATGATGATAGGACCAAAGGCTTCGACCAACGGTTCCAAGATGTTTTCACAAAGCTGAGTGCCAGCTTCTATTGCAAGTGCAGGATCATCGGGGGTGTTCGGAATACCGTAGGCCATGGCAATCTCTGAGTAGAGGAACTGCCGCATTTGAAAATGACGCGACAGCTTTACTTGGCCCAGCTTCTCTAAATGCCGGAATGTGGACTTCATCTAAATGAACCTCGGTTCATCACTAACGGACTATCTGACAAGCTAAATCACTCGTGCTATTTTCGACGACGCTGATTTTGACGCCGCTAGTGCGTTGGCTGAATGACCCTTGCTGAATTGCGGCACCAAATATAATGCCCACTGTGCGAATTGCATCTTCCATCTTTGTTCCAGTAAGCGTTGCGAAGGCTAATGCGCACATCTCAACATTGTCAGTCATAGGCACGCGTGTGAGTGGGCTTACTTTGACAATGCCTTTGCCGTGAACGATCACATCGAAGGGTTCGTGTGTAAGTACGCAGTAATTGTCCTCTCGGCAAAACTTGCCATTGATGGTCAGAGCTTGCGCTTCACGACCATAATAACTTTTCAGATTAGCTGCGAGTTGCTCGGTAATTACTGGATTGTTCTTAGTCACTTGGTTGCTGCTAGCCGATGCCGTGCTGACGGCAGCCCCGAAGGTTAGACAAAGAACGATGGTGTTAAATAATACGCTTGCGCGATTTTGTTTGGTTGATGTGCTCATGGTCACACTCCCTATCTATGAAATGAAACGGCCACCGGAGTTTCCTCTGGTAGCCGGGGAGTTAGTAAGTCGTACAGAGACGACCGCCATGGCCTTTAGGCCTAAGCCCTGAACATAACGCCAAAGCCTCCCCGACCATATAGGTAGAGGAAGCATCATTTCGACTGATGCCAGCCGCTCTGTAAGAGGTTACTAAGCCCCGAGACCACACATTTGCGTAGTCCTGTCAGTAAATTACCATGTGGGGGGAGAGGTGCAAGTGTTCAGTAAGCGAATGGTGAGCTTTTTTTGACGGTCGCAATCCAATGTCACCCCATTTGCTCATAGGTGACATCGAAATGGTATTCAAATCTGGAAGTGGCTGATTTTGTTGATGTCGGACGGAACTGATTAGCATTACCCCAGTGTCAGGTGACATCCGAATTGCTGTTTATGCCTCAAAATCAGCGTCACGGGCTATGTCTGTTACAGGTTGATGATTAGCTAGGATACTTGCTGCTTGATTGTAGGGCGGTGTTAGGCGAACAGTTCTTCCATTGCGAACAACTCGCTCAACAACACCTCTACGTACTAGCCTTCGAATAGGGTTCCGCATCTCATCATAGGGAACAGAGGTATAACTGCGGTTGTTGATCAGGAGTTCTAACAACAACTGCCGTATGCGTCTGTTTGGCGCAGCAAGGACAATTTCTTCTACAAGCCTGTAAGCGGGATGATAGGTCTCGTTATGTTCGTCTTGAACTAGGAGTTCTCCGAGGCTTCTAGCATGAATTGCTGCTTGCTCTCGGCATGTACTAAGTAACTCTAATAAGCGCTCAATAGCTCCTGCGCCATCAAACGTGTGTGCAGGGCCATTTGTAGAGCGATGGCGGAAGTCACGAGTAAATTCAAAGCGCACGCTGTCATTGGTCTTTGGATAGAGCTTTGCGGTCAACCCTCGTTCTACACGCGTGCTTAGACAAGGGACATTCAGTTCTGTCTCCAAATCGCTTGTGACATTGGAATAGATACGACGATTGCTTTCTGCTCCCAAGGCGCGGAAACGAGGCTCAACCTGCATTAGGTCATGTATCGGTTCTGCGCTGTCTAACGTCCAATAGGTTTCCACCTGTTTGATGTTGAAGTAAGTGCTGATACTGACATCAACGTGATGCCCGACGTAAGCAACTTCCCGCTGTGCCCTTCGCAGTATGGTGTCGAGTTGCTGAAGGGACTGCCTGACATAATGATCTGAGAACTCAGAGAAGGATTGCCGTCTCAGCGCTGAATAATGATCGTTGTGATAGAATACATTGTCATCTGTAGGGTTGATGGGACGGGTATTACCAAATTCAGGCAATTCTCTCGTATGCATTGAGATGTCACTTGCACCGGGGTTCAACGTCACCCTGCGCCCAGTTCGTAAGGGCTGATGAATAAAGGCTCGTGTTGGGTTCAATGCAATTTCCGCATGGCCCATCATTTGGATAATATTGCTACCACGAACAGGATCATCGGCACCCGGCATCGCGCCAATACCGTCTTGATCTACAATCCAATCGTCAGGAGAGTATCCAAGGCCCGCTCTTTCGTGAGGTGTTCCGACGCTTGTCCGTTTGAACACAAATTTGCCATCTATGAGTGGAGCGCCGACGACGGCACGATTACAACGTAAGCGAGAAGCAAAAGTGGCCTCTGCACGTATCAAAGGGGACTCACCATCTCTTATTGAGAATAATGGTACGTTTTCTGTGTCATCACCTTGAACACCACATAGGATGGACAAGTAACCAATGTAGGCAGCTATATCGCTCTCAACACCAGCTATATTGATCCGGCAAGCATGAAGAAGTATTCTGTCGTGATGGCCAGTACTCGCTTGGAGCAAGCCTTGATTATCGGAAAACATACAATCTTCAGTATGTGGTTCGCGCTTCTTTACACAAGGCGCACTGACATCATGGCTAGTCTAAGTAGAAAGTTGCCCACAAATAAGATCATGATCGTAGATACAACTAACCCTCGTACAAATGCGACAAGTTCAATTCTTCATACTCAACTCTGGCAACCTTATCGTACAGCTTTGTAATGAGGTGCCCACTTCCATAACGGCTGTCCATCCTTTTATAGTCCACCCAACCCAATAATTGTTCGCGATACTCAAGACCCACATCAGCTGCACGTAAGGCGTCAGTGAACGAATTACGGAAGCTGTGGAACACTTTCCGTCTCGGAACGGACAAGCCGGTGGGCTTCATAAACACACGGAAGCGCTTAGAGAACTGATCTGACATCTTAGACGCACCTTGTAACGGCATGTCTGGAAAGAGCCATTGTCTCTCAGATTGCTCGACGTATGACAAGAAGCCGATCTTTATCAACTCAGGATGGATTGGCACCTTTCGGAGAGAGTTCTTAGCTTTAAGCCGTTTGATGTATTCTCCTTCTGCGGCATAGTCATTGCCATGAACCTTATCATTGACATCGAAGTAGTAGACACCATCAGCCTCCCTGATGTCGTTTTTCTCCAGTTGCAATATCTCTTGCATTCGTAGGCCCGAGAAAGCAGAGACAAGGGGCAGCCAGAAACGACTACGTCTTGGTACCTTGGGGCCAATCTTGTTTACACCGTGCCGATCATCCTGACAGCCTGTAAATAAAGGTCGATTGAAGATGATCTTTAGCTCACTTGCAGTGAACGGTTCGTAGCCTTCCTCGTGTTCAGAATAACTCTTAGGCCGCGCTGGCTTGTTGATCTTCACCCGTTGTGCTGGGTTACTGGCCAACCATTCCCGATCTACGGCGAACTCAAAAATCTCGTTGAGTACGGCTAAATTCTTACCCGCTTCGTCGTGGCGCTGTGCAGGTTCGCCATACTTTTTTGCATGGGCCTCGGAAGCCTTCCTTAAACTCATACGCTTATAGTGACGCTTTGCATAAGGAGGAATGACAACGAACAAATCAGCGATGGACTGACACTGTGCCCGAGTAATTTCAGAGAGCGGGATGGACTTGCCTACGTCTTCTTCCAGCGCACGTGTCGCCGTCTTCAGTTGATCAAAACGCGACTTCGTTATGCTCGGCTCTTTGTGTTGTAGGTACTTTTTAACAAGCTCGCCTACTCTTACACTGCGCTGTGGCTTTATCGCCGCGTTTGGCTTGAGTGCTGGAGTAAAAAGTGGATTTTGTAGAGTGGGGTGCCGGTTCTCAGAAACGGCTTCTATGCGCCGTCGAGCAATCTCTGCGTTCGCTTCTGCCAGCCGATCTGCTAGTCGCTGGAACGAGGGATTTGAGCGTAGATCGGTTGTGACCTTCAACCCAATCTGTTCGCGCACGCCATCCCGGCCTTTTCTTTTGTAAGTGTGCTGGAAGTCGTTTTGATCAAGGAAGTGATACTTAATCAATTGCTTCAAAGCGACAAGGTGAAACACCGTTGAGATGTCTTGATCTGGGTTGCGGCATAACTTAGTTTCGTTACCAGTCGCAAAGGCGTCAGCTTCCTCGAAGTCCTCAGCAAGTTCCACCAGAATTTCATGTCGGTTTTCATCGGTAACGCCCTTTCGATACCCGTCGCCTTTCTGGATTTGTTGTTCAAGGTCATGGAAGTAAGCGATGGCAATTTGGTCGAGCTCGTGAGCTGTAAGGCTGAATTTGAACCCGGGTTCATCATCATCACACGCCGTCACGATGGCAGGAGTGTTTTTGAGTTGACCCTCTAACCTCTTAATCTCTATGTCGGTAGTAACGCCAAAGACTTTAGCCTTTTCACAGGCCGTTTTGTAATCAACTCCTGCAAGGCGTTCTATCCAATTCTCTTTGCCCGCCAATGTCTGGAGAGCTTTCGGGACACGCCGACGCAGCTTCCAGCCCTTATTGTCTTTACTCAGATACTGTTGTTTAGGCATGTCGTTCATGCCTAATGTGTACCACCGATGTGTACCACTTTTCAAGAAAAAGCCTTTGAAAACCAATGGTTTTTAACAATATCAATGACTTATGAGGATGTTGGTAGCGGGAGAGGGACTTGAACCCCCGACACGCGGATTATGATTCCGCTGCTCTAACCACCTGAGCTACCCCGCCTACCGAACAGAGCTTAGAAACTAAGCCTGCGAGAGCGCATATAAGGAAGGAGGTCGCCTGCTGTCAACACATGATTGATGGAAAATCAACGCCAAAGCCATGCAGCGCCGCGAACACCGGAGGAATCACCGTGATGAGCGCGCAAAATTGGGGTCGTAAAACCGTCGCTAAACACATGATCTTTGATGAGGTTTGGGAGATCGCTATAAAGCTGATCGATATTGCTCATACCACCACCCAAAACAATCACATCAGGATCAATGAGGTTCACAATTGTTGAAAGGCCGCGTGCAAGCCTGTCGCAATAGGCTTCATAACAGGCCCTACTTTCAGCCGTATTCATTACCAAAATTTCTGATACGGGTTGCAAACTTGCCCCTGCAGTTCGCGCCTTAAAGTCACGGGAGAACCCAGTGCCTGAAATATAGGTCTCAAGACATCCACGCCGGCCGCACCAGCATTCATGGCCTGGGTATTCTTCAGCCGTCATAAAGGGTAGAGGCGTGTGACCAAACTCTCCGGCTATTCCTTGCGCACCAGCAAGTGCTTTGCCATCAATTGTAATGCCAGAACCACAGCCAGTCCCTAAGATGATACCTGCAACAATACTCTTGCCCGCCCCTGCCCCGTCCACGGCTTCTGAGACGGTAAAGCAATTGGCGTCGTTTTGTATGCGGACTTCGCGTTGAAGCTTAGTTTCAAGGTCGGCTTTTAAATTGCGCCCATTAAGCCATGTTGAGTTGGCGTTCTTCACCAGCCCTGTGGCAGGCGAAATGGTGCCAGGAATACCAAACCCAATATGTGCTGCTTCACCCAATTGAGCTTCACACAGGTCCACAAGGCTGACTGCTGCATCAACGCAGGCTTCATAGTCATTTTGTGGCGTTGCAATTCTTTTGCGCAGCAAAGGAGAGCCATCATCGGCCAAGGCAATGATTTCGATCTTTGTGCCACCCCAATCAATTCCGATCAGCATGGCAAACCTTACGCAGAAATGGATAGGAGTGTTGTCATTTGCGCTTCGATCTCAGCAGATTTTTCTGCCTTCTCAATCCAACCGCCACCGAGCACGCGCGTATCTGTTGCCTCATCTTCATAAAAGACACAAGCTTGACCAGGGGAAACGCCCGCTTCACCGTCATGCAGCACCACTTTGACGCTCTCTTCATCTTGATAGATGGAGGCCTCCATCGGCGGACGTGTGGAACGAACTTTCACGAAGAATGGCAGCGGTTTTTCAGCTGAATAGGTTGTAAGTGGCACATCGCCCAACCAATTCACATCACGCAAACAGACAGTGTGGGTGACCAGAGCATCAGCAGGGCCAACAATCACGGCGTTTTTCTCACGATCAAGCTTCACCACATAAAGCGGATCACCAACCGACACACGAAGCCCTCGGCGCTGACCAATTGTATAATGGATGATGCCCTCATGCTGACCCAGAACACGGCCATCAAGATGGATAATATCACCAGGCTTTGCCGCATCAGGGCGAAGTTTCAAAATAAGGTCCGCATATTTTCCGTCTGGCACGAAGCAAATATCTTGGCTGTCTGGTTTCGCAGCAACGGCAAGGCCGTAACGCTCAGCCAATTCGCGGGTTTCTTCTTTGGTGAGATCACCCAAAGGAAAGCGCAAATAATCAAGCTGCTCTTGTGTTGTAGCAAAAAGGAAATAGCTTTGATCACGGCCATGATCAGCAGGACGATAAAACCCGTAATGACCGCTGTTTGAGCCCTTAATCAATTCGCGAGAACGAATATAGTGGCCTGTCGCCAACACGTCAGCGCCCAGCTCTTTTGCTGTTGCCAATAAATCTTTGAATTTCACTGTTTGATTGCACGAAATACAAGGCACAGGCGTTTCGCCGCGCAAATAGCTTTCCGCAAATTCATCAATCACGCTGTCGCGAAATCGGCTTTCATAATCAAGCACATAATGAGGGATATTAAGCGCTTCAGCAACACGGCGCGCATCGTGAATATCTTGGCCTGCACAACAAGCGCCTTTTTTCTGAATAGCCGCGCCATGATCATAGAGCTGCAGCGTAATGCCAATAACCTCATAGCCTTCGTCATGCAGCATGCCGGCAACAACCGAGGAATCGACCCCACCCGACATGGCAACAACCACGCGGGTATCTTCCGGACGCTTCGCAATGCCGAGGCTATTTATCATTGTTTTTTTCCTGAATTTTCGCCGTTTTACGCGGCGAGGTCATTCTGGTCAATATAAGACAGCCATTCCGACTTTTAAATAGGGACCCATATGACGGGTGGGTCAAACTTGCCCGCACGGCAATATTTGCCTGCTAAATCCATAAAACGCTGCCCTACAAAATTTTTATCCCATTGTATTCATTGGGTTTTTTAAAATCATCAAGCTGGCATGACCCTTGCTAATCATTATGTAAATGATTGGCCTAACTATGGATAAGATTGACCAGTGACACAGTTCCCAAACACCACCACATCGCTCCAATTCGATCCACGCAGCACGACTGGCGAGGTCAACACCTTTCGACGTGACAACCAGATTGATGCTGGATCGGCTGAAAATAGTCGTTTTGCCAGAACACTTGATGACAGCAACAGTCAATCTAATGTCCGCTCTGAAGTAGAGCGTGATAATACGCAAGCGCCTGTTCGCGACGGTTCGCCTAGAGAGAACGAAGTTCGCAATGACCAAGCGGAAAATACAGCACCAGAAAATACTGTCGAACAAGACGCAAATTCAGATCTTGGCAATGATGAGACAGAGACTGACTCATTAGAAACGGCAACCAGCAGCGAGCAAGACACAACGCAACAAAGTAACGTCGCTTTGTTTGATCCATTCTCGCTTATTGAACAAGTAGCGAATGAAACAACACCAGCGGGCACGAATGAAACAGCAACAGATGGTGCTTTGCTTGCTTCAACTGATGGCTCTTTACTTACTTCAACCGCTATTGCTGGCTTTTTACCAAGTGGTGAAACTGCTGGCGGTGTTGCAACGGCGCAGCAAAACCTCGCCACAACACTGCAAGGTGCATCTAACCCGCTTCAAGCCAGTCCGTTAGGCCAAAATCTTGCGCCACAGGCTGATAATGCGCTTGCGCAGGCTAATGGTATTGCCGCAAACGTTGCAGGTGAAGCGTTTGACAATGTACTGACCAACCAGCTCAGCAATACTGGCGCACAAACAACAGCAACCAGTGCACAAGCCTTAGCTGGCAATTTGCCAACGAACCTTCAACAAACGCCTGCCGCATCCAGCCTTCAACCCACTCAACTAAGTGATCTGGTGCAGCAAAATGCAGGCGCTGCTAGTGCAGATGGTGAACAGCTTAACTCTTTTTCAAATACCAATCAGTCGTCAGCAACACCATCCCAACAATTGGCATCGCTGCTCGCTGGCACAGGTAACGCCGATGCGCCTTTGCCAAATCTTGGTCAATTGACGAATGGACCGCTTCAGCAAGCAACGCAAGCGCCCGTTCAACAAGCAGCACAGCCGCTTGCACAATTTGCTAATGCCGCTTTTGCAAATGACACACTGCCAGCTTTTACAGCGCAGATTTCACGTAATTTCGCCGCTGGGCAAGATTCTTTTAACGTAAGACTAAACCCATCTGAGTTGGGCCGTGTTGATGTGCGTTTGATTACCAATGAAGACGGTTCAGTGAATACGCAAATTCGGGTTGAACGTTCTGAAACGCTTGATCTATTCCAACGCGATATTCGCGCTCTTGAACGCACGCTTCAACAATCTGGTTTGAAACTGGGCTCTGAGGGTATCGATTTATCCCTTAAAGATAATGGCGCCGATCAAGGTGGCAACAATCAAGCCTTTGACAATGACTTTGATGGTCAAGGCGAGCAAGCTCAAAACAGCGACCCAGCTTTGGAGGTAGAAGATGCCAACCAGCAATTAGACAATGACGGTCTTCTCGTTGACGACCTCGCAGCCGATGTCCCTTTAGATCAGGTGCAAACCATCTATGCCAGATATCAGCCCGGCCAACTGAACATAAGAGTATAAAAAATGACCGATGTAGCTTCGAATTCCATTTTCCCAGCGTTACCACCGGTAACCTTGCCAGCAACAGCGACGGTAGACACTCAGTCTAATGCCGAAGAAAGCCAAAGCCAGCTTGTCGAGAGCTTTGACACGTTCTTGCAATTGCTTGTTACGCAAATTCAAAATCAGGATCCAACATCACCAACGGATTCAGATGCGTTTACACAGCAATTGGTGCAGTTCTCAGAACTTGAACAACCAATCCAATCAAACGACAATCTAGAAACGATCTTATCATCGATTGAAAGCCAGAATGCCGCAAGCGTTGTAAGCTATATCGGCCAAACAGTCTCTGCTCAGGGTGCAGCAACCACTTTGAACAATGGTACGGCGACGTTTAACCTTACGGCTAACGAATTTATACCTGAAGCCGCCATCACGGTGCGCTCCTCGACTGGTGAAATCGTTTTCGAAGGCACGCAGGCTTTAGACGCAGGCAACAATCAATTTGTCTGGGACGGCGTTACAAGTAGCGGTGATCAGCTTCCTGACGGCGGCACATTCAGCATTACAGTGACGGGCGAGAACACTGCCGGCAACTTCTCAAGCATCTCTACAGCCATCAATGGCGTGGTAGATGGGATTGATTTTAGCACGTCAACACCAGGGCTTCAGATCGGCGAAGCGACCATTCCGCTAACCGCTGTGACCGCTGTTTCCGCCACTTTTTGATTTTTTCGTAGCTTTTTTAAATTTTTTCACCCGCTAAAAGCTAGGTTTTCTGCCATTTCTAGGAGAAATAGACATTTATTACCAATTTGTTTCCATGCATTTAGGTAAATCTTAAACTCCCTGCGCTAGTTTAATTTTATCAGGTCAATTGTGTTTTGTGTGAGAGTAAGTATGACCGAGTATGTGCGTCCGCGCGTTAAATATGTGATTGGTCCAGATGGGAGCCCGTTAACGGTTGCCGATCTGCCACCAACATCAACCCGCCGCTGGGTTATCCGCCGAAAGGCCGAAGTCGTTGCAGCGGTAAGGGGTGGGCTTTTGAGCCTAGAAGAAGCTTGTCAGCGTTATACGTTGACAGTTGAAGAGTTTCTTTCTTGGCAACAGTCAATCGATCAACATGGCCTAGCAGGTCTTCGAGCGACTAGAGTCCAAGAATACAGATAAACGAAATTTATTTCATAGTTTGTAAAATTAAAAAAGCGGTTGGTTTTCCAGCCGCTTTTTGCATATTTTCCTATGTTTTCCCTAGCTTTTTGCGCATCAATAGCTTCTCATTTTAAAGGTGAGCAGGATGAATTTTTGTAAATTCGTCAAAGTGTTAACACGTTGTTTACCCTGAACTGGGAAATTATTGCCTAGTTGTTGAGGTGGCGAGAACAAGGGCAGTTCTAAACTCAACGCAACTTGTGTGTAGTTTGAGGTGGCATCTAGTGGAAAGCGTTTTATCGACTGTACAAAAAATTGGTCCCGCACGTATTGCGGCCATGGCTGTGGTAACCGCGCTTTTAATAGGCTTTTTTGCGTTTATTACCATTCGCGTTTCAAAGCCACCAATGGCCCCACTGTATTCAGATCTTTCTTTTGACGATTCAACTGGCATCGTGGAATTCTTGGAATCTCAAGGAATTGTCTATGAACTCAGCAATAATGGTGGCTCAATCTCTATCGATCAGGACAAAATCCTAAGAACCCGCATGGCCCTTGCCTCCGAAGGTCTGCCGCTTGGTGGCAATGTTGGTTACGAAATTTTCGATAAGACTGACACGCTAGGCACCACATCCTTTGTTCAAAATATCAATCATGTTCGCGCGCTCGAAGGCGAATTAGCCCGCACGATCACTTCAATCAATCGCATTCGTGGCGCCCGCGTTCATTTAGTGATCCCAGAGCGTCAACTTTTCCAACGCGAACAAAAACCACCGACTGCCTCAATCGCCCTTAAGGTGCGCGGTGTTTTGGATCAAAGCCAAATTCGTGCAATTCAACACCTTGTAGCATCCGCAATTGACGGTCTTTCGCCAACAAAAGTTTCCATCGTTGATGAAACAGGTACTTTGCTTGCCTCCGGTAATGGACCAAGCGGGGCGGGCCTTGCGATGTTAAACGCTCAAAGCCGCGCAACACAGGTTCAAGATCAATTGCGTAACCAAATTACAGACCTCTTGACCGGTGTCGTTGGCCAAGGTCGTGCGCGGGTTCAGGTTTCTGCCGAGCTTGAAATGAACCGTGTCACGCAAACCTCTGACGTTTATGACCCAGAGAGCCAAGTGGTCCGTTCAACTCAAAGCCGCAGCCAAGAAAGCGAAAGCCAAGAACGTCGTCCAGGCGCTGAAGTAAGCGTTGGTAACGAGTTGCCAACAGCAACCGCTGAAAACAATGCACCCGACGAGACAGAAGCCACCGCGAATACTGAGGAAGTCGTAAATTACGAAATCTCACGCACGACCACGACACAAGTGCAAGAAGCAGGCGCGGTTAAACGTTTGTCTGTGGCGGTGCTTGTTGATGGTACTTACACCAAAAATGAGGATGGCACTTACACATACGCCCCTCGCACCGATGAAGAACTTGCCCGTCTTGCAACATTAGTTCGGTCTGCCGTTGGATTTAACGAAGGACGTGGCGACAGTGTTGAAGTTGTCAATCTAGAGTTCGCTGAAAAACCTGTCGAAAATCCTGATTTAGTTGAAGAAGCAGCAGCGTTCGAATTCACCAAATATGATTATTTCCGCATTGCAGAATTAGCCGTAATGGCCATTCTCACCCTCTTCGTTCTGCTTCTTGTTGTCCGCCCACTCCTACGCCGCGTACTCGACAATACAGTGCCCGAAACACTCGCTTCTGAACAAATTGCTAATGGTTCAGGAAATCAAAGCGCTTCCACAGGTCTAGACATCCAACAAGTCGGACTTGATCCAAACAACCCTGCTGCACAACAAATAGCAGAAGCTGTAAAGCAGGGCGCGGTAAGAGCCGAGGTCGTCAACCAAATTGGTGAAATGGTCACTAACAGCCCTGATGCAGCCGTTGGCGTCGTCCGCAACTTGATTAAAGAAGCTGCATAATGACCGCTGGATCCATCACAATTAAAAATCGAAATGTCCTTACTGGGGACCTGAGTGGCCCGCAAAAGGCTGCCGCCCTTATGCTCGCCCTTGGGGAGGAGAATGGAAAAGAGATTTGGACTCGTTTGGATGATGACGAAATTCGAATCATATCCGCTTCTATGTCGCAGCTTGGCGGCATTCCGCCGTTAGCCTTTGAAGACGTGCTTGTTGATTTCGTATCAAGAATGGCAAGCGACGGCGCAATGACTGGTACAATTTCCAGCACAGAACAATTGTTGAGATCATTCCTTCCTGCAGATCGCGTCAACAATATTATGGAAGAAATTCGCGGTCCAGCTGGACGCAACATGTGGGAGAAGCTCTCCAATGTGCAGGCCAATGTGCTAGCCAGCTATTTGAAGAACGAATACCCACAAACTGTTGCTGTTATTCTTTCCCACATTGCCAGCGAACATGCCGCAGAAGTGCTGAGCGTGCTGCCTGAAGAATTAGCACTTGAAGTGGTTGGCCGCATGCTTGCGATGGATTCTGTTCAAACCGAAGTTCTTGAACAAATTGAATCGACCCTTCGTCAAGAATTCATGACCAACCTCTCACGCAGCAGCAAGCGCGACCCACATGAGATGATGGCAGGGATTTTCAATAATTTTGATCGCCAAACAGAAGCACGTTTTCTAACCGCCCTTGAAGAAGAAAGTCGCGATTCAGCCGACCGCATCAAACAGCTCATGTTCACCTTTGATGACCTTGGCAAACTTGATGCTGCTTCTGTGCAAACCTTGTTACGAGACGTGGAAAAATCCGACCTTGCGATCTCTTTGAAAGGCGCGAGTGAAACATTGCGCGAATTCTTCTTCTCCAACATGTCACAGCGGGCCGCCAAAATGCTGAAAGACGACATGGAAGCACTTGGCCCAATGCGCCTAAGCGATGTGGATGAAGCGCAAAATAAACTTGTTATGACCGCGAAGGCCTTGGCCGATGCCGGTGAAATTATTGTCCAGAAGGGCGAGAGTGAAGAAGAGATGATCTATTGATGAGCGCAGACATTCAAAAACTTGGAGATGCTGCGCCTTTTACTTTTGATGTGAATTTTGCAGCACCGCAAACAGAAAAACCAATCCCAACGGTTTTACTGCCTGACCACGAGCTTGCTTTGAAAGAAGCAGAAGAGCGTGGCCGCCTCATTGGCCTTGAAGAAGGCAAAGCTGGCGAGGAGGCGCGCCTTGCCAATGAAGCAAGACGGGTGGCCGATGCAGCAGCAGCCATTCTTGCAGCCATTGACGGTGACCGCACACAGCTGGAACGCGATAGCGCTGCTCTGGCCTTTTCCATTGGTAAAAAACTTGCTGGTGAAGCCCTTTCACGGTTTCCGCTGGACAACATTGAAGCCTTGATTAGCGAATGCCTTGGACCTCTTAGAACCACGCCACATCTAGTTGTGCGCCTGCATGAAAAAGATGCGGCTGCTATTACGGATACCGTTGGAAAATTTGCCCGTGAATCGGGGTTTGACGGGCGCTTTGTTGTCCTAGGTGAACCAGATTTCACCCCCGGTGATTGTCGGATCGAATGGGCAGATGGCGGTATCATTCGCAATCTCGACACTGTCGAAACAGAAATAGAAACATCCTTTCAACGCTACTTTGCAGCCTTGGACGAAGCGAAAGCCTCCGCCGATAATGCTGCCAGTCAATCGGAGCAAATGAGCCATGAGTGACGAACCTGAAACACCACCAATGACAGAATCGCCAGCTATGGATGACGGCAGCGGTGCATCACTTGCGCTGAATGAACATGCCCAACCGTCAAAAGAAACCGATGACGGGATTATCGAAGAGAAAAACCCCGCTGATCTGGAAACCGTCTTTGATGTGCCGGTTAAAGTCTCAGCCGTACTCGGTCGCTCCCGCATGAAAGTAGCAGACCTGATGAAACTTGATCGCGGGTCCATCTTGGAGCTCGACCGAAAAGTTGGTGAGAGCATCGATGTCTTCGTAAATAACCGCCTTATCGCGCGTGGCGAAGTTGTGCTGGTTGATAACCAGCTCGGCGTCACCATGACTGAAATAATTGCACAAGATTAGAAAGATAGAAAAATGCGCCTTCTTATTATTGGACCTTTGAACGGCCAACTTTCTACAGCCACCAAAATCGCGATGGATGGCGGTGCGAAAGTGATGCATGTGGATGATGTAGCGGGCGCCATGGCGACGCTGCGTTCGGGCAAGGGTGCTGATCTGCTTTTCGTCGATGTCTCGGTTAACATTAGCCAGCTTGTGGGCCAGCTCGATTTTGAGCGTATACACGTACCAATCGTTGCATGCGGTGTGGAAACCAATGCCACTGCTGCGGTTGATGCTATTCGTGCAGGTGCAAAAGAATATATTCCTTTGCCACCAGACGCCGAGCTCATTGCCGCTGTTATCCAAGCCGTTGCAAAAGAATCCCTAGAATTCGTTTTCCGTGACCCTGCTATGGGCCATGTTGTAAAACTTGCAGAACAAATTGCACCATCTGACGCCTCTGTTTTGATCACAGGCGAAAGCGGCACCGGTAAGGAAGTGGTCGCAAAGTTTGTCCACTCGAAATCCAACCGTTCTGACAAACCATTCATCTCAGTCAATTGTGCGGCAATCCCTGAGCACCTTTTGGAATCTGAATTATTCGGCCATGAAAAAGGAGCCTTCACAGGCGCTGTTCAACGCCGCATTGGTAAGTTTGAAGAAGCTGACGGTGGCACATTGCTGCTTGATGAAATCAGCGAAATGGATGTGCGCCTGCAAGCCAAGCTGTTACGCGCTATCCAAGAGCGGGTAATTGACCGTGTTGGCGGCACGAAGCCTGTTTCCGTCAACATTCGCATCCTTGCAACATCAAACCGCAACCTCAAGGAATCCGTCAAGGAAGGCACCTTCCGCGAAGACCTTCTTTACCGCTTGAATGTGGTGAACCTGTCTCTGCCAGCCCTCAGACAGCGCCCTGATGACATTGTCGCCCTATCAAAGCATTTTGCGATCAAATATGCCAAAGCCAATGGCATGCCCGAACGCGCTTTGAGCCCAGAAGCCGAACGGCTCGTTCAAGGCAATCCATGGCCGGGCAATGTGCGCGAACTTGAAAATGCAATCCACCGCGCCGTCCTCATTGCAACAGGCGAGGCAATCGGCCCTGAAGCGATCATCATGCCAGATGGTTCTGAATTCTCAGATGGAATGATTGGCGCAGCCAGCGACCCTGTTGCCCGCCAAGCAGCCATGACAGCAGAGGCTGTCACCCGCACCTTGGTCGGCACACCGCTTGCAGAAGTAGAACGCGATTTGATTTTGGACACGCTCGATCATTGTCTAGGTAACCGAACCCATGCCGCCAATATCCTCGGCATCTCAATCCGCACCCTACGCAACAAACTACGGCTTTACATGGATGACGGCATTGAAATCCCACAACCCGGTGAAATCAGAAGCGCGATGGCGGGATAAAAGCTTAGAGCTAGAGCACCTACCGCTCTAAAACACAAAGCAGTTGGCAAAGTCGGCAATCCGCAGTTCTATCCAGATGGCGGTGCCTTCATGGGCCCAGGCCATTGTGGCCGCGCCCAAGCTGGTGAATACGCCACCGATGACAAGGGCTACAAATGTGTTTTGGACTGCATAAGACATCCGCGAAATATAGCAGAATTAGCTGCGTTTTACCAGCAGGCGAAGTTTCTTCACTGCCGTCTCAGCAAGCTCGCCATAAGAGACGGTTGAGACAAAGTTACCATCGCCATCAAGCAAAACAACCGACGCTGTGTGATCCATCGTATAATCACCATCGCCAAGGCGTACTTTGTTTGAATAAATGCGGTAGTTTTTCAAAACCTGTGACACTTTTTCAGGCGTTCCCGTAAGGCCAACAATGCGATCAGAAAACGTCGTAACATAGTCTTTCATCACTTCAGGACTGTCGCGCTCTGGGTCTACGGTCACAAAGTAGCTTTTGATCGATTTGCCCTCATCACCCAATTCTTCAAGCCAGCCATTAATGTCTGACAAGGTGGTTGGGCAGATTTCTGGGCAATGTGTAAAGCCGAAGAACACAACGCTTGGCGAGCCTTTAAGGGCGGCCTCCGTTACTTTGTTGCCTTCATGGCTTACCAGTTCAAACGGGCCGCCAATTGAGGCTTTGCCTGTTACCTTGGTCACCGTTTTATTGAGTGAGCCGCTGGTGTCAAAACCGTTGACGTAGAAGTAGCCACCAAAGGCACCACCCGCAATTGCCACAAGACCCCACAAAGCATATCGAACATGTTTGATAGACATAAAACCACTCTTCAATTTGAACTCTTCGATACATAAGCCAGTTCATAACCAAGCGCAAACTGACCCACACCATCATTTGATGACTTTTTTGCGAGTGAAATACCAAAAATTAACCTGCCATTAACCACGAACGCGGCAAAAATTGCCTAGTGGTTCATAGGGCGAAGTGTGTCCTGTTGAATGTGTGGTGGTTCTGGCTGGACAAATAATGGCAAATACGAGTGTAGGCGATAGTAATTCGGCAGGCGGCGGGGCTTCAGTCTCCAAGCTGTTTGCCTTCCTGCGCCAAGGTGATATTGGTCTTGCCCTTTGTGTGATCATTATTATCGTGATGCTCATCATGCCAATGCCAGCCTTTATGCTGGATTTCTTTTTGGCAATTTCCATCACTTTTGCTGTGCTTGTTTTGATGACTGCTTTGTTCATCCAAGCACCGCTTGAGTTTTCCAGCTTTCCAACAGTTCTGTTGATTGCGACCATGTTGCGCCTTGCGCTCAATCTCGCCTCAACCCGCCTTATCCTTGCCAATGGTCATACGGGTACGGGTGCTGCGGGCAATGTCATTGAATCCTTCGGCGAGTTTGTCTCGCGCGGTAATTTCATCATTGGTCTGATTGTGTTTGCAATCCTCGTGATTGTGAACTTCATCGTCATCACAAAAGGTTCTGGCCGTATCGCGGAAGTTGCTGCCCGCTTCACCTTGGATGCGATGCCCGGCAAGCAAATGGCAATTGATGCTGATTTGTCTGCGGGTATTATTTCAGAAGATGAAGCCCGCCAGCGTCGTAAAGACCTTGAAGATGAAAGCTCTTTCTTTGGTGCCATGGATGGTGCGTCAAAGTTCGTGCGTGGTGACGCGATTGCGGGCTTGATGATTACCTTCATCAACGTGGTTGGCGGCATTGTTATTGGTATCATGCAAAAGGATATGTCGTTTGCAGATGCAGGTCGCACCTACACATTGCTTACCATCGGTGATGGTTTGGTCAGCCAAATTCCAGCGCTCATTGTTTCAACCGCTGCTGGTATTCTGGTTTCTAAAGCAGGTGTACGCGGTGCTGCTGATAAGGCGCTTATCAAACAGCTTACCCACTATCCAAAAGCTTTCGGCATGTCATCTTTCGTGATGACCTTCATGGCGTTCTTGCCAGGGATGCCAACAATGATCTTCCTTACTTTGTCAGGGGGCGCGGGATATCTCGCCTATGTGGGCTTTAGGAAGAACCAAACCGCCACCAACGAAAAAGCCATGGAAGAAGTCATGGCTGAGCAAGAAGAAGGTCAAGCCCAGAAAGAACCTGATATTCGCGATAGCCTGAAAATGGACGACCTGCGCATTGAAGTTGGTTATGGGCTGCTGTCTTTGATCAATGATAACAACGGATCCGATCGCCTGACTGAGCAGATCAAAGCGCTGCGTCGTCAACTAGCAAACGATCTTGGTTTCGTTATGCCATCTGTGCGCCTGCTTGATAATTTGCAGCAAAAGCCAAATGATTATGAAATCAAGGTCAAGGAAGTTACCGCCGGGCAAGGTGAGGTCTATCCTGACAAACTGATGGTCATGGACCCAACAGGCAATAAGGTATCATTGCAAGGCCACACAACAACAGAACCAACCTTTGGCTTGCCCGCAACATGGATCGGTAAAGAACAGCGTCCTGATGCTGATGCGCTTGGTTATACAGTGGTTGACCCAGCAACGGTTGTGTCCACCCATCTGTCTGAAGTGATGAAAGCCAATGTCTCTGAGCTCTTGTCCTACTCACTTGTGCAAGACTTGCTTACTGATTTAACCCCACAGCAAACCAAACTGGTTGATGATATGGTGCCGAGCCAAATTACAGTCAGCGGCATTCAACGTGTGCTGCAAGGGCTGCTGTCTGAGCGGGTTTCTATTCGCGATCTACCAAGCATCTTGGAAGCGATTGCAGAAGCTGCTGGTGCGATTAACACAACCTCGGGCTTGGTGGAGCATGTTCGCTCTCGCTTGGCACGTCAAATCACTGCGCAAAACACCTCACCATCTGGTTACTTGCCGATGATTACCCTTTCACCTGAATGGGAAACATCCTTTGCAGAAGCGCTGGTTGGTGACGGTGAAGACAAGCAATTGGCCATCGCTCCGTCAAAAATCCAAGAATTTGTGGTGGCTGTGCGCGAAGGCTTTGAGGAAGCGGCGAGAATGGGTGAGATACCTGTTCTCCTCGCAAGTCCAGGCATCCGCAGCCATGTTCGCTCTATCGTCGATCGGTTCCGCCCTCAAACAGCAATTCTTTCGCAGGCGGAAGTACACCCACGCGCCAAACTTAAAACGGTTGGAACGATCTAAAGCGCTTCAAGCACTTGCTTCAAGAACACCGCCAAATCATCAGTTGTGTGATGAACATGGTCTTGGTTGGAAATCATGGTTTCCCACTCCATGCGCGGCACTGAGCCAGTTGGCGGGTCCGTTACCAGCACTGTACGCATGCCCATCTCATGGGGCACAGCAAGATTACGCGGCAAATCTTCAAAGAACGCAGCCCGTGTCGGGTCGATGCCCGTAACCTCAAGAAAATTCTCATAAGGCGCACGATGTGGCTTTGGCATTAAATCAGATGCGACAATGTCATAGACATGATCAAAAAGGTCGGTGATGCCAAGACGATCCGTGGTGCGCTTTGCATGGGGAACATCGCCATTGGTAAAAATCACATGACGGCCTGGTAGCTGCTGCAATGCTGCTCGAAGATCGGGCGCATCCTTTACTGGCGCGTAGTCGATATCATGGACAAAATCCAGATAATCCTTCGGGTTGATTTTCTTCTCAATCATCAAGCCACGCAATGTGGTGCCATAATCGCGATAATAATCTTTCTGGATTTTACGCGCGTCATCAAACGGCAAATCAAGAAGGTTTTCGATGAAGGCGGTCATCCGCACATCCATCTGCGCAAACAAATCGCATGAACGAGGATAGAGTGTGTTGTCGAGGTCGAATACCCACGCATCGACGTCTTTAAAGCGTGTTAGGTCTGTCATGGAGTAATCAGTGTCCCAGCACCATGCTCGGTAAATATTTCAAGCAGAACCGCGTGTGGTTTTCTACCATCGACGATCACAACACCATTAACGCCTTGCTCGATCGCAGCAATGCAGGTTTCTACCTTAGGAATCATACCACCAGAAACCGTGCCGTCTTTGATCAAGGCTTGCGCCTCTTTGACACTTAGCTCTCTGATAAGCTCACCATTTTTATCAAGCACACCTGCAACATCGGTCAAAAACAACAAACGTTCAGCCTCTAAGCCACCTGCAACCGCTCCTGCAAACGTATCAGCATTAATGTTATAGGTGTTGCCTTTGTCATCCGATGCGACAGGCGCAATAACGGGGACGATGCCCATGTTAAACACCAATTGAAACACGGTCGGCTCAAAATCTACTGGTTCACCGACAAAGCCAAGATCGATAATTTTCTCAATATTGCTTTCAGGATCGACTTCAGTACGCACCATTTTGCGCGCCTTCATCATATTGCTGTCTTTGCCGCAAAGCCCGATAGCATAGCCGCCTTCTGCACAAATTGATTGGACAATGTCTTTGTTGATGGAGCCAGCGAGCACCATCTCAACCACTTGAACCGTTTCTTTCGTCGTTACCCGCAGGCCACCCTTAAACTCGCTTTCAATTCCCAGTTGATCCAGCATCGCACCAATTTGTGGACCACCACCGTGAACCACAACGGGATCAGCGCCTGATTGACGAAGCAACGTGATGTCTTGGGCAAACGCTTTATGAAGCGCCGCATCACCCATCGCATTGCCACCAAATTTAACAACAACCCGCGCACCCTCATAGCGTTGCATATAGGGCAGGGCTTTTGAGATTATTTCCGCTTGCTTTAAGTAGTCCGTTTCATCACTCACAATAAGTCGCTCGCCATTTACATTGGATGACGCGGTTTAACAGTCTTCACAAATGAAGACAACTAACGTGATTGGTTGATGTGTTTACGAGCGCAGAAAGGGCACGTTATCGATCAATGCGATATAGACCGCTTTGAAACGCAATAGAAACAGGCCAAGCAGGCAACCGCCACCATTTGCATAGATATCTTCTAGTGAAACAATACGACCTGGCACCATGCCTTGAATAATCTCGCTGCCCACTGCCAAAACAATGACACCAAGGACAGGAAACAAAGCGATGTCTCTAATCGCTGTTCCTGAAAAAAACAAAAAGGCGGCGAAAAATGTGCCATGAACCAACTTGTCATAAGGATCCACAGCGCCGTGGGGTATTAAAAACCCAAGCGTAAAACCCACCATCAAAACAAGTGTCAAACCCACCATAGACGGTGTGAAAAACACCACATCATGTCGGGTCGATGAAAATGGTTGAAGAGTGATTGCCAGCATTTGTTTCATGGCCCCAAATTGCGCTACCAGGCTTAAAGAAGGCTTAAATTGGACGCTCAAATCACGCAAAGCGCCAAATTATGTGTATTGAAGGTGATTTGTATAAAGCTGGATGGGCACCCAAATCTAATGCAACGGACGCAACGCCAATAAAGTGCGCCCACAGCTTGTATTATGATTGGAGATTTAAAATGAAAAAATTAGCCCTAGCAATTCTATCCCTTAGTGTTCTTGCTGCGCCAGCCACAGCTGAAACCGTTGGACTCAATGTTGATATTAACGTCTACAAAACAATTGCAGAATTTGCACAAACCAAGAATGGCGGCAGTAATGTGGTTATTGTCACCACAGACCAAGCAGCTTCTAGTTTCGGCGGCTTCAACCCAAGAAACCCACTACCAAGCACGCTAGAACCCGTTATTCAGTCACGCTAAAGATTTTGACTGCTGTCATTAAAAAGGGCAGCTAAATGCTGCCCTTTTAATAAAGATTATCGGCTAAATTTACTCAGCAGCAAGTACTGACTGAGGCGCTGCAGCGCGAACGTCAGCATTTACATGCTCTTCAAATTTGCCAAAGTTCTCAATAAACATAGAAACCAATTTTTCTGCTTGCGCATCATAAGCAGCTGTATCTGCCCATGTGCTACGCGGTGTGAGGATTGACGTATCAACACCGCTTACTTCCACAGGAACACTGAAGCCAAAATTCGCATCAGTACGGAAATCAGCATCGTTCAAAGAACCATCAAGAGCTGCCGTCAACAAAGAACGTGTTGCTTTGATTGGCATACGAGACCCTTCACCATAGGCGCCACCAGTCCAACCAGTGTTGACCAACCAGCATGTTACATCATGCTTAGCAATCAAGGCTTTCAAAAGCTCACCATAAACAGAAGGGTGAAGCGGCATAAAAGGCGCACCGAAGCATGTTGAGAATGTTGCTGTTGGTTCTGTTAGACCTTTTTCTGTGCCAGCAACTTTCGCTGTGTAGCCAGAGAGGAAGTGATACATGGCTTGTGCAGGTGTTAGACGCGCGATTGGCGGCATAACCCCGAAAGCGTCAGCTGTTAACATCACAATGTTCTTTGGATGCGGTGCGCGGCCTGTTTCACTTGCGTTTGAAATGAAATCGATTGGGTAGCAACAACGGCCATTCTCTGTTTTTGAGCTATCAAAGAAATCTGGAACGCGTGTATCGGCATCCAGCATTACGTTTTCTAAGATCGTACCAAAGCGGCTTGTTGTGTCGTAAATTTCTGGCTCAGCTTCGCGGGTCAAATTGATTGTTTTTGCGTAGCAACCACCTTCAAAGTTGAAGATGCCATCGTCACTCCAACCATGCTCATCATCACCGATAAGCGTACGGTTTGGGTCAGCCGATAGAGTGGTTTTACCTGTACCAGAAAGGCCAAAGAAGACAGCCGTTTCACCAGCATCATTTGTGTTTGCTGAACAGTGCATCGGCATAATGCCTTTGTTTGGTAGCAGATAGTTCAACGCTCCAAACACAGATTTCTTCATTTCGCCGCCATAAGATGTACCGGCAATTAAAACGACTTTGCGCGTCAAATCCACAGCAATCACTGTTTCAGTGCGGCAACCATGGCGCTCTGGGTCAGCTTTGAAGCTTGGGATGTCGATAATCGTCATCTCTGGCACAAAGTCCTCAAGCTCTGAACGATCAGGGCGAACAAGCATGTTGCGGATGAAGAGTGAGTGCCACGCATATTCTGTGAAAACACGAACTGACAAACGGTTTGCTGGGTCGTTACCACCGTTCAAATCTTGAGCATAAAGCTCCATGCCTTTGGCGTAAGCAAGCATATCTTGCCACAAAACGGAGAACTTATTTGGCTCCATCGCTTTGTTATTATCCCACCAAACTTTATCTTCGGTGCTTGCATCACGAACAATGAATTTATCCTGCGCGGAGCGGCCTGTATGCTGCCCCGTATCAACGGCAAGCGCACCGCCCAGAGCCAATTCGCTCTCACGTTTTCTAAGCGACTGCTCATAAAGTTCAGCTGTTGCATAATTCCAATGAATTGTGCCTACACCTTCCAACCCCATTTTATCTGCCGCAAAGTCTTTGTTCCAAATGCCGTGCTGAACGCCGATATTCATATTTTTGCTCCAAAATCAAAATTAGCTGCGCATCATTGTGTGGACGCACAAGCGCCACGCTTTAGGGAAGGTTAGAATATTTGAGAGGCCCTCAAGCAAGCGGGCTACTGCCACATCAGGGGAAGAATGTCGGCCATTAACATTAAAATATTCAAAATTTGAGGGTGAAATAATGCAGATAAATATAATTTTAGGGTAAAAATAATATCATTGGCCGAACCGAATACTTAATTTGGAAAGCGATAAAATAATAAGCTGTTAAGCAATGGCAAAATACGCGCTTGGATATTGAATTAAAAGGCCACAACAACCCAATTCCAGACACAAAAATACCCCACGATTTCTCGCTCAGCGTTAAATTATTCCATAAATAAAGACTTTTTGCCTTTGAAATTAAAGGCTAAACCTGAACGCACGAGCACATTGTCTCAATTACCTTCATGGAGGCCACAACCACCACCAGCAAGAACAGCTACAGCATCACTATTGCAGATGCTTCCTGAGCCGACCATTCGGAACGAAGTGTAGCGGAAGTGGATGCATTTAAGGGGCTTGTTGCCAAAAACCAGAGATAACTACTCAACTTGTTGGCAGTTTCGCGATGGCGATAGGGGGGAGTTGCCATACTTTTCCCATAATTCGACCGACATACCCTATATATAGGTGGAACCTTCTCTCAAGGTTTTGCTATTTGGGACACACATTGGACCTACATTTCGGTCCACCATGATAAATAACAGGGAAATATCCATGCCAACGATTGCCTTAGTTGATGATGACCGGAATATTTTGACCTCTGTATCCATCGCGCTGGAAGCCGAAGGATATAATGTTCAAACTTATACTGACGGCAATGCAGCACTTTCTGGTTTTGAACAAGCAGCGCCAGATCTCGCAGTCTTTGATATTAAAATGCCGCGTATGGATGGCATGGAATTATTGCGCCGCGTTCGCCAAGCGAGCGAAATGCCAGTGATCTTCCTTACATCTAAAGACGATGAAATTGATGAATTGTTTGGTTTGAAAATGGGCGCTGATGATTTCATCACCAAACCATTCTCCCAACGCTTGCTTGTTGAACGTGTAAAAACCATTTTGCGCCGCTCTCAGCCAAGAGACCCATCTGCACCGCCAAAACCGGAAGAAGCAGACACCGTGCTCGATCGTGGTGGGTTGGTTATGGATACAGAGCGTCATACCTGCGCATGGAACGGCCAAAATATCATTTTGACTGTCACAGAATTCTTGATTCTACACGCCTTAGCGCAACGTCCAGGCGTTGTGAAAAGCCGAAACGCCCTAATGGACGCCGCCTATGATGACCAAGTCTACGTTGATGACCGCACAATCGATAGTCACATCAAGCGGCTGAGAAAAAAGTTTAAAGTTGCTGATGATGATTTTGAGATGATCGAAACGCTTTACGGTGTTGGCTATCGTTTCAAGGAAGGATAGAACGGCACCGCTATTCAGTGTATTCTGTTTTCAGCCTTTTTATTGAGACTTCACACATAAGGACGATGGACCCTTTATGGTCGCCGAGTTGGATCAAACAGATGTAACAGACGCTAAGTCCGAAAAGCGCACCCGCTTTTCGAGCTTGTCTCGTTTTCTAACCTCATCTCAACCATCCGATATCAACACCGAAGATTCGCCAACAGCTGAACCTGTCGCTGCATCGAAGAAGAAGCGAAAAGGGATCATTCAGTCAATCGTTCAATGGATCACCGCGACGGCTTTTTCGAGCTTGTTGCGGCAGATCATTGTTTTAAACCTTGTTGCCCTCATCGTTCTTGTTTCCGGTATTCAGCTTTCTAACAAGTTTCGAAAAGGCTTGATCGAGGCACGGGTTGAAAGTCTTCTCACTCAAGGCAAAATCATAGCGGGTGCGTTATCAGCCTCAGCAAACGTTGAACGCGATGCAATTACCATTGATCCTGAAAAGCTACTTGCCCTGCAAGTCGGTGGACCTGATGGGACCATCTTGCCTGAAATTGAAAGCTTGGACTTTCCAATCGACCCACAAAAGGTTGTGCCCGTTTTACGCCAATTGATTGAGCCTAAAAAACTACGTGCTCGGATTTATGATCGCAGTGGTGAGCTTATTATTGACTCGAAGTTTCTCTATCGGGGCGGAGATATTTTGCGATTTGACCTACCAAGTATAAACCCTGAGCCAGAACCATTTTGGGATCGTATCGGTAGTTTTCTTCATAACAACCTTCAGCGCTCAAGCTTTCCAACTTACCAAGAACATGGCGGCAATAATGGGAATAATTATCCCGAAGTAGAGCTTGCCCTTAAGGGGAATAATTCCAGCGTGGTTCGGGTACGAGAAGAAGGTGAACTTATTGTCTCTGTTGCTGTTCCCGTCCAACGTTTCCGAGCTGTGCTAGGGTCGCTGCTGCTTTCAACAGAAGGGGACGATATCGACAAGGCCGTTCAATCTGAGAGTATGGCAATTTATCGCGTGTTCCTCGTTGCAGCTGCGGTGACAATCATATTGTCAATCGTGCTTTGGGCCATGATTGCAAGCCCACTTCGACGCCTTGCTAATGCTGCTGACACCGTGCGAACAACTGGCTCCAAAGCACGGCGCACGAAAATTCCTCACTTTGGTGCGCGTTCAGACGAAATCGGCGAATTATCAAAATCCATTCGTGACATGACAGACGCACTCTATGGCCGTATCGACGCAATTGGTAATTTTGCCGCTGACGTTTCACATGAACTCAAAAACCCCCTCACCTCACTTCGAAGTGCTGTTGAAACAATGCCGCTTGCCAAATCGGAAGAGAACCGTGAGAAACTCCTGAAAATTATCCAACACGATGTGCTGCGTTTAGATCGGCTAATTACTGACATCTCTGATGCGTCGAGACTGGATGCAGAGCTTGCTCGAGAACAAGCCGATCCTGTTTCTATCAGAAAACTTCTAACCTCTCTCATCTCCTTCACCAATGAAGTACATGGCGAGCAGGTGATCGTTGGGCTCATTTTGCCACCAGAAAAAATGGGGTCGCTTCAAATTGAAGGTCATGATGGTCGCATTGGGCAAGTGCTCAATAACCTGATTGATAATGCACGGTCCTTTATTCCAAAAGACACTGGCAAAATTATCGTATCTGCAGCCAAAGATGAACGCGATATTGTTATCAAGGTGGAAGACAACGGGCCGGGCATTGATCCTGCTGCAATCGAACGGATCTTCCGCCGTTTTTATACAGACCGCCCCGACCACGAAACTTTCGGCGACAATTCAGGACTTGGCCTATCAATCACTCAACAGATTATCGAAGCCCATAATGGTACCATCCACGCTGAAAACATTATGACGAAAGATGAAAACGGGAACGAGAGCCGCGCGGGCGCTCGTTTCGTTGTTCGTCTACCAGCAAGCTAAAACCGACAGCCATGCCAAAAACAATTCATGCAACACTTGTTCAAGTATACGGCCAAGGCGTTCTCTTACGTGGTCCGTCTAACAGTGGAAAATCATCCATCGCTCTTCGGCTCATCGATGAAGCTGAGCTTGCAAGAGCAACTGGCCATTTGGTTGCCGATGATCAGGTTATTATCACATCACATGACAATCACTTGGTCGGAGAAGCACCCGATAATTTATTCGGTCAAATTGAAATACGGGGCGTCGGTATAATCAACATTGAATCCCGCCGTAACGCCGCAATTGATCTTGTGGTTGACCTCGTGCCCCACCATGACCTTGAACGCATGCCCGATGAAAACCTAAATTATGAAACCATCGCCGGTATAAAAGTTCGCAGAATACATATCGCTGAACGTAACCCCGATGCGTCCGTCATTATTAGAACCATTCTCAAAACCCTTCCTCAGGATGAAAAAAATCCGATGGGTTTTGCCTAAAAACGTGTGATTTTTCTGGGTCAGCGATCCCAACTTCCAAAAAGATTCCCACACACCGATAGCGTTTGCTGCATATTTTCACATTTTTAGCTTGCTAATTTCAAACTTTGAGCCATTTTATCAAGGCTGCAAATTCAAAAGGCAGCAACCAATAATGAATAGCAAGACATCGCGTCGGAGCGCACAATGATCGGTTTGGTCTTAGTGACACATGGAAAGTTAGCGGAAGAATTTCGCTCAGCGCTGGAACATGTTGTTGGACCACAAGAACACTGCGAAACAGTTTGCATCGAGGCCGACGACAATGTCGAAAAGCGCCACGATGATATTTTGGCTGCGATTAAAAAAGTTGATAGTGGCCGCGGCGTCATTTTGCTCACAGACATGTTCGGCGGCACACCTTCCAATCTTGCGATCTCCGCGATGGAACCGGGCCGTATCGAAGTCATCGCAGGTATCAATCTTCCAATGCTTGTGAAGCTTGCCAGCGTGCGCGTTGAGCAACCGATGGCCAATGTTTTGGTGGAAGCACAAGATTCTGGCCGCAAATATATTCATGTTGCAAGCCACGTATTGGCAGCAGAATGACCGCTCTTTAATGATCGAAAAAACACTGACAATTTGTAATATCCGCGGCCTTCATGCTCGCGCGTCTGCAAAATTTGTAAAGTGTGTGGAAAACCATAATGCCGAAGTCACTGTAAGCCGAGATGGTAGTTCTGTCGGCGGCACTTCTATTATGGGGCTTATGATGTTGGCCGCTGCTCCCGGCTGCACTATCGATGTTGCCGCAACTGGCACCGATGCAGAAAGCGTCATACAGGCGCTTAGTGATTTAGTCGCGGACAAATTTGGTGAAGGCGAATGACTTTCATAACAACGAAAGACGCGATGTGAGCAAAACAACTGATTTCTTCAATACCGCCTGTGATTTAAGTGATAAAAATGGCTTTACTGGCAACACGCTCGACCGTCTGGGCGAGCAGCGCGATACGCTCGATTTCGATACGTTAACACGCCATGACAACGCTCGGTTCCATATTGTGGTTGGCCATGGCCAGCTCGTAAAATCAACCAAACCATTTGATGCCATCTTTACTTCTCACGACATACAAATTTTAGGCGAAGACATTCGTCAAGCTCATCTCCTCGGCATAACGAAAAATGGTGAGCCAGAGTTTGCGCTTGGTATTGCACCACGCGAAGAGTTTCCTGACGGTATGGAAGCCATCGATTTGCGCTCTGCTGCAAGAGGTGGGGTACTACGAGGCCAAGAAATTGGTGCGATTGCCCAAGCACGTTCTTTGGTTGCTTGGCATCGAAACAGTCAGTTCTGCCCAAAATGCGGGACCAAAACCAAGACAATACAAGCAGGCTATGCACGACGTTGCGAACCATGCGGCATTACGCATTTCCCACGCACGGACCCTGTTTCCATTATGCTTGCCGTTGACGGCGATCGCTGTCTGCTTGGTCGCAGCCCGCATTTTCCCGAAAACATGGTGTCAGCGCTTGCTGGCTTCATTGAAGTTGGTGAAACTGTTGAGGAGGCGGTGCGTCGCGAGATTTTAGAAGAGGCGGGCATCACGTGTCGCCGCGTGCGCTATCATTCTAGTCAGCCTTGGCCGTTTCCATCTTCGTTGATGATTGGCTGTTTTGCTGAAGCGACGTCAACGGACATCAAGATTGATGATGAGCTAGATCTTTGTCGCTGGTTTACCCGTGATGAAACTCGGGCGATTTTGGAAAACACCCATCCAGAAGGTTTTTGGGCGCCGCCTGAAACAGCGATCGCCCATCAACTTATGCTTAGTTTTGTAGAAGGTATGTAAGAGAGATTCTCTTACCTACTGACCAGAACCGGCAAATGTGTTGCGCTGCTGAACTTGGGTTTGTACTTGGCCGAAGGATTCAGCAGTATCGCCAAGAGCAAGCGAACGTTCGCAGCTTGGTGAGCAGCTGTAAGTCACACGATCTGTACGACGATAGACCGTTACAGCGTTTACTGCTTCCCCTCTAACTGTCAAAAGCGTATCGGCGATCGGGTCACCATCCTTATCCAAAATAATCATATTGGTAACGCCGAAGCTTTTACCTGTAATGATCAATGTGGTGGAATCTTGCACGGTAGCGTCGGCAATACCGGGATTGCCGATGATAATCGTTGCGGCCGGTTTTGAGACACGCATAACTTTAGCATGATCGACCGTTACCTCGATTGATTCTGCGGCTTTTGCAAAATCTGAAACAAGCGTGGTTGAAACCATTGCACCTGCGCCAACAAGTAATGAGAGCAGTGAAATACGGGCTTTACGAGATAAAATTGACAGCATTTTTTTACGCTTTCGACATTTGAGTTAAAGCCAAGCTACTCCTTTATGGTAAATGAATGATTGACGCGGAGTGACAAGCGCACCGAAATATCGCTTTTTGGTTACGTCCGTACTTTGAATGGGACACTTGTTTTACGTTGCGCCAATACCCATCTTCGCCTAGGAACCTTTAGCTTTTATTTGTTTGCTGGGACAATTCGGAATTTTTCATGACAACATATGATGTCTATAACTCCAGCGAGGAAATTGTCTCGCTTTGTGTTGAGATTGCTAAAACGGCTATTGATGATCTCGAACATCTGGAAGAAATCTATTCTAAGCTTGATCCTATTTTGGATGGTGTAGACCAAGAAACCGTGGACTTGGTTTTAAACAATCATACATTCCAAAAAAACCGTGATCAGCTTCACACCAAACGCGCCCATTATGAATATGACCGTGAGAAGTTGCTTGCTGACGAAATCATCGCTGAGCACAGTGCGGATATAGCCACCCGTTTTCGAAGCCATGATTGGTATGACAAGGCATTGGATTTCGAAACGACCGCCCTTGCCCCTTATGAGCTGCAAAATATTTTGTTCGTCGGCTCGGGTCCGTTCCCAACATCGCCGATGGCCTTTTTACGCAATAATCCAAGTGCCAAGGTTTCCTGCATGGAGCGCTATGAAGCCGCTTGTGTGAAAGCCCGCGCGGTTGCGGATATTTTCGGCATGAACGCACTCAACATCATCAATGAAGAAAGCACGGATGTTACCGACTTTTCGAACTATGATTGCGTGATCGTTGGTTTGGTTGTTGGTGCTGTCCAAGAACAAAAAGCAAAAATCGTCAAACACTTCCTTGATCATGTCCCTGATAAAGCATTGCTATGTTTTCGCACCGCAGATGGTTCTGGCCAGATCATTTATCCAAGCGTGAATTTAGATCACTTGGCAGGACTAAACTACAAAGTGCTGGAAGGTCCGCCCCATAAGAGCTTTACCCTCGTAATTGTGGAACGCGGTCAATGACCAGAAAATCTGCATCACTAGATGAGCAAATTATCGAAATTGCCAATGTCATCGCCTTTTACGCCAAACGCCTCACCTTAATGCGCGGGCGGGATGAGACGAAAGAAGCACTGAGCCGAAGCTATTTGTCCAGCGGCAGTGCCAAGGCTGCTTATCAGACAGTGTCACCTTGGTATCAAATACTCGAACCAATTTACACGGAGCTGGAAGGCTTAATGCAGCAAGCTGACAATGCTGATACGGCGCGCATTTTGGTGGATACGCGTGTTAAACCACAGCTGGAGTATTTGCATCAGATTAGGGCTGCATATGAGTTTGACAAAGAGATTGACGCTGCAAGATCGATTTTAGATTTAAACGATCCCGCGCAACATTTGGCAGACATTATTGATCATCAATCCTACTGGATTTTGACGGAACCCGTTTTAGAGGCTCTCAAATCTGCCCAGAATGTTGCCGTGATCGGTTCTGGCCCGCTCCCTCTCACAGCGCTCGCTGTTGCAGAACAGACAGATGCAGCCGTTACTTGTTTTGAGCTTGATCGTGAGGCCTTTGATCTCGGCAATCAAATCATCGCACATAGCCCCCAAAAACAAGCCATCACCTGCTTGAACCAATTGGCTGAAGGCGGTGATGTTTTTGAAAAGTTTGACGCGGTTATCTCAGCTGTTCTTCTAGGGGTGGATCTTGATAGTTCAAACCACATTCCAAAATCTGAAACGTTGAATGGATTTTTGACCGCTGTGCCAAGCAACGCACCGGTTATTTTGCGCGATCCATTTCGTTTAGGATGCTTGTTTTATCCAGCCGCTGAAACCGATTTACTTTCAAACGTCGAGGTCAATCGCTTTGACCCTTCAACAGCAATAGGTGAACCCTATCGCTCTTCCTTCCTCATTTTGCGGACATCTGGTTGATATGGCGACACAAGCTCCATTAAGTTATATAGCTAACTATTATGCAAGTGTTCAGACAAAGAACGCAGCGTTTCCAGAAGTTGCAGAGTTTTGGCTTTCTGGGTTTCGCCATGTGACAGGCAAGAAAGTTTTGAACCTTGGCTGCGGCCCGATGCTTTATGACAACATGCTCCGCTTTGGTGACGTGCCTGAGACCTATATCGGCCTTGATCTTAATGCCGCCTCGTTCGAGTTCTTGGAATATGGCGACCATCCCTCCCTAGTAGAAGCGCGAACCAAAGCAGAAGTCCTTTGTCCAGATATTCAGTTCGTTGCTGGTGATGTGTTCGATCATATGGCGGCCCTTGAAGGCCAATTTGATACCGTCTTGGGTATCGGGTTTTTCGGTACATTCGAAGGACAACTTTTCGATGATCTGGTTGCCGCTACCCACCAAATGCTTAAGCCAGACGGCCAGCTTTTAAAAATGACGTGGCACGGTGCGCAACGCAGTGCGAGTGAAACCGAAGACAAATTGAAATATCGCTATGACAATGAGATTGAACCACCTGCGGACGAATTAATCCGGTTGATAGAAGCGCAAGGTTTTTCTCTCTCTGTAAATGACATCCTTGCTTGCCCACCTGACACAGTTGGATGGGACAAGATACAAGTCGCAACGTTCAACAAACAAGTCTCATCAAGATGAACCAATATAACCCCTCGTTCGAGATTATCGACGCCATCCCTGATTATGCAGCATACCAAACACTGAAGACAAAGGTGATTGGTGAAACCTATGATGTTTCGGCTGCGAAACGAGGGCTTGAAAACACAGATTTTGCGGTTCATGCGATGGACGGCGGTAAATTGGTGGGCTTTGCTCGCGTTATCAGCGACCGAGGTCTTTGGTATTATTTGACCGAAGAAACAATCGACACCGAGCATCCTGAACCCGATCAAATTCGAACGGCGATGATAAAGCAACTCGTCGATCACTTTTACAAGGTCTCACCGCCCGGCGGCTATATGATGGCAATGAGTGATAAGCCAGATCTTTATCAAACAGGTGGCATGAAGCTTCTTGACCCACCAGAACGGGGTTTTTGGGTGCAACAAACTGATGAGCCAAACCCCTTCCCTAAACCAAGTGACGATCTTGGGCCTGGCTACGATGTGATTTACGAAATGGTAGACGCAGAGACCTTCTTGAAGTTTCGCGAAATCGGTAAACTTGGCAAAAAAGATTTGGCTGCCACCCATGTCAGCGTGGAACGAACACCCTTTGCGGTTCAAGTTCTTTATGAAGGCGAATGCGTCGCTTTTTGCCGTACCATGCATGATGGCGGGCTTTGCTATCATATGGCCGATGGCGTGGTGTTGCCCGACCACCAAGCAAGTGGTATTGGGAAGTTCTTTGTAAGTCGACAAATTTATGAATTTTTCAAAATGGCACCTACCGGAGCGCATTATTTAGCGTTTACTTGGGCTGGTGAGTTTGCACTTAAATCTGGATTTGAAGAACTACCGGAAAACTATGTTGGTCTTTGGGCATGGCAACCCTTTGATGCGACTTAAGGGGCACTATGCAGATTAAAGACACTCTACCAGAAGACCGACAGGACCGCGTTGGTTGGGCGTATAAAGTTTCAAAAGAAACCGAACGAGCACGCGAACGTTTTGATGCGTGGGCTGAAGACTATGACCGCGATGTACACGACCTTTACGGTTGGAATGGCCCTGACGCCACCCGCGACTATGTTGTAAAATATATTGCGAAAAATGCTTCCATTTTAGATGCAGGAGCTGGCACGGGCCTTATGGGCGTTCTTCTGCGTGAAAACGGTTATCACAATTTAGCAGGCACCGATATTTCGCAAAAAATGCTCAATGTTGCACGCTCTAAAGACATCTACAAAACCGATTTTCAAGCCGACCTTACCAAGCCACTACCCGTGGATGATAACGCCTTTGATTGTATCGTCTGTGTTGGTGTTAGCGGTTATATGATTGCCCAAACCATTGGTGATTTCGTGCGTATTCTAAAACCATCTGGTCACATCATTTATACAATCAGCGACAGCCATTATTATGAACATGGTTATAGCGATGTAGTGGACGTTTTGGTGTCAGCGGGTTCTATGAAAGTCTTGGAAAAGGGCGACGAATTTGCAGCCTTACCGATTTCTGACCCAGACCACAAAGCACGGGTGCACGTTTATCAAAAACGCGGGTAAACTGGATTAGTCTCTTCGGAATATCACGCTGGAAAGCCAACCTGTCAGCATCGCGATAATCACGCAGATAACACCGTAGAGATAGCCATAATTGCGTGAGAAACTATAGGTCGCTTGCTCGAAACCTTTCTTGCGGACATTGATTGCATGTGTCGAGCCTGAAACCAATTCATTATCAAGCAGCAAATAACTACGTACCTGATGGATACCCACAGGAACAAGTGGTGGAATTTGGATACGCGCTCTGAACAGATTATCACCCAAAAACTCAACACCAACGTTTTGGCGATAAAGCTGGTTTCCCATTTTCAACCGAACAATGGCTTTGCGAAAATCTTTGACATCACCGTCCGTTTCAACATTGGAGATATCACCCATCTGCATATAGTCAAAGCCAACCTGCAAAGCTTTTAAGGCATCATCGAAACCCGGCTTTTCCATATCAGCCGATGTTTGCATCAAATAAGAGGACGGAATATCGCCGAACTCGACATTCTCCTTATTAATCCAAATACCCGCGGCCCGTTGTTTCTTACGAACAACGCCGGGTTCTTTTGGACCTTCCATCACAATCACAACATCATAGCGCTCAACGGTAATCTCTTCACCCGTATCACCTGCCGGTTTTTGCATATCGTTGATCGTGCCAAAAATGACAAGCTCGGTCCCGTTGAAGTCTGAGGTGATGAATACCGTTTCATTCGTCAAACCCGTGACCAATTGCTGAGCATTGGCGGCCTGCACCCAAAACCCAACCATAAGAGCAACGATGGCTTTTGTTATATTGGTCATTAGTGCCCTCCAAATCCGATGGAGAACAATTCGCCTGGCGTCGCAATCAATTCATAGCCAAGACGGGCGCAAACGCCCAATACGATTAAAGCAAGCAGCGCTCGTAATTGCTCGCCTTTGAGTTTTTGACCCGTACGCGCGCCAAACTGTGCACCAACCACTCCACCAACCATTAAGATGAAGGCAAGCATCACATCAACGGTGAAGTTGGAGCCTGCTTGGATGATTGTCGTGAACATGGTCACGAACATGATTTGAAAGAGTGAGGTTCCAATCACAACATTGGTCGGCACGCGAAGGAGATAAATCATGGCAGGAACCATGATGAAGCCGCCGCCCACACCCATAATCGCTGCCAAAACACCAACCAACGCACCAATCAACAAGACGGGGATTGCGCTGATATAAAGCTTGGATCGCTTAAACCGCATTTTAAACGGCAACCCATGAATCCAGTTGTGCTGACCCGGCATTTTCGCCTTCAGCTGCTTGCCTGCTTTCGCGGCCTGCGCCGACCGACGAATAAAGCCAACGCTCTCATAAAGCATCAAACTACCAATGGAACCGAGAAAGCCAACATAGGCAAGTTTAATGATGAGATCGAGCTGACCAATTTGTCGAAGAAAGCCAAACAGTAGCACGCCCATAAGAGAGCCAACCAAACCACCAGCCAGCAGCAGCGAGCCAAGTTTAAAATCGATGCTTTTTCTACGAAAGTGAACAAGCGCACCTGAGAAAGAAGACGCAACAATTTGGTTTGCTTCAGTGGCAACAGCAACAGCCGATGGAATGCCTGAGAAAATCAAAAGTGGTGTCATTAAAAAACCACCACCAACCCCAAACATACCCGACAAAAAGCCCACAGCCGCACCCATGCCCAAGAAGATGAGCACATTTACCGGAAGTTCGGCAATAGGTAGGTACAGATACATGGACGCAGCCTTGTAAATGGAGGCGGATTAAAGACGTCGCGGATGATCTCGTTAAAGACCCACAACAAGGTCAAGTCAATACAGACACTAGAACTTTTAGCTTCCAAAGCTGTACGAACTCGTTGCAATATCCATTTAACAGCTCAAGATTGAATCTGGTCATATTCTTCGTTGGTATGTGGTGCCATGCGCGTGGCGCGGTTCACCGATGATTAAAATGACCAATTTGCAAAATAAGGAACATGCAATGCCCATTATTCGTGTTGAAATGCTGACAGGCAGAACCACTGAACAAAAGCGCAAAATGGCACAAGAACTAACCGATGCTTTTATCAATACGGCAGGCGGCAATGCGGCGGCTGTTCAAGTGGTTATCACCGACATTGAAAAAGAAGACTGGGCAGCAGGCGGTGAGCTTATGCTGGATAAATATCCAGACTAACTTTCAGCCTAGCTAAAACTCAATACGGGTTCACCCAATACATCGAAAATTGGCCTAATACCCAATCCCGGTTCATCTGATGCAGTCATGCGGCCCTTTACCCGTTGCGGTGCGTTATCTGCAATTGTCACGGTTCCGTAACTATTGAAGTCCGTTGCAGCAAAGCAAAAATCACTTGGTGTCGAACGCGCAAGATGGGCGATGGCAGCGGTTGTGATATCGCCACCCCATGTATCTTCGATAATCATCGGGATGCCAGATTCAACGGCCAAATCCCGCATCAGTTTCGCCCGCGTTAAACCGCCAACTTTTGATATTTTGAGATTGATAACATCCATCGCGTCTTCGCTAAGACCGCGCACCAAATTACCCGCATTGTCGATAACTTCATCCAAGATAAATGGTCTTGTCGTTCGCCGCCTGATAGAGACGCATTCTTCATAGGTCATACATGGCTGCTCGATATAGACATCCACATTTGCAACCGCACTAACAACGCGGGCGGCTTCATGGCGGGTCCAGCCTGTGTTGGCATCTGCAACCAAGGTATCCTGCGCTGATAAAACCTCACGCGTGGCAAAAATGCGCTCAATATCATCATTGGCATCGCCGCCAACTTTCAATTGAAAGCGCGTATAGCCTTCTGCTGAATAGGTCTTAATCTTCGCGGCCATTTCATCCGCACTTTGTTGGGAAATGGCACGGTATAAAACAACATCATCCTGTGCAGCACCCCCAAGCAGAGAATAGACAGGCTGGCCTGTTGCTTTGCCCAGTAGATCCCAGCAAGCAATATCTAACGGTGCTTTTGCATAGGGGTGACCTCTAAGAGCCGCATCCATTGTTCGGTTGATTTCACCAAGATTGAGTGGGTTTTTGCCAATAAGGTGCGGCGCAAGTTCTTGCAGGCCAGCACGAACCCCAATCGCATAAGAGGGCAAATAGGCAGAACCAAGCGGGCAACATTCCGCATATCCGCTTAGGCCCTCATCCGTGGTGATTTCCACAACCGTGCTATCAAACACTTCAACGAAGTTACCATTAGACCAGCTATAGCGACCCTCTTTTAGAGGCAAATCAACTTGCCATGCTTTAATCCCAGTAATCTTCATCTAAGCCTCCAAACCCAATTTTGAATATCAAAAATCATAGCCAACGGGTGGCACATCATGGGTCTTTTCTTTCGACTTGCATAGATCAGCAATCACACAATTATGGCAGTCTGGTTTGCGTGCCTTGCAAATGTAACGGCCATGCAAGATGAGCCAATGGTGCGCATGAAACTTGATGTCGTCGGGAATGATGCGATCAAAAGCAAGCTCCACATCAAGCGGTGTTTTACCCGGTGCAATTTTGCAGCGGTTACCAATGCGGAAAAGATGGGTATCAACGGCAATGGTGAGCTGACCAAAGGCCATGTTCAACACCACATTGGCTGTCTTGCGACCAACACCTGGCAGAGTTTCTAATATCTCGCGGTCAGGCGGCACGTCGCTGTTGTGATCAGCAATCAACATCTCAGAGAGTTTGATAACGTTTTTCGCCTTCGCCTTATAAAGCCCAATCGTCTTAATATGATCGCGCACTTTATCTTCACCCAGTGCCACCATGTCTTCTGGCGTCGTCGCGATTTTAAAAAGTTCTTTCGTCGCTTTGTTTACGCCAATGTCTGTCGCTTGGGCCGAAAGCACAACGGCGACCAGCAATGTGAATGTGTTGACGTGATCCAGCTCTCCCTTCGGCTCAGGGTTTTGCTTTTCAAGCCGCTTAAAAATATGACGTACTTCCGCCTCGCTATAAGCTCTGCGCGGCATACGTTTCTTCTTCGGTGCGGCCTTTGCGCCGGTCGTCACTGATTTTTTCGTTTTGGGCTTGGCGTCTGTCATTAGATTTCTATATTAGCAATTGTCATGGTTACAGATGTAAAGCCCTTAAGCGAAAACGGAAAGAGCGATGAGCCGTTTGTGGAAATTTTCTCCGCAACGCTTAGACCCTACCGTTCGCTCAGCCAAAACGGATTTATCGTTTTAATGCTGCTTTTTGGTGGTACGTGTTTTTGCATGGGCTTCTTTTACGTTATGGTTGGCGCATGGCCCGTGTTTGTATTTTTAGGGCTTGATGTTTTACTGCTTTATATCGCGTTTCGGGCAAATTACCTTTCAGCCAAAGCCTATGAAGAAATCATCGTGCGCCAAGATGCACTCATCATTCGGCGGGTTTCGGCCCGTGGAAAAGTTCGCGAAATTACCTTTAGTCCCTATTGGGTAAAACTCCACCTGTCGCGCGATGAGGATGATGTTGTGACAAAGATCTCCGTCACAGCACGTGGCGAACGAGCAAGCCTTGGCCAGTTTCTTAATCCCGATGATAAAACCACATTCGCCAAGGCATTTGGGGCTGCCTTGTATGAGGCAAAACGTTAGACGGGTGTAAAACCAAGAAGCGCAAGTTTCGGGTGGTGTTAAATTGAGCTGTTCGCTAGCCTTTGACGGTTAGCAAAGGAATACGCGATGCCTCAAACCTCAGCACTGATAGATACATTAGATAACCCGCTCGACTACGTTGTCGTTAGAGCGGCGATTGAATATCTAACCGAGAATGCGAAGGCACAACCAGACTTAGAAACGCTTGCAAAAGCAATTGGTGAGGACCCCTTTTCCTTGCAAAAATTGTTTAAACGCTGGGCGGGTATTTCTCCTAAAACGTTCTTGCAGGCCCTAACACTGGATCATGCCAAAAACATGCTGCGTGAAGCGTCCAGCATTTTAGACACGTCATACGAAGTGGGCCTTTCTAGCCCAGGGCGTTTACATGACCTTTTCGTCTCCCACGAAGCCATGAGCCCGGGCGTTTATAAAGCCAAGGGTGGTGGCGTTTCAATTCACTGGGCCTTTCACCCATCGCCATTTGGGCAGGCTTTAGTAATGGTCACTGATCAAGGCCTTGCGGGTCTTGCCTTTTGTGATGAAGGAGAAGAAGTCGCCGCTTTTGATGATATGGCGCGTCGCTGGCCCAATGCGGCGTATAATCAAGATAGCGCCAAGACAGCGCCTTATATCGCACGCATTTTCAGCCGTGGAGAATGGCAATCCGATCAGCCTCTGCGGGTGGTCTTTATTGGGACTGATTTTGAAGTGCGCGTGTGGGAAACATTGCTCAAGATCCCATTCGGCAAAGCCACCACCTATGGCGATATTGCCCTTCACTTGGATAAACCCAAAGGTGCAGCACGTGCAGTGGGTACGGCCGTTGGTAAAAATCCAATTTCCTTCGTTGTACCGTGCCATCGCGTACTAGGAACAACGGGGAAACTTTGTGGATATCATTGGGGATTAACACGCAAACAAGCGATACTTGGCTGGGAAACGGGTGTTTCAACCGACAGTTAGAAAAACTTCCGCACGCCAAACGTCAAATATTGCGCACCGCCTCGCGTATTACTAATAACACCATAGGCGCCCGAACGGTGATGAAGGCGAAAAGTGGCTTGAATGTCTTTTCGTTCAGGCAAAGCAAAGGTGATTTCAGGTGATAAAAAATGCAGCAGATTATCGCCGCCTGAACTTCCGCCTCTAGCCTCTTCAACGTCAGAAACACCTGTCGAAATACTCAAACCTGTGTTGATGGCAACGCTTGTATAAAGATACTTGTTCCAAAAGAACCCGTCATATCGAATGTAGGGCGCGACCCAAAATTCTTGCTCATCTTGAATACCAAAACGCTGTGCTGCGCCCACCTCAAGTTCAAGATGCACATGATTTGCCAACGTTAAAAAACGCTTTGATGCTGTCACACCAAGCAGAAAATCATCATTGAATTCCAGATTTGTAACGGGAACGAATGGCCTTCTAATGCCAACAATTTGCTCAAGACCCGTATCTAAAAAAACCCCACCATAGATACCGACTGCGCAATTACCATTACAAGGGGTAAAAAACCCATGCCATTCAGGCTGAAAATACGCCTTGAGCCGTTCACTGACTGACTTTGCATTTGCCCCATGGGCCCAGCCTATGAATAGAAAAATGCAAACGCATGCATACAAAATACGCAACTCAAATTTCCCCGAAATCCCCACACTATTTACTCTATGTAACACAGAACAAATTGGAATGTCTCGGAAATACTTCACCCCTAATATTTAAAGTTAAGACATAATTTACAATTTATACTAGTAAAATTTTCCTGTTTTAGTATGCTTAAATTGCCCTAAAATTCGTCTAACTTATTGAAATAAAACATTATTTTAAAAATAAAATTGTCTAAATTTACATGGTTGGCAGGTTTATTTTCTTACTTGAAAACAAATTACTTTGCTGTTTGAGACAAAACTTTACTGTCACCAAAATGACGACAACACTAATCAGCAACCATAAACCGCCCCAAAAGACAGTTGCCCCACCTATTTCTTCCGCAATAATCCGCGCATCAGATCTTACATGGGACCGCTGTATTGTGTCGTTGAAAATGTCGTATGGCACATAGATCATGCTCACCAGACCAAAAATCCTGAGCAACAAATCACTCACTATGGCATGAGCAAACCGCGCAATCACGATCATTGCAACGCCACACAGGATGCAGAAAAGCAGGGGGAACATTTCTCGTGAATAGATTGCCGCCACTAAGATCATCACGCCTCCAAGAAAACCGAGAACATAACGATCAAAATTCGTACGGACTGCAGCAATGAATAAAAGGACGCCAAAAATCAGCGAACCCAAATATCCAGCAGAAGCAATAATAAAGCGGTTGCCGCCTCTAAACGTGACATGCCCGCCTTGATTCACATTAAGGGATAAACTTTCCCATGATCCACCTGTCAAAATGACGGCAACACCATGGGCAAACTCATGGAAAAAAATAACCAGTATTTTGACAGGGTACACAAAGGCGAAATCCCAGCAGGCAATAATGCCTGCCGTTATCAAAATCATCTGCCAGTGAAATTTGAAAAAATTGACCAGCAGCAAAGAACTATTCCTTCAAACTAGTCGAGAATTTCGACACTCGCCAAGCTGGTGTCGTCATTTAGGGTGTAGACCATTGGAACACCTGTCGCGATTTCTTTTTGAAGAATCACTTCTGGTGTTAAGCCTTCCATCGCCATAACCAATGCCCGCAATGAATTGCCGTGGGCTGCAACGAGGACGGTTTTGCCACCCATCACTTGCGGTAAAACATCGTGCAGGAAATAAGGCCAGACACGAGCGCCCGTATCTTTCAGGCTTTCACCACCTGGAGGCGGCGTATCATAAGAGCGGCGCCAAATGTGAACTTGCTCATCACCCCATTTTGCACGGGCATCATCTTTATTAAGGCCAGACAAATCACCATAGTCACGTTCGTTGAGCGCTTGATTTCTGATTGTCTCAAGGCCCGGCTGGCCGATTTCATCCAAAATCAAATCGCAGGTTTTCTGCGCGCGCTGCAATACAGAAGTGAAAGCAATGTCAAAGGTGATGCCTTTTGCTTTCAGCTTACGGCCGCCTTCTTTGGCTTCTTCAACGCCTTTTTCAGTCAAACCTGGATCACGCCAACCTGTGAATAGGTTTTTCAAATTCCATTCACTTTGTCCATGACGAACGAGAACGAGTGTATGTGGCATATGCTTTTCCTTTAAACGTCTTTTGGCAGACCCAGAACATCTGCCATGTTGTAATAACCCGGTTTCTTACCCATGCCCCATAGGGCGGCTTTCACGGCACCACGGGCAAAAATTGCGCGATCTTCTGCAATATGACTGAGTTCAATCCGCTCGCCTTCACCTGCCAAAATGACGGAGTGAGAACCAACAACAGAACCACCTCGAAGTGTTGCAAAGCCAATCGACCCTTTTTCACGCGCACCTGTATGGCCATCGCGCGAACGCACTGAGTTTTCCTCTAGATCAATGCCCCGCCCTTCAGCCGCAGCTTCGCCTAGAAGCAATGCCGTGCCAGAAGGAGCATCCACCTTATGCTTATGGTGCATTTCCAAAACATCGAGATCAAAATCAGCATCCAGTGACTTTGCTGCTTGGCGCACTAAGACCGCCAGCAAATTCACGCCTAAGCTCATATTGCCTGATTTAACAACCACAGCATGACGGCCTGCAGCACGCAGTTTTTCTTCATCATCAGCAGAACAACCAGTGGTTCCGATAACATGAACAATACGCATTTGGGCTGCATATTCGGCATATTGATTGGTGGCCGCAGGTGCGGTGAAGTCAATCACACCGTCAGCGTTCAAGAAAGCATTGAGTGCGTCATCTGTTATGCAAACACCCAGCGGTTGTGACAAACCCGCGAGCGTACCCGCATCTTGCCCAACAGCAGGCGCGCCCTCGCGCTCAACGGCTGCAACCAAGGTTACACCATCAATCTCTTGGATCATTCGAACGAGAGCAAGGCCCATACGGCCACTTGCACCCACCACTACTAGCTTCATGTCTGACACGTTAAACCTATAGTCTCGTTATTGCTCTTAGCCGTCAAAGCCTTCAACGATGATCAACTCACCATCTGCCACTGTATTGCGAATATCTTTTGCCGCTTGATAGGCTGGTTCATTATAGCAAGCGAGCGCCTGTTCAACGCTTTCAAACTCAATGACTACATTGCGTTTGCGACTGGTGCCTTCAAGCTCATGGACTTCACCACCCCGCACCAAAAACTTGGCATTATATTTTACAAATGCAGACGCCGCGCCAGAGACGTAGTCTTTGTAGCGCTCAACATCGTTTACATCCATGCGAGCAATCCAATATCCTTTAGCCATCTCTTCCTCCTAAAAACAACTCAAAGTGCGTCTTCAATTTCTGCGACGATTGCATCAGCCGCCGTCCGACGATTATCAGCATTCAAGATCGGTCTGCCAACCACTAAATAGTCGCTTCCATTCTCAATTGCCATTTTAGGGGTCATTATACGACGTTGATCGTCTGCGCTGCTGTTTGCAGGCCGGATACCCGGCGTCACTAGCAGCAGGTCAGGACCAACGGTTGCACGGATTGCACTTGCTTCTGCCGCTGAACAAATGACACCATCCATACCAATTTGATTGGCTTGTGATGATCGCTTAATCACGAGCGATCCGGCTTTATCTTTGTAGCCCGCTTCCTTCAACCGGTTATCATCCAAATTGGTCATAACGGTCACGCCCAAAAGCTTCAAATCATCATCACCGCGTGCCTCAACAGCTGCCTGCATGGCATGAGGATACGCGTGGATTGTCAAAAAGGTGCCGCCCAGACGTTTCAAGCTCTCAACACCGCTTTTCACCGTGTTGTCGATATCTAATAATTTCAAATCAATGAAGATCTGTTTGCCCTGATCTTTAAGTTCGCTCACAAGGTCAAATCCGCCAGCATAGAGAATTTGAAACCCAACCTTATAAAAACTAACGCTGTCGCCTAAATCTTTCACAACGCTCCGTGCATCATCAACCGTTGGCACATCAAGCGGCACAATAAGACGGTCACGCGCAGAGGGGTTTCGGACATCAAAGTCAGACATAGAGGCTCACAAATTTACAGTTCAAGAACGTGCAACGGCTTTAACACGTTTGATCGAAAGAAGAAGGTCCGAAACCGCTTTATCGGCGAATTTTCGCGCCGTTTCATTGATCAAAACCCCGTCATCATCAAAAGCTGAGCCAGCAACGCCGACAGATATTTGCGGCGTGATAATCTCAGCACCCACATTCATCAATACGGCTCGCAAATGATAAAGACCGCGACGACCTGCTCCATCACCCGGTGAGACAGACCCAAGCATGCAGACCTTATCTGTAAAAGGACCATAGCCTTGCCCATCGCCAATACCTGACGTGCTCACCCAATCAATCGCGTTTTTCAATATAGGAGGGATCGACGCATTATATTCTGGTGAGACAAACACCAAGCCGTCAACCTCTGCAAATTTCTTAGCAAGATCAATTACTTCTTGCGGTATTTCGATATCTGCATTGTAAATAGGAAAGGGGTAATCACTAAGGGATACCTTTTCCACAATCGCTCCAAGGTTACTCAAGTCCGCAACTAATACTTCTGCCAGCTTATCATTGATGGACCCCTTGCGGGTCGAGCCAGGTATTACTAAAATTTTTGCCATCATAAAGTTCTCCGAAATAGAATTCACCTAATCCGAGATACACAAACAACAGCGTAGCTTGGAAATTAAATCGTCCGACTTTGCTTACGATAGACGAAAACCCGCGCAGGCGGAATGTTGCGTGCAATCCACGATGTTTTTTCCACACTCACACCGCGCGGTGCAGCAACTGGTGCGCGTAGTCCATAGGAAAATTGAATGAATGGATTGCCATCAAGCAATTCTAGAATTTCATCCAACAATACTTCACGCTTGTCTTTGGGGCTGTTGAGCAGCGGAAGGCTGGAGACAACAGCGGCAAAACGCGGCGGCGTATTAAAGTGCTTTGAAAGCGTCTTTTGCACATTGAAACCATCGCCATTAATGACATCAATATCGGGGAACTCATCCCGCAAAAGCGTGCAAAAATCCGCACTATATTCAATGGCGACCAGCTTTTCAGGTTTTACACCATGGTCAAGCAAAGCCTTGGTAACAGCGCCCGTTCCCGGTCCAATTTCTAAAATAGGAAGGTCTGAATCCAAGGGTACAAAAGACGCCATTGTATTGGCAAGTTCACTCCCAGACGGAGCAATTGCGCCCATTTTCAGGGGGTTGTCGAACCAATTTTTGATAAAGCGCGTGTCTTGGCGAACCCGCCTCACCACAGAAGCAGGCTTTGATTTTAGTTTTTTGAAAGCTCTAACCGAGCCTTTAACTGGCAGAATGTCATCAAGCATATTTATTCAAAAACTATATCTAATACTAAAGTGGATATAAGCAGCCTTGCCTCGCCTTGCAACCTAAACGAGATGAAAAAATGCGTTACTCTCCGTCAGCACCCGTGAAAAAATCTTTCATCCGCGTGAAAAAGCCTGATGATTCAGGGCTGTTGTTAGCAGAAGATTCTGTTTCAAATTCTTCAAGCAATTCACGTTGACGGCGACTGAGGTTCTGCGGCGTCTCTATCATTACCTGAATATACATATCGCCCATTTGTGACGAGCGAAGCACTGGCATGCCTTTGCCTTTCAGGCGGAATTGTTTGCCAGCCTGTGTTCCTTCTGGAATTTTCACCCGCGTTTTAGCGCCTGTAACACTTGCAACCTCAAACTGGCCACCAAGAGCCGCCGTCGTCATTGAAAGTGGTACACGGCAGAACAAATCTGCACCTTCACGCTGGAAGAACTCATGCGGAATGATTGAGATGAAAATATAAAGATCGCCTGACACATTACCGCGCGTTCCCGCTTCACCTTCACCGGCCAAACGAATACGGGTTCCATCTTCGATACCAGCAGGGATGCTGACAGATAATGTGCGATCTTGCGAAACCTTACCAGCGCCGTGACAACCACCACATGGATCCGTAATTACTTCGCCGCGTCCCTGACAACTTGAGCATGTACGCTCTACAGAGAAAAAGCCTTGGCTTGCGCGCACACGTCCAGCGCCACCACAGGTTGGGCATGTTTTGGGACTAGTGCCCGCCTTCGCACCAGAGCCAGTACATTGATCACAAGTGACGGAAGTTGGAACAGAAATTTCTGCGTTTTTACCCTCGTAAGCTTCTTCGAGAGTGACTTCCATATTAAAGCGTAGGTCAGAACCACGGCCAGCATTGGAACCGCCCCCACGGCGACCACCCATGACATCGCCGAAGAATTCTTCGAAAATATCCGACATCGAGCCGCCAAAATCGCCGCCACCAAAGCCGCCAGCTTGTCCACCACCACCTTGGGTAAAGGCATCATGGCCAAAGCGATCGTAGGCCGCGCGCTTTTGCGGATCTTTCAATGTTTCATAAGCCTCATTCAATTCCTTGAACTTAGCCTCAGCAGCATCATCACCCGGATTGCGATCTGGGTGGTATTTCATCGCTAGTTTTCTAAACGCAGTTTTCAGACCTTTTTCGTCCGTATCACGCGTTACACCTAGCATATCGTAAAAGTCAGCTTTAGACATCGTCTCTTGCCTGCTCATATTCTATGTTAATTGGTTTGGACCTCTAGATCGGCTGCGTCAAGCACACGCGCAACCTGATTGCTCCAAAGACAATTTTCACCATGTGTTTTAGATGCTACCCGCATCTCATTATGTCGTTTCTTATCAGATAAAATGGATAAAACAGCATCTTCCACATTGCTTGTGACCGTCGCCTCAACCACAAGCCCCGTTTTCCCATCAATAATTGCTTCAGGCGCACCGCCTGCATTGCCGCACACAGTGGGAAGTCCCTGCAATGCTGCTTCTGCATAGGTAATGCCGTAGCCTTCACGCTCTTCCATAACTTGTCGGCCAGGTTGGAGGAAAAGATCAGCACTTTTCAACAAAGCGGTTTTATACCCTTCCTCAATCCAACCTAAGAACGTGATATTGTGTTGAAGGCCTAATGTCTCAACCAATGCTTCAAGACGTGGGCGATCATCGCCAATGCCAACAATCACATAGTGCGCTGTTGGAAATTTTTCTAAAACCGCCGGAAAAGCACTGATGGCTTGATCAAGCCCCTTCCAGTCAATCAAGCGACACATGCTGAGCAGGCGCGGTGCATGATCGCCCCATAATTGCTCTGCTTCTTGTCGCTGGGCGCTGGTTTCTTCCACGGGATCAAAGATTGGCGGGTTCACAATGCGCGTTGGCACATGGTCAGGTGTGAAAGCCTTGGCCCGTGTCAGCGTTTCATTGGAATTGAAAATAATATGGTCAGCTTTTGCCATCGCCTTTTTTATGCGATCAGCCTTTGTCAGTGCACGAGGGAACTCGTTACCATGGGCCCATGTGACAATTGGAAAATCAAAGGATTGGTTGAAAATCTCGATACTCTTCCATGTGTCTGCAAAAACAGCTTTGACTTGGCCGCTCTTTGCAAGCTTTTGTAATCGCCAATATTTAACGCGGCGTCTCCACGGGCGTGGGCCGCTGAAGCGTTCAATCTTATACGGCAACTCTGTTTCGCGGTCCCACTGTTTGGCGTCATTGCCACCATCTGCCAAGACCATTACGTCATGGCCTGCATGAGCAATATATTCAGCTGTGCCCGCCAGTAGGTTTTGAATACCGCCGGTACGTGGGGGGAAAGCCTGTGCTGAGATGATAATCATAGGGATACACTAGATTGGCAAAACTGCCGTGATTTAAACGAAAACCGGCACCCTTCGGCGCCGGTTAGCAAATTTTCACAAACCAGATGCGAAATTACGCAGAGCGCTTCTCATCGCCATCGTCGTCTGACACGTCTTCAAAGTCAGCATCCATAACATCATCATCATGGTCATCACCTGCTGCATCTGCTGCCGCATCGGCTTCAGCTGCTGCCTGCTCAGACTGATACATAGCTTCACCAAGCTTCATGCTTGCTTGAGCCAATGTTTCTGATTTTGCTTGAACTTCATCATTGTCGATTTCGTCACCTTCAATCGCAGATTTCAAATCTGCAATCGCGTCTGAAATCGCCTGACGGTCGCTCTCGCCTACCTGATCACCATATTCAGCCAATGATTTCTCAGCAGAATGGATCATCGTTTCAGCGTTGTTTCTCGCATCAACAGATTCGCGCTTCTTCTTATCCGCATCAGCATTTGCTTCTGCGTCTTTGATCATTTGATCAATATCATCATCAGACAAACCGCCTGATGCTTGAATGCGAATTTGCTGTTCTTTGCCTGTGCCTTTGTCTTTTGCAGACACATTCACAATGCCGTTTGCATCAATATCAAAGGTCACTTCAATTTGTGGCATGCCACGTGGTGCTGGCGGAATACCGACCAGGTCAAATTGACCGAGGTTTTTGTTATCTGCCGCCATTTCGCGCTCACCTTGAGCAACGCGGATGGTCACAGCATTTTGGTTATCGTCAGCCGTTGAGAAAGTCTGCGACTTCTTCGTTGGGATGGTTGTGTTGCGGTCGATCAAACGTGTGAACACGCCACCGAGCGTTTCAATGCCGAGAGACAATGGTGTCACGTCAAGAAGGAGAACGTCTTTCACGTCGCCTTGCAAAACACCCGCTTGAATAGCGGCACCCATAGCAACCACTTCATCTGGGTTCACACCCTTATTCGGCTCTTTACCGAAGAACTTCTTCACAGCTTCCTGAATTTTTGGCATGCGTGTCATACCGCCAACCAGAACGACTTCGTCGATCTCAGCTGCACTTATGCCAGCGTCTTTAAGTGCTGACTTACATGGGCCAATTGTACGCTGAACAAAATCATCAACCAAAGCTTCAAACTTTGCGCGTGTTAGCTTCAATGTCAGGTGTTTTGGACCAGACGCATCGGCTGTAATGAATGGCAAGTTGATTTCAGTTTGGGTTGCAGAAGAAAGTTCGATTTTTGCTTTTTCTGCTGCTTCCTTCAAACGCTGAAGCGCAAGCTTGTCACCGCGAAGGTCAATGCCTTGCTCTTTTTTGAATTCGTCAGCGAGATAATTCACCAAACGCATGTCAAAATCTTCACCACCAAGGAAGGTATCGCCATTGGTTGATTTAACTTCAAAAACACCGTCGCCGATTTCAAGAACCGACACATCGAATGTACCGCCGCCAAGGTCATAAACAGCAATTGTCTGGCCGTCGTTTTTATCAAGACCGTAAGCCAATGCCGCAGCTGTTGGTTCGTTGATGATGCGAAGCACTTCAAGGCCAGCAATCTTACCAGCATCTTTCGTTGCCTGACGCTGAGCATCGTTGAAATACGCAGGAACCGTGATTACGGCTTGCTCAACTGTCTCACCGAGGAAGCTCTCAGCTGTTTCCTTCATTTTTTGAAGAATCATTGCTGACACTTGCGACGGAGAATATTTGTCGCCACTTGCTTCAACCCATGCATCGCCATTGTCACCTTTGACAATTTTGAAGGGAACAAGATCTTTATCTTTGCCAACGGTTGGATCATCGAAACGACGACCAATCAAACGCTTCACTGCAAAGAGTGTATTTTCAGGGTTGGTAACAGCTTGCCGTTTTGCTGGTTGACCAACAAGGCGCTCTCCATCTTCTGAAAATGCCACCATTGATGGCGTTGTGCGCGCACCTTCTGCGTTCTCAATTACCTTAGGTTCCTTGCCATCCATAACTGAAACGCAAGAATTGGTGGTTCCAAGGTCAATACCAATGACTTTAGCCATATTCGTCTCCTTAACAAGCAAGCCGTTGTGTGAACCTTTTTTAAGCGTTCTACAACCCCTAAAGGCCTGGTCTTTCAACCAGCAGGCTTCTAATGCAATATTTGTAGCGGAATTAGGTCTCGTTCGTTGTCATTTTGAAAAAATAACAACAAGCCCCATCCGCTTACGCGGTTCGGAAGGTATATAAGAATACCTGTGGCGGACTGCAAGCGCTGGAACGTGGAAATTTACATAGATAGGCAGGAAAATGTTGGTTTTACCAAATGGTGTTCGGCACATACCCGGTTATCTTGCTCGCAAGGAACAAGAAGAGCTGCGCGATGAGGTGCGAGAATTACTGAAAACAGCACCGCTTTTTCACCCAGCCATGCCAAGAACGGGCAAAAAAATGTCTGTGCGCATGTCTAATTGTGGAGCGCTTGGATGGGTAACAGACAAAGAAAATGGCTATCGTTATCAACCAACACACCCAACAACCGGCACACCTTGGCCTGATATGCCAGAAAAAGTGACGGCGATTTGGCAGGAGTTTTCTGCTTACCCACACCCGCCAGAAGCCTGTTTGATCAATTTTTATGACCGCGATGCGAAAATGGGACTGCATCAAGATCGTGATGAAGAAAATTTTGACGCGCCCGTCATATCGATCTCACTTGGTGAAACATGCCGTTTTCGCGTGGGTGAAAAAACACGGCAAGGACGCACGGCATCTATTAAACTCGACAGCGGTGACATCGTGATAATGGGCGGAGATAGTCGGCTTTGTTTTCACGGCGTTGACCGCATTTACCCCGATACATCAACACTGCTTAAAAATGGTGGCCGAATCAATTTAACGATAAGACGGGTTACAGAGCCTGAATGAAATTTCTCTAGGCTTCGGCCTTTGCGCGGTTTGCGACGCTTTGTGCAACTGGGTGTATGACCCGATTACATTGTTGGAGAACCTTTTCTCTCGTAAGAACCTTCTTAGGATTGCCCATAGCAAGCGTTGCGATACCATGAACTGAGGCCCAAAGCGCCCTGCCAATATTTGCCAATTCTCTTTGATCAATATCCGGATTAATTTTCAAAAGCGTTTTAACGATGAGACCTAAAAGCTGCCGCTGGCCACTAACATAAGTTTGTTGAAAATGGCTATTTTCCTCATAACTTACCTCAAAGGCTGCTTGCCAGCGTTTGTGGTGAAGGAAGGCAAAATCGACATAAGAGGCAGCCATCGATTCGAGCAATTCAAGATTTGTCGCACCCTTTGCTTCTTGCTCATTAAAATGACTCGTTGCAAACACCTCAAACTCTTCAAGGGTCCGCGCGCAGGCCAGCAAAATGAGATTATCAAGATCGCCAACAAGATTGTAGATGGTGCCAACAGCGCACCCAACTTCGCTTGCCAAATCTCTGGCACGTACCCCATTTACCCCTGAAGCATCAAGACGATCAATTGTTGTAAGAATGAGTTTTTCTCTCAGCTCATCACGAGAAGGTTGTTGCATTTTAAATAGCTTTAACGGCGTTCCGAAAAATTCCCTTTTTTCCATCTTTTGGCATCAGCAAGCTTACGCCTAGAAAACGATACCATACTAGTAAAAAAAATTATGAACGTTCATATTTTCGAACATCGAATTGTAACAAAACCGCGAATGACTGTTGAATATATCTCACAAAAGTGTTACAAAATTACGTGAACATGGTTCATGGTGGCTTTTTTGAGTAATCATGTGAGTTTGTAGGGGTGACATATGTGGGATTTTTCAGCGCGGGTGGCGCATGAAAGTGACGAGCATGCGCTTGATTGCGTTTCTCAAACAGCTACGTCTCTCAAAACCTATGAAAATGATGCCTTGATGATTTCTCGCAGAATCGACAAGCAAATTAAGAGTGCGTGCAAAAAACAGCGATCACTCTTAAACGACTCTAATGAAATTGGCGCAGAAAAAATGCGCCGTCGTATCGTGGCTTTAGAGCTGCGTAAAAAACAAGCCCAAAACTATGTAAAACGCATTCGACGACTACAAAGCACAGAGGTGCTCGTCAATGAATGCAATCGCGACAATGTCGACCCAAGTCTCAGAATAGTCTTTGGCGGCGGAACCTTGAAGCATGCCGCTGATGAGTTGGAGCGCTTTCTTAGAGAGCCAACTCTATTCCAAGAATTTGATCGCGATTACGACTTTAAATAAAACGTTCCCACGCAATTAAGGGTCTAGCGTTTAATGCTAGACCGATTTATCGACTGACGGGCTTTCTTCAGGTGCTTCTTCTGCTGCTGGTGCAGCGGCAAATTTTGGTCCGCCTTTGGAAATTCCCACCATCGCAGGACGAAGAACACGTTCGCCAATTTGGTAGCCAGCTTGTACCACTTGCACAACGGTACCATTTGGGATCTCAGTGTTTGGCACCTCAAACATTGCTTGATGAAAATTCGGATCGAACTTTTCACCTTCCGGGTTCAATTGAATGACACCGTTTTTAGAAAGCTGATTTTGCAAATCGCGGTCTGTCATCTCCACACCTTCAAGAAGTGTTTTGAGTGTTTCACTCGCTCCTTCGCGGGCATCATCTGGCAGAGCTTGCAAAGCACGGCTCATATTGTCGCTCACGCTCAGTATATCGCGTGCAAAATTTGCTACCGCATATTGACGAGCATCTTTTACTTCGCGCTCTGTACGGCGACGAAGGTTTTCCATATCCGCGAGCAATGTCATTGCTTTGTTTTTAAGCTCAGTATTTTCTTCATTGAGCGCCACAATCACATCAGCAGGATCGCGCGGCTTAGGAGCGGCGGCGGCTTCTTGCTCTTCTTTTGCGATTGCCGCTTCGAATTCCTCTTCGCTCATCTCATCTTCAGGATTGTCAAAGAGCGCTTCAACGTTTGAATTCTCGTCTTCGTCCGGATATTGCGTATTTTCGTCAGACATGGCTGTCCCAATTTATGATGGATCAATTAAGCTGGATATCAGTGTTTTGAACGAAAAAATCAACCCGCCAAAACAGTAATTTTATTAGTTGTGCAACAATCGTTACTAAAGCCTGCGAAGACTCACCGATTCAATCATGTGGTTTTCGCCTTTACGCAAGATTAAACTAGCTCTTGGTCGTGTTGGCTGAATGTTATCGACGAGATTAACGCGGTTGATCGTATTCCACAAATGTTCACCCATTTCCTTCGCCTCTTCTTGAGACATGGCTGCTACATGATGAAAATAAGATCTTGGATTTGTAAAAGCGCTATCCTTCAATTGCATGAAGCGCTCTAGATACCATTGCGAGATGTTTTTCTCATCTGCATCAATATAGACAGAAAAATCAAAACAATCAGAAACAAACGGAACCGCCTCCCCATCCTTGGGCAAGGCACGGGTTTGCAAAACATTGAGACCTTCAAGGATCAAAATATCAGGTTGCTCCACATAGATTTTCTCATCTGGCACAATGTCATAGGAAAAGTGAGAATAAACGGGCGCTTCAACCCGCCTCTTACCAGCCTTAATATCAGACAGAAAACGCAACAAAGCGGGCAAGTCATAACTTTCAGGAAAACCCTTCCGCCCCATTAAATCTTGCTCTTCCAAAACTTGGTTTGGATGAAGAAACCCATCTGTGGTGACCAGATCAACCTTCGGCGAACTGGGCCAACGCGACAAGAGCGCTTGAAGAATCCGCGCCGTTGTGGATTTACCGACAGCAACAGAGCCAGCAATCCCAATTACAAACGGTGTTTTTTGGGACTGTTCCAAATTCAAAAAATCATGGCGTTGCAGATGCAATCTTTTTGACGCTTCCACATGCATGGAAAGCAACCGTGAAAGCGGCATATAGATTTCTTGCACTTCTTGGAGCGAAATCGGATCGTTGAGCGAACGCAGTTTGGCAAGGTCATTTAATGACAAAGGCAAGATTTGATCTGCACGCAATGCGCCCCATGTTTCTTTTTCAAAAACACGATGGGGCGTTAGCTTATCGTCTACCGCTTTATCCAAAACTTGCCCGCAATCTGTTCCAATTAGCTTTGTGCGCCGCGTGACGCTTTTTCCGCAAGCCCACTTTGTGCGGTTCGCTGTTCAAGTTCCTTCAATACATCATCAAGTGCAATATCGGAAACGTTGAGAAGCACCAAAAGATGATAAAGCACATCGGCAGATTCTTTTACCAATTCTGCGCGATCATTCGTAACGGCAGCAATCACTGCTTCCGTCGCTTCTTCGCCAAGTTTTTCAGCGCATTTGTTAACGCCTTTTTGCACAAGGCTCGCCGTATAAGACGACCCATCGCTGGCGTTCGCTCGTTCAGCAACAATTGTGTTCAACTGTTCTAAGGTGAATGTGGTCATGGGAAATTTGCCTCAAGCAAGACCGTCAAGTCGCATGTCTATACCAGCTTTTGCCATATGATGCTTCACTTGGCCAATAGTGAATGTACCAAAGTGAAAAACAGAGGCTGCAAGCACTGCACTTGCGCCGCCCTCTTTGACACCATCCACAAAATGATCAAGCTCGCCAACACCACCAGATGCGATGACGGGAATGGAAACACTATCTGCAATAGCGCGGGTGACTTTGTTGTCGAAACCAGACTTTGTGCCATCGCGGTCCATACTGGTGAGCAAAATTTCTCCCGCCCCACGCGCTGCCATGTCTTTGGCAAATTCAATCGCGTTAATGCCCGTTGGTTCGCGGCCACCATGGGTGAAGATTTCCCATGTGTCACCGACAGCTTTTGCATCAATTGCAACGACAATACACTGGTCACCAAATTTGTTGGCAGCCTCGTTGACGAAATCACGGTTTTTCACGGCTGCGGTATTGATCGAAACTTTATCAGCACCTGCCAAAAGCAATTTGCGAATGTCTTCCACCTTCCGCACGCCACCACCAACTGTCAGCGGCATGAAACAATGTTCCGCCGTTTCGCGCACCACATCGAAGATCGTGTCGCGGTTATCTGATGACGCAGTGATGTCGAGAAAAGTCAGCTCATCAGCACCAGCCGCATCATAGGCTTTAGCCGCTTCGACCGGATCGCCAGCGTCCATGAGATCAACGAAGTTCACGCCTTTGACGACTCTTCCATCCTTCACATCAAGACACGGAATTACACGGGATTTTAGGGTCATGATGCTGTCCCTTTAATCACCGCCATCGCTTCCGCTGGATCAAGGCGGCCATCATAGAGGGCGCGGCCTGAAATGGCGCCTTCGAGTTTCGCACAATCAGGTTCCATTAAGCGCTTTACATCGTCAATCGACGCCAAACCGCCTGAGGCAATCACTGGAATAGAAACCGCATCGCCCAGCGCAATGGTGGATGGGAAATTGAGACCTTTTAAAATGCCGTCGCGGTCAATATCCGTGAAGATAATCGCCGACACCCCTGCATCTTCAAACTTCTTCGCCAAATCAATCGTGGTGAGTTCAGATGTTTCATCCCATCCTTCAACCGCCACATAACCGCCCTTGGCATCAATGCCGACAGCCACTTGATCAGGGAACAAACGACAGGCCTCTTTAACAAGCTCAGGATCGCGAACCGCGACCGTGCCGAGGATGACCCGTTTAATACCTTTATCAAGCCACGTCTCGATTTGCTTAAGATCACGAATGCCGCCGCCCAACTGCACAGGGTTGGTTGTGCTTTTCAAAATCGCATCAACTGCATCACCATTCACAGGCTTGCCCGCAAAGGCACCATTCAGGTCAACCACATGCAGCCATTCAAAACCTTGATCTTGAAACGCCCGAGCCTGCGCGCCCGGATCATCATTGAAAACCGTTGCTTGATCCATATCACCAAGCTTCAAGCGCACACATTCACCGTCTTTAAGATCGATGGCAGGGAAGAGTATCATATCTGGAATCCTGTTTTACAGGTGTTCCTTTTGCTTTTTCTATTAAAGATGGTCAAGGGAAAGTCTACGTTCTTTTTATGTTCCCAGAGCATTCATTAATAAAATTCCCTGTGAATTGAATCGCTTCAAGCAAATGAATCGGTTGACTCAACCAAACATAGCACTCCATACCTTAGAGTGCTAAATCGTAGAGGCTGGGATTGCAGTCCCAAACCTCTACAAGCCCAGTCATTTAGCGATGCTGTGGGCAATGCGAATACGCCAGCGTACACAACTATGAATATACAAGTACGTCAATACTACTTACGCATTTTAGTCAGCATCGCGCCCATATTTTTAAGGAGGCAATCATGCCCAATGGGTCTTTGACTACAAATGAAGCAAGAGAAGTTTGGATTATGTACGCAGAAAACAAAAAAATCCGCGACATTCAAAAATCTTTCGATATTGATCCAAGACGAATTTATGAAGTGTTGGAAGAGAAAAAGCACATAGGCACTAGACAAGATGCAAAGGCCATATTTGCAAAAAAATTCCCAAACCGTTCAACTAAGGATAAGTTCGTTAGACACATACCCCGAAACCACGTCAAAAAACGTGATGAGGATGATCAAGGTAGTCTCTTCTAGATTTTCCATTTCAAGAAATTAGCAATGAGGGCCAGACCCAGTGTCTGGCTTTTTTCTGGGTGGAATTGGGTGCCGATGCGGTTTTCGTGGGCGACCATCGCGGTGATGTCGCCACCATAGTTTGAAGTGGCAAGAACCACATCGTCGTCCGTCGGCATCATATGGTAGGAGTGCACAAAATAGGCATGCAGACCCTTTTCACCCGTTTCAATCCCGTCGAAGATGGGGTGATCAAATTTCACATCAAGTGTGTTCCAACCCATATGGGGAATTTTCAAACTTGGGTCGCTTGGCTTTATTTCCACAACATCGCTCTTAATCCAATCAAGACCGTTTGTTGTTTCCTTCTCCAACCCACGGCTCGCCATAAGCTGGTGGCCAACACAAATACCCAAGAACGGACGGGCTTTTTGGATCACTGCTTCATTGAGAGACGCCAGCATACCATCGACACTATCAAGTCCCTTGCGGCAATCAGCAAATGCACCAACACCTGGCAAAACGATGCGGTCTGCTTTGGCAACATAATCAGGATTTGAGGTAATAGAAATCTCAGCGCTCAGGCCCGCTTCTCTTGCGGCACGCTCAAAGGCTTTGCCAGCTGAGGCCAAATTACCTGAGCCGTAATCGATAATCGCAATTTTCATGAACGCGGCCTTGTCGATGGGGAAGGGAATGACCCAATTACTGTTTTCGTTTTTACAGGCTGCTTTTTCAATACCTGCGGAATTCGTTTTGTGGGAACCGGTTCAACCTCAGTTTGAAGTGAGCTGCCGCCACGATTAGCAAAGGCGCGCATTTCAGCTTCTTCATAATTGCTCGCCAAAACAAAATCCACTTCCTGCCAGCCATTGCTGAGATATTTCTTCGCCCGCCAGTTTGTGCCTTCTAAAGCAAGATAAAAGCCCAGCAAACTGTTCAAAAAGAAACCAATCAGCGGGTTAATCAATTCACTCGCCAAGATAAAGGCCAGAATAAACACGACGTAAATCGCAAAGCCAAGCCATACCCGATTCCACAAAAGCCAGAGTGCTGGAAAGAAGAACACGAGAAACGAAAAGCCATCGCGTATCAGCTCGACATTTCTGCCGTCCTGCACCTGTTCGGGCATAGCATTTGGAAATTCAAAAACACGATAAGCGGCCATGCGCTCACTACTCTTCCAATTTAGACAAAGCGATTACTGTCTATTTGGCGAATTTTAGCAAAAAGTGCAAGGAAGCGAGGACGAAACTCTAATCGCCAAGCTTGCCTTTGGTGGTTGGCAGGCTGTCAGCCGCACGCGGGTCAATGGTTGCGGCCATGCGCAACACGCGGGCAACAGCCTTAAAGCAAGTCTCAGCAATATGGTGATTGTTCTCACCATAGATGTTTTGAACATGCAGCGTAATGCCAGCATTTTGCGCAAAAGCGATAAAGAACTCGCGGAAAAGCTCTGTGTCATAATCGCCAATTTTATCGCGGGTGAAATCCACATTCCAAACCAAATAAGGACGACCAGAAACATCGACCGCGGCGCGGGTGAGGGTTTCATCCATAGGCAAATCAAGAGAGGCATAACGGGTGATGCCCTTCATATCGCCGAGCGCTTGTTTGAACGCTTGACCAATGGCAATGCCAACATCTTCAGATGTGTGGTGCGCATCAATGTGCAAATCACCCTTGGCACGCACTTTTAGATCCATCAAAGAGTGGCGAGAAAGCTGTTCCAGCATATGATCAAAGAAGCCAACGCCCGTCTCAACATCATAGGCACCTGTGCCATCAATGTTCAGCTCAACGCTAATATCGGTTTCATTCGTGGTTCTTTTAATCGATCCAGTACGCATGGGTCATCTTCTCTTGCAAATATCAGTTGCTAGAAACTAGCTTTTTTAGATGAAGGGGGACTTAACATTGCTTTTGGTTGAGAGCAACTTTCATCCCCATTCACAACGAAGAAGAAATATAAGCGCTTACGTCGCAGGCTTTATTTCATAGCCCTCTTCTTCTGGCTCATCATCCATCAATTCTGCTGGAAAGCCATCAGCCCTAATTTCAAGGCCAGTTGCTTCTTCAAACCGTTCAATCATTCGGTCAGATTGCGCCCGTGCACCGAAACGGTTTTGGCCGTCTTTCATCAAATCAATAATCAGCGGTGAGATTTCAAGATCAATGCCTGCCCGCTCTGCAATTGTTTGGAAGAGGCCGATATCCTTCAGCACCAAATCCATGGTGAAATCGACACAGCGGCTCCCGTTCAAAATGACTTGGCTTTCTGTCTCATGCACGAATGAAGTGCCAGACGAGATTTTTATCGCTTCATAGGTGGTCGCCATATCAAGACCCGCGCCTTTCATCGTGGTGAGCGCTTCGCACACAGTGAGAAGGTTCGCCGTTGCCAGATAATTGGTCATAACTTTCAAAATCGACGCTGACCCCAATGGCCCCGTATGCAAAACACGGCGACCAAGACGGGTAAGCAATGGCAAAGCGCGATCAAAACTTTCGCGCGGGCCACCAGCAAAAATTGAGATATTGCCCGAAGCCGCTCGATGACATCCGCCAGACACAGGGCAATCCATCGCCATTACACCGAGCGGTTCCAGCTTTGCGCCCAGACGTTTAACTTCAGCCTCGTCCGTGGTGCTCATTTCAAGCCAGATATCGCCTTTTGAAAAACCTTCGATCAGTCCCTCATCGCCTTCAACCACAGTGGCACAGGCCGCAGGGCTTGGCAGACAAGTGATAACGACATCACATGCTTGCGCCATTTCCTTAGGCGAGTTTGCCCACGCCGCCCCTTCAGCAATAAGTGGTTCAGCCGCTTGTTTTGATAAATCGTGCACCACCGTATCAAAACCATTACGGACCAAACTGCCCGCTAGTTTCGCGCCCACATTACCAAGGCCAATAAATCCAACTTTCATTTTATTCTCCAAATTTTTACTGATCCTAACAGGCATCTCACAGTCGACTGTTTGCAAATCACGCCGAGGTGATTACATAAAGCGACAGAAAATGACCAATGCCTCAAAAAATCAGACCATAATCGGGCTGACCCACTGATGGCAGGAGGAGAAATTATGAACTTTTCGGGCGATAACAACCATGCATCAGCCTTTGGTAAGGTCCACGCAACAACCATTGTTATGATCCGCAAGGATGGCAAAGTGGTCATTGCTGGCGATGGTCAGGCTTCCATGGGTCAAACCGTTGTAAAATCCAATTCCAGAAAAGTCCGCCGTATCGGCAATGGCGATGTGATTGCAGGCTTTGCTGGATCAACCGCCGATGCCTTCACGCTGCTTGAACGGTTGGAAACCAAGCTTGAACAATATCCCGACAATTTAATGCGGGCAGCGGTGGAGCTGGCGAAAGACTGGCGCACGGACAAATATCTACGTAATCTTGAAGCGCTTTTGTTGGTTGCTAATAAAGAAGTCAGCCTCATGATTTCTGGTGCTGGCGATGTGTTTGAGCCAGAAGGCGGGATTGCAGCTATCGGCTCGGGCGGAAACTACGCCCTCGCCGCAGCACGCGCTTTGAGCGATATGGATTTGGGTGCGGAAGAAATTGCCCGCAAATCCATGAAGATCGCTTCCGACATTTGCGTCTACACCAATGACAATCTTGTCGTGGAGACAATGGATGCTGAATAAAACCGACATTGCGAATGCAGTCAGTGAAGGCATCATCACCGGTGAGCAGGCTGAACAGCTCAACGCGTTTTCAAAACGGGTTCACGCCAATGATGATAGCCCGCGCTTTCAAGAACTTGAAACCCGAGATGAGCCGTTTCGACTGCTCCGGGGTTTTCGCGACATCTTCATTGCGCTTGGCATTTTGTTTTTAGCGACTGGTGCAACGGTTTTAATTTTTGCAATTACAGGAAACGCACTTTCCTTCAGCAACAATGGAATCAATACTCAGCGAAGTGTGGTTGAATTCATGTCAGGTGCTGTGGGTGCTGCCATTCTTTTGATTGTCGGCATCGTCATTGCTGAAATAGTCACCCGCAAACTTCGGCTTCCCTTATCAAGCCTTATTCTAAGTTTGGCGATTGCTTTATGGGCGGGCTTGCTGGGTATGCAAATCATGGCACCTGCTGCAAGCATATTTATTGACTCAAACAATCAATTAACGGCTGTAAGTATTGTCTTATTTTTCTTAAGCGCCTTCATTGGCATTTCGCTCTTTTATGCCCGTTATCGATTGCCGTTTGTGATGCTCGTGGTTGCTGGCACTTTGGTTGGGCTTAGCCTTTCAATTATCAAATCTATTCTACCTGATCTGGAAACCCATGATTTGCGTTTCGTCATTGGCGGACTTGGATTTATCGTGTTTCTTTTCGCGATGAAATTTGACCTTAAAGACCGAATTCGTGTCACACGCCTTTCTGAAAATGCCTTCTGGCTCCATCTTTTAGCAGCACCGCTAATGATCCATTCCATTTTGGCGTCTGGGTCATGGGATCAAGTCAACATCTCGCTCATTCTCACAGTCTTTGCAATCCTCACCTTGATTGCTCTCATCATCGACCGACGGGCCTTTCTTGTCTCAAGTCTGCTTTATATGGGTGGCGCCTTCACTCAAATTGTGAGAGCGCTTGGTTTAGACAGTTCCTTACAATTTGCTGTTCCCGTCTTATTTATAGGTGTGTTAGTCGTCGTCCTCGGTATTGGCTGGTCTCCGCTTCGTCGCCTCATTATGACCATCGTACCAAGTTCAATTGCTAACCGCGTGCCACCCATCGCCCTTGCTCAAATTTCTGACCTCAAAGAAGAACAATCCGCATGACAAATTTTTCTCCTCGCGAAATCGTATCTGAACTTGATCGCTACATTATCGGTCAAAAAGAAGCCAAACGTGCCGTCGCCATCGCGCTGCGCAACCGTTGGCGGCGACAGCAGCTGGAAGGGTCTATGCGTGAAGAGGTGATGCCAAAGAATATCCTCATGATCGGCCCAACCGGCGTGGGCAAAACTGAGATTTCGCGCCGTCTAGCAAAATTGGCAGGCGCGCCGTTCTTAAAAGTCGAAGCAACCAAATTCACAGAAGTTGGCTATGTCGGCCGTGACGTGGAGCAGATGATCCGCGACCTTGTGGAAGTTGGTATTGGACTTATCCGCGATAAAAAGCGCAAAGACGTGGAAGCCAAAGCCCATCAAATGGCTGAAGACCGCGTTCTTGATGCCTTGGTCGGCGATACAGCAAGCCCAGCTACTCGCGATAGTTTTCGCAAGAAACTCCGTGAAGGTCAGTTGGACGAGAAAGAAATAGAGATCGAAGTCGCTGACAATGGCGGCGGTATGCCGAACATGGATATTCCAGGCATGCCTGGCGCATCCATTGGCGTGATGAACCTCAACGATATGTTTGGCAAAGCTTTCGGTGGCCGTACAAAAACCCGCAAACTGATGGTGCGGGATTCATATGAAGTTTTGCTGGCTGAAGAATCCGATAAGCTTTTGGATGATGATCAAGTTGTAACAGAAGCAATGGAATCCGTTGAAAATAACGGCATCGTCTTCTTAGACGAGATTGACAAAATTGCCGTGCGGGATGGTGCCCGTGGCGGAGATGTCTCGCGCGAAGGCGTGCAGCGCGATCTCTTACCATTGGTCGAAGGCACAACCGTTTCCACAAAATATGGCCCGATTAAAACCGATCATATTCTTTTTGTTGCCTCTGGCGCTTTCCACGTTTCAAAACCGTCTGACCTTCTGCCTGAGCTGCAGGGTCGTTTGCCAATCCGCGTAGAACTGCAAGCCCTCACCAAAGACGATTTTGTCAGCATCTTAAGCGACACAGAAGCAAGCTTGATCAAACAATCTGTCGCCTTGTTGGGAACGGAAGAAGTAACGCTTTCATTCACCGAAGATGCAATTGACACCATCGCCGATCTATCCGTTTCAATTAATGCAAGCGTTGAGAATATCGGCGCCCGTCGATTGCAAACCGTGATTGAGCGCATACTCGATGACATAAGCTTCACCGCAACAGACCGTGCAGGGGAAACCGTGGAAATCGATGCCGATTTCGTCAATCGAGAAATTGGTGATCTTGCCAAAAACGCAGATTTAAGCCGTTACATTTTGTAACGGCTTAAAATCAGCATTAGTCGTGATTAGTTACGACGCCTTTTGAAAGCATGAAAATCATGTCTTCTAACACGCTCGTATCAACGCGACCGATATCGTTAGATAGACGATTTGCAAGTTCCGTTGCTTTTGGATCAAGGCCAGCCGTATCGACAACGATACGTGGATTGGAAATTTCAGCTAATCGCTGAAGTTCTTCGGCCTCATCCCAAATAATATTAAAGTAAGCAATAATACGCTGAACCATCGCCCAAGTCGGCGTGCCACGCTTACCGTGTTCAAGTGCTGATAAATAGGCGCTGGATACTCCCACACCTTCAGCCATTTCTTTTAAACTGACATTTTTTGTTCGGCGTATTTGCCGTATTTTTTTTCCAAATGGGGTCATCGTCTAATCCACATCTTTTTGACAAAATAATCATTGGTTTTTTTAAAAAGCAATCTTCTTAGTCGTCACCAAAAAGGGTTTACTATTTTTTTCTTAGTCTCACGAAAAGCGCACCAGACCCACCATGAGATGAGCTTGCAGTTTCATATCCGAGAACCATATTTCTTACTGAAGGTTCACTTAACCACTGTGGTACTTTCCGCCGCAGGACACCGGGCGCTTCTTGCCCAAATTCTCCATATGATTTTAAACCGTGGTTATAATGTGTTTTTCCTTTACCTGTAATAACAAGCACATTTTTCCACCCACTTGCAACAGCCCGACCAATGAAAATGTGCAAAGATTTATGAGCTTGATCTTGGGTGAGACCATGCAAATCAAGCCTTCCATCTAAGGTTGTATGTCCACGTGATAGCCGTGATTTCTCACGTTTATTGTATCCCAACAAAGGTGGGACGGTTGAGGTGATTGATTTTGAACGGTCAATCATCGGCGAATAAGATGGCATTGCAACCTTAGAGAGAGAGGTTTTTATTGAACTTTTTATTTGTGTGACGTCCTGCATCGCGGCCGCAAATTCAATATC
>JBDVXS010000142.1:0-170135 GCA_039964305.1 Hyphomicrobiales bacterium
CAAAGCGCGTTGAAAGAGACAGAGCCAGATTTTCTGCCTCGGCCAAAAGCTCTCCATATGTCCATCTCCGACAGACTTCACCATCCTGCCTGACTTCCACAAGGGCTTCGGCATTTGGCCGCTCGTGTGCTATCTCGCGCAACAGTTCGCCAATGGTAATTTCACGGATGTCAATTTCTGTGTGCGCAGGAAAGTGCGATTTAGACAAGTTGAGACTATACATCGTCAAAGTCTCCGCCACGTCCTTTGCCGCTGGTAAATTTCGCAGCGCCTTCGATGCCTTTTGTGACTTCGGCTTTGCTTCCTCTCCATTCCTGGCGTAACGCTTCCTGTACCGATAGCCCATGCTGACCCCGTACTGACTGGCGATCCGCGAGCATGCAGCTTTGGGGAAAACGGGCAATTTTATAGGCCAGCGCTTCAGCCATTGCTCGGGCATCGCCTTCGGGCACGATGTATTCGCACAGTCCAATCTTCAGGGCCTCTTCTGCATCCACACGACGTCCGGTTAGGATCAGGTCCATGGCACGGCCTTCGCCAACAAGGCGCGGCAGGCGCACCGTTCCTCCATCGATCAGTGGAATGCCCCACCGACGGCAATAGACCCCCATGAACGCGGTCTCTTCCATCACCCGAATATCGCACCAGAGCGCCAATTCCATACCGCCTGCCACGGCGGGTCCCGCCACGGCTGCAATCACCGGTTTGGAGAGTTCCAACCGACTTGGGCCCATCGCAGCCATGTTTGCAATTTTTGGGATCGGTTCGCCGTCATTGGGGAAGTCGAACGGATCAAGGGCCTCTGCACCTGACAGGGAGGCTGCATGCTTCAAATCCCAACCTGCGCAAAAGGCACCGCCTTCGCCCCAGAACACAGCGACCTTTGCATCATCATCAGCATCGAACTTCAAAAAGGCATCGTATAGTGCGACTGCACTTTCCGGATCCATTGCATTGCGAGCCTCGGGTCGTGAATGAATGATTGTCCAAATAGGGCCCTCCTTTTCTACGCGGATGCTCATTCAAAGAACCTCGCCGTAGCCGCCCGCAAGATACTGCTCCCGGATAGCGAATTTCTGTACTTTACCGGAGCCAGTCAGTGGGAACTCCGACACCTGCAACCAAACCGAAGGGGTTTTTTGTGCCGACAGCTGAGCGCGACAATGGTCGCGCAGGTTGGTCACGTCTGGCGAAGAATCGGACAAGATGAAAGCGGCGATAATCTCTCCCCATTTTTCATCAGGCAGGCCAACTACTGCAACTTGAGCAATGTCAGGATGTGATATCAGGGCAGCTTCAATCTCTGCCGGGAAATGGTTTTCACCGCCGCGGATGATCATATCTTTTACACGGCCTGTAACGCGAATGAAGCCTTGTGCATCGAGTGTGCCCAGATCACCTGTATGAAGCCAACCATCTTTATCCACGGCTGCTGCAGTAGCCTCTGGATTGTCATTGTATCCGATCATAACGGCATAAGAACGGACGCAAATTTCACCCACTTCACCAATTGGGAGGACCTGATTGTCTTCGGGGGAGCGGATCGAAACTTCTGTTTGCGGAAGGGGTTGGCCTGCGGTTTCAACAATTTGCTCAAGCGTTGCTTCTACCGGGTTCAAGCTGATCATCGGACAATGCTCAGTTTGCCCAAAAGCAGACAATAGATGGCAATCAAGGCGGTCTCGTACCCGGCGAACAAGATCAGGAGGAACGGGTGCTCCGCCGGTTGTAATCACTTCCAATGAAGACATATCGCGAGGCGTCTTCTCCAGGGATTCAAGAAGATTGAACAACATGGTCGGCACCGCAAAACAAGTGGTGACGCCTTGCTCCTCAATCAATTTGGCAAATATGTCCGCATCAAACCGCTTGATGAGCAGCATTTTGCATGCGGCCTGGAGACAACCCAAAGAACTGGTTGCACAACCTGCCGTGTGAAACAGCGGCATGAAATTAGCCCAGACAGAGTGCGGTCCTACTTGCTTACGATCGCAGTAGAGCCTTGCATTGTTCACCAAACCCTGGTGACTTAAGACAGCGCCTTTTGGGAAGCCGGTTGTCCCCGAAGTGTATTGAATTTGGGCAGGATCATCCGGCTTTACCTGAGGGAGCTTTGCCTCCCTGTTGCCCGATGCATAGAGGGCGGTCTCGTCTTCAAGATTGATAAATTCCCTGAGCCTTGCATTATCCTTGATTGCTTCATTGGCTATCGCCAGCATGGGATTGCCACGATATTCCGCCACATAGAAAAGACCCACCGCGCCTGACTGTTCAACGACATAGGCAAGTTCTTTTGCCTGAAATGACGGATTGGCTGTGACAAGAATCAACCCAGCCAGCGCACAGGCATATTCCATGAATATCCATTGCGGGATATTGGGTGCCCAGACGACAACTTTCTCTCCTTGTTCGAAACGTGTTGAAAGAGCGTATGCGAGACGTTCTGCCTCTTTCAAAAGTTCCGCATAGGTCCATTGCTGGCCGCAACTACCATCGTCCGCAACATCCACCATCGCGACGGCATTTCCATGAGATTCTGCGATATCTCGTAGTAAGGCCCCGACCGTTGTATCAAACAAGGCTGCATCGGTATGTTTGGGGAAGAGGGATATTGTCAGGTTGGCGTCGTACATGCGTATTCCCAACTATTCCGCGGCTACTGAACGAGTGGGAATATCTATCAGCTTTCCTCGAGGAATTAGGCGCTCGGCATCATACATGGGCAGCGTACAAAGTTCCGCGCTACACGTTGATCCATCGGTGGTCTCTACTTCAACGTTTGTTCCTGGCCCCCGCGCGGGATCGTCCATACGAACAATACACACCCCGCATTCCTGGTAGGGCGAATAGCTGGATGAGCAAACGCGCCCCACTTCTTTACCATCAATCGTGATGCTCCGGCCCAATTGTGCGATGCCACCGCTTACGCGCATACCCCAGGTTCGACAGGATTTGTCAGCCTTCTCCAGCGCTTTGCGGCCAATAAATTCACGATCATCAAATTCCACAAACGCACCAAGCCCGGCTTCAAAGGGTGTCGTTTCCGCACCAAAATCTGAGCCTGCGTTCAGTAAGCCGGCTTCAATCCGGCGGGCTCTGAAAACCGGCGTGCCAGTCAGCAGGAGATCAAACCCCTTGCCCACATCCATTATCCGGTCGCCGATGGCCCGAACGTCTGTATCGGGAAGCAGATATATCTCCCAGCCTAACTCGTTGGTGAAGCCGGATCGGCTGATCCAGCAGGTCTGGCCTGCTATCGAAACTTCCGCACAATCGAAATAGCGAAACGGGTCTGGCATCGCTCCATCAAGCACAGCATCTAAAAGTTCAAGTGAGCGTGGCCCTTGAATTTGGCTGACCCAGACATTTGGATCGTGAATCCGTACATTCAGCCCCTCGGCATGAGCCTTGTACCAGCTGAACAAATCCCCATCAGCCTGAGCCATCCAGAAACGGTCTTCGGCCAGGCGCAACAAGATGCCATCTGTAATCATTCCACCATCGTGATAACAGGCAAACTGATAAGAGCATCGGCCCGGTTTAACCTTGCTTACATTGCGCGTGAAAACCTTGTTGAGGAGTGCTTCTGCATCAGGGCCGCTGATCTCTATTGGAAGCTCGCCCGTATGACGGAAGATGACATTGGTGCGCACCGCCCAATACATTTCATCTTCAGTTGCGTGACTAAGGTACTCCGGTGTGAGGCGTGAATTGTACAGCGTGTACTCAGGATCAAACGGTAATTCCATATAGCTCAGAGGATGGGGAGGCATGGTTCGAGCCAGTTCCCGAGGACGCGCCCCTGTGTTTGAAATGGCTTTGGCAGAAAATCTGAATTGGGAGAGTTCATACGTCATGGCAAACACCGTTCTATTATTTTTGACATAAATGGAGAATTACTCTGCAATCTCATTCGATATTTGAAGATATTTCGCTCAACTGTTCACCGTCAAACTCAATTATTTGCACAATTCGTTCAAATAATTTAAACAATTTTGATGCAATTCCGTTCCTACGACGCCCTTAAAACCTTCGACGTTGTCGCACAGCATCTCTCCATGACAATTGCTGCGGACATACTGAACCAATCGAAGGGATCGATCAGCTATCAGATCAACAAACTCGAAAATGAACTTGGGTTGGAATTGTTTATCCGCGCCAATGCGCGGCTAATCCTGACAGATGCAGGCCGAAGACTATGGCACGTCTCCCAGAACGCTCTTGGTCAAATAGATCGGGAAATAACAAACCTGAAGTCATCACCAGCGCACAGCATTACGATCGGTGCTTTGACCTATTTTTCCTCAAGATGGTTATCATCGCGCCTAACCCGGTTCTTTGAAACAAATCCAGGTATCAGTTTGCGAATTGAGCCAATCAATTCAGTTGACGCACTAAAAAACACCGAAGTCGATCTGGCAGTAATCTGGGGCTTTGATGATTGGCCAAGATACAGCAGTGAAAGATTGATACATCTTCCCGCGTCTCCAACTGCCAACAAGGAAGTGTCTGAGAAAATAGAGACGGTTGGCCTGTCTCAAGCCCTAAAGACAATTCCACTTCTCGGTGACAGTTCCGGTGATGCGGGTTGGCGGGCATGGCATGAGGCTGCCGGACTGTCATATGAGCCAAGCCCATCCAGTCTGACTATTCCTGATTCAAACAGCCGGGTACAGGCCGTCATTGACGGTCAGGGAATTGCCCTTTGGGATGATTTGGTATTTCCAGAAATCGAAGCGGGCAAGTTGGTCAGGGTTTCAGATGTTTCCTTATCAAGTGCCGGATACTACTTAGTTGAAAATTCGAAGCCACCAACTCCTGCCGCGCTGGCTTTCCTGAACTGGTTGAAGTCGGAAATATCTGGCTGACCAGCGACATGAAATTTTTGTCCGCAATGGGCTCAAAGCAGTCATCCACCCCCTTCAAACCCAGTTGTCTGACTACTTCCATCCATAATCTCCCCAAAACGAGTGACCCGATGGTGACCGAGGACCCCATGTGAAAGTGTGACCAGACATCGAATAGGTAACAAAATACCGTCTAAGGCATTGAAAAATATACCAGAAAATCTCAAGAAAATGGCGCGCTCGGGAAGATTCGAACTCCCGACCCCTAGATTCGTAGTCTAGTGCTCTATCCAGCTGAGCTACGAGCGCGTCTTGACCTATTCGGTCTTGAGGTTGCGAACGTTTGACGTTGGCAACAGTCCTGCACGGATTAATGCTTTCAATGGGGAAAAGCAACCCGCTTTTTTCAAAGAGTTGCTATTCTTTCAAAACTTCTGCGTTTCGTCGTTAATTGGAGCCAAATTAACGGTCAGGAATAATGATTTCGAAGCTTGCGCCGGGGCTATCTTTTTCAAGCAGCTTGATGGTGCCGCCATGGGCTGTGACGATCTCGTGGGCAATGGCAAGGCCGAGGCCCGTGCCGCCTTTTGAGAACGATCCTTTGAAGGCCTCAAACATATGTACTTTGGCGCGTTCTGGAATGCCGGGGCCTGTATCTTCAACAAGAATTTGTGTGGCGCCGTTTTCTTTGTGCGCTTTGATGCAGAGGCGTTTTACGACAGCATCATTGTCCATCGCCTCAAGTTCTTTCACCGCATTGCGCGATAAGTTCATAAGCACTCTAAAAATTTGTTCTGGGTCGGCATCAAATTCCAAGTCTTTTGGAACACGGTTATTCCATTTGATGGTTTTATGGTCGTCAACTTCAAGCAAGGATGCGAGTTCTTGAACAAGATCGTGAAGGTTGACGAGTTGCCGTTTGGGGTCTTCTTCGCGGGCACTGCCATAGACAAGCGTGGATTGGCAATATCCGATAGCCCGATCAATCCCGGCAATCAGTTTAGGGGCGAAGCGTTGCACTTCTGGGTCTGGCAGTGAGGTCAAGCGGTCGGAGATCAATTGGACGGAGGCCAATATATTGCGTAGGTCGTGGTTTACCTTGGAAACGGCGAGCCCGAGATTTGCCAGATGCTTTTGGCTTGAAAGCGTGCCTTGAAGTTCTTTTTGCATGCTGCACAAAACGTATTCAGCAACGCCTAGCTCATCAGAACGGTTTGATGGTTCGATGACATTGTCTTTAGCTTCGGGGTTTTGCGAAAAGGCCACCATATTGTTCGCAATGTTACGAATAGGGCGCACGAACAAGATGCTGAGCGCTAAATAGACCATGGCTGCGGTGAGCAAAGAAATAATCAAAGATAAGATCATCACGTTGCGTGTGTAGGTTAGCATTGCTGCACGAAGCGGCTCTTCTAAGGCGATTACTTCGAAAAGCTGGTTGCTTCCAGGTGGCGAGCCGCGAACCAGTATAGAGCGTGGTTGAGGGGTTAGGAGTGTATCCACCGCATCGCGAATAGATTGGAAAGCACCTGTTTCATTGACGTCAAATTGGCCACCCATTTCTGAGGTGTCGTGCTCGAGCATCGCAACCAATTGGCGGCGGCCATCTTGCTTTTGGGCCAGTGTTACAACGTCGAAACTTCGAAGGGCCGCTTCCATACGGCTGTTTTCCTCACGCGTTCGCGTGACATCCGCGTCACCGCTACTTTCACCTTGATATAGCAACAAAACAGTCTGGGCGCGGGTGAGGCGATCTGTCAGCCAATCATTGCGGAATTTAGCAACGGACGGCAAGAAGACAAAGATCTCGCTCAACATAACAAAGCCCATAGTCAGCAAAAGGAGCTTGGTCGATAAACCGCTAAAACGGACCTTTTTCCTTGAAGCGAGAGTTTGGGCAAGCGGCGTTGGGCTCTCGCTTGTTGCGAGGGCTGCTTCTGATGTGGAGCGCTGAATGAGCTCGTGATCAGGTTGCTCGTTCAACAGGAACTCCTCGGTGCCGGTGCAGTTATTGCAGAGTGTATCATTTTAAAGCCAAGCTGTGATAATTCAAACAAAAGATGGTAACTTTTACGATATGGAGTGTTAGGCCTGCCTGTTACCCAAAGATGCGTAGGAAGCGAACAAGTTTCTTGAGCCACCATTTTCCTAACATCGGTTTGTAAAACTCGGTTGAGGCGCGTTTGCCAATTTCGGTCATGGTTGGATAAGGCGGCACATAGCCTGTCATGGCGCTAACTTTCATGCCTTGCGACACGGCAAGCGTCCAAATGTTAATCATTTCTGATGCCCCATGCCCAACAATACCGGCGCCCAAAATCACGCCTTTCTTATTGGTGATCACTTTAATCAGGCCGCTGGTTTTGCGTTCCGCTTGTGCTCGGTCATTTTCCACATAAGGCCATCGTAAAACGCGAATGTCTTTGTGCTTTTGCTGAGCTTCGGCTTCCGTGTAACCAACATTGGCCATTTCAGGATCGACAAAAGTCGCCCATGGCATGACATGACTATTTTCTTTTGCGCCCGCTCTAAACAAGATCGAGCGGATAACAAGACCGGCATGATAGCCAGCAACGTGCGTAAATTGAAGGCCACCAGCAACATCACCAATGGCGTAGACGCGTTTATTGGTAGAACGCATTTTAGCGTCAACCGTAATGCCGCGTCGGTCAAAATCGATGTTCGCTTTTTCAAGATCAAGGCTTGCAACATTTGCTTTGCGGCCTGTCGCCACCAATAAATGAGAGCCTGAAATCGTAATCTCTAAGCCATCTCGTTCAGCAATTACATCTACGCCACCTTCAACAGAAGGCTCTAAGCGAACAACTTTCGTGTGCTCATGGATGTCGACGCCTTCTTGCTTAATGTGATCAAGAGCAACGGCGGCAAGCTCTGGGTCCGATTGCGCTAAGCTGCGGGCGGCTTCGATAACCGTTACTTTGCAGCCAAGACGGCGATGGGCTTGTGCCATTTCCATGCCGATTGGACCCGCACCAATAACGATAAGATGCTCGGGTCTTTCGGTGGTTTCAAACAGGTTTTCATTGGTGAGGTATTCAACGTTCTCGATGCCTGGTATTGGCGGCACGAAAGCGGACGACCCAGTAGAAACCACAAAACGACGTGCTTTAATTTCATATTTGCCAGCAATCACTGTTTTGCTGTCTTGAAAGCGTGCTGCTTCCGTAATCACGCGCACGCCAAGCCCAGTAAAGCGCTCAACGGAATCGTTTGGCGCAATGGCTGCGATAACGCTGTGAACATGGTCATGGACTTTTTGAAAGTCGACTTCAGGTTCTTTAGCCGTAATGCCGAACTTTTCAGATTGACGAAATGTTTCAGCGATTTTGCCCGATGCAATCATCGCTTTGGATGGGACGCACCCATAGTTAAGGCAATCGCCGCCCATCTTGTCTTTTTCGATCAAAACAACGGAAACACCGAAGGCGGCAGCTGCCGCGGCTACGCTAAGGCCACCTGAGCCAGCACCAATTACACAAATGTCTGGTTTTAATAGTTCAGTCATCTAACTTCTCAATTATTGAAAATGAAACTCTGTGAGTCTACTCGCACTGAGAGCTTTAAGGGTAAATTGGATACGGCGTCAAATTTACGACGCTGTATCACCAGCCTTATTTTTACGATTGCGAACATATTTTACAATCAATGGCACCACTGAGGCGATCGCAAGCGCTGCTAAGCCAAGCGTCACATTGGTTACGATGTTGGAGTCTTTTTCAAAGCTTGTACCAACCTGCTCGCCGATGAATGAATAGGCATAGGTGCCTGGAATAATGCCTAGGAAGGTTGCCAAGGCGTAACGGCCAAGGTCCATGCCGAAAAAGGCAGGGGCAAGGTTGGTAATCCAAAATGGCACCACAGGCGCGAGGCGCAGGGTCAAAAGATAGTTGAAAGCATCTTTTTGAAAGCCATCACGAAGCTTAGACATACGCGGGCCCGCTTTTTCAGCAAGGAAGTCACCGAGCGATGTTTTCGCGATAAGGAAGATAATTGACGCGCCAATTGTTGCGCCAATAATTGTCAGTGTTCCACCAACAGCCCAGCCGAAAATTGCACCACCAGCAATTGTTAAAAAGCTCGCCCCTGGAAATGAGACGGAAACGGCGACGATGTAGATAATGAGATAAGCAGCCATTGCGACAACAAAATTATCTTGGACGAAGCCATCAAGCAGCGCTTTGTTGTCAGACAAAGTGTCGAGCGACAGGTATTTATGAACACCTGAAAAATATCCAGCAAGGAGCAAGGCGGCAATCACAGCCAACGGTGCAAGGCGCTTCATCAAGCTACTAGAATTTCCCGCATTAGGTTGGTTCGAAGCTGTGTTATCCATAGCCATATCCAAGTTTGCTCCAATTTGTATTGTTCGTGATCGGCATGTTGTCGCAATAAGCGGTTTCTAACATTGCCCACTGTTTTATCTGTGTTGTTGATATTTATATAGGGGTAATTCTAAACAGCGAGCAAACAAAAGTACGGTTTGACGAACATGTTATCTGAGTGGTTTTTGGATCACGAGCGCGTGACCAAATTACGTGAGTGAGTACCAAAGGATCAAACGTATCGTGTAAAAGGTGTAAACGGGCTGATTGTTTTGGTAGATTTCATGGCGCATTCTAGTCTGATAGACATTGACTTTACCGCTACATTCAATCTATATGCCGCCATATCCAAAACGCGGGTAATGAAGACGTTGGCAAGAAGAAGCTTCAATTAGCAGTTTTCTTGTGAATTCGCCAACCCGCTTTAAAAAGTTGAGGCCTGTGATACATCGCAGGAAAATCTGATGAAACGTACATTTCAGCCAAGTAATCTTGTTCGTAAACGCCGCCACGGTTTTCGTGCGCGCAAAGCAACCGTCGGTGGACGCGCTATTCTTGCTGCTCGCCGTGCAAAGGGCCGCAAAAAGCTTTCAGCTTAACGCGAGTTTAAGGGTGTAACCGTTGGTCGCCACCCACGCATTTTCATTAAATGTGATGAAGAAGAGAGCCGCGTTTTTAAATGCGGCTAAAGGCGTTTTCTTGCCAAGAAAATCTTTCGTCGTGCAGCGTAACGAGCAGGTCGAGATGTCCAATGCAACGGATGGCTCTTTGCTTGATCCAAGAGTTGGTTTCACGGTGACGAAGAAGGTGGGCAATGCCGTTGTTCGCAACCGAGTGCGTAGAAGAATGCGCGAAGCGGTGCGGGCGGCATCCTCGGATTTATTCCAAAATGGCCATGACTATGTGCTGGTTGGCCGTAAAGAAGCATTGAGTGTTGAGTTCAATACCCTTTGCGCTGACATTGAAAGCACGCTAAAGAGACTGGCGCGCGGTGAAGGTAAGCCCGCACGCCCATACAAATCACGCACTGCCCGGTCGCATCAAAAGCAAACGACCAGCAATACTGACAGGACGACACGCTCTCATGCAGGATAATAAGAATTTCATTATAGCGATTGTGCTTTCCATGATGGTTTTGCTGGCTTGGCAAGTACTTATCATTGGCCCGCAGGAAGAAGAACGTCGTCTTCAGGTTGAAGCGCAGCAAGCAGCTGAGCAGCAAGCAATTGCAAATGGCACAGCGCCGGCACCCACAACGCCATCAGGGCAAGCCACAGGCACGCAACAACCCGCAAGCGGTGTTGTTCCATCAGCGCCCGGTTCAGCGGTTACGCCTGCAACGGCCAACGAAGGAGCGGTAACACTAGAAGCCGCTCTTCAAAGTGGCCAGCGTGTTGCAATTGAAACAGAAAGCCTCAGCGGTTCCATCAATCTGGTTGGTGGTCGCATCGATGACCTTCTGCTTAAAGACTATAAGCAAGAAAATGTTGACGATTCCCCACTTGTACGTTTGTTCCATCCTGTCGGTAGTGAAGAAGCCTATTATGCGGAAACTGGTTTGGTTGCCGCAGCTGGTGGACCAGCTTTGCCAAACAGTGAAACCGTTTGGAGTGTTTCAGGCAATAAACAACTTGGCGTTGGTAAGCCTGTTGTCCTCACATGGGACAATGGCGCGGGTCTGACATTTGAACGCACATATGACCTCGACGCGAACTATATGTTTACGTTGACGGACAAAGTGAAAAACAGCGGCAGCGAACTCGCTACCCTTTATCCTTATGGCTTCGTATCGCGCCGTGGCGAGCCAAGCACCACAGGTATTTGGATTTTGCACGAAGGCTTGATTGGCTTTTTCGGCAAAGATATTGGTCTTGAAGAGGTTGATTATGACGACCTTGAAGACACCAATGTGCAAGAAGTTGAAAAGACAGACGCTGGCTGGCTCGGTATCACCGACAAATATTGGGCAGCGACCCTCATTCCACCGCAAGCAACGCCATTTAAAGGCCGCTTTGCTCACAAGCCTGGCACACAGCCATCCTATCAAGCAGACTTCCTGTCTGACCCAATTACGGTTGCAGCAGGCGGTGAAGCGAGTGCGACAACGCGTTTGTTTGCTGGTGCAAAACAAACAACGCTCATTGATCAGTACGAAAAAGATTTGAAAATTGAAAACTTCGAATTGATGATTGACTGGGGTTGGTTCTACTTCATCACCAAGCCGTTGTTCTACCTTCTACACTGGTTGTTTGGTGTGTTTGGAAACTTCGGTGTTGCGATTTTGGGTGTGACCGTGATCGTGAAAATCATCTTCTTCTGGTTTGCTAACCGTTCTTACGTCTCAATGAGTAAGATGAAGTTGTTGCAGCCGAAGATGAAAGAAATTCAAGAGCGCAACAAAGATGACAAGCAGCGACAGCAGCAAGAAGTGATGAAGCTCTATAAGGAAGAGAAGGTAAATCCGCTTGCGGGTTGTTGGCCGGTTCTCATCCAAATTCCGGTCTTCTTCTCGCTCTACAAGGTGCTGTTCGTCACCATTGAAATGCGTCACGCGCCGTTCTTTGGCTGGATACAAGATTTGGCGGCACCTGACCCGACAACCATTTTCAATCTGTTCGGGCTGTTACCATTCACCTTGCCAGAATGGATGCCACTATTGGGCATTTGGCCGATCCTCATGGGCATCACGATGTTTGTCCAAATGAAATTGAACCCTGCGCCACCTGACCCAACACAGCAGATGATTTTCAACTGGATGCCAGTGATCTTCACAGTGATGCTTGCAACGTTCCCTGCGGGTCTTGTGATCTACTGGGCATGGAACAACCTTTTGTCGGTCATCCAGCAATATGTCATCATGACTCGCCAAGGCGTCAAAGTGGATATTCTTGGCAATGTGATGGATACGTTTAGAAAGAACAAAAAGTCTAAACAGATCGAGAAAACGGATTAGTCATGAGCAATGACGAAGAAATTCAAAAGGCGGCGCTGGAAAAGGGCCGCCTTTTCTTTGCAAGACAATGGACCTTTTTGTTAAGTGTCGCAGATCTGCATGGCTTGCCAGAATTTGATGGTCTGGAGATTGCTTTTGCGGGACGCTCTAACGTGGGCAAATCATCGCTGATAAATGCCCTCACAGGCACCAAAGGATTGGCGCGCACATCAAACACACCAGGTCGCACACAATTCTTGAACTACTTCTTGCCTGATTCCGTTGAAAAGGCAGAACTCGCCATCGTCGATATGCCAGGTTACGGCTATGCCAAGGCGCCTAAGCCGCTGGTTGAACAGTGGACTGATTTGATTATGCGCTACTTGCGCGGGCGGACAAATTTGCGTCGCGTCTATGTGCTGATCGATAGCCGCCACGGTATGAAGAAGAATGACATTGAAGTGCTCGATATGCTGGACCGCACAGCCGTGTCTTATCAGGTTGTTTTGACCAAAGTAGATAAGATTAAAGTGCCAGCTGTAAAGCGTGTAACGGAAGAAGTTCACGCCGCCCTTAAATCGCGCCCTGCCGCCCACCCTGAGGTGATTGCTACCTCAAGCGAAAAAGGTGAGGGGGTTGCAGAGCTTCGCGCCGTGATCACCGCGCTGACTGACCGCTAACTTTCCCTAATTTCTGTTTTTGCCAAGGCGGCGCTTGCCGCTTCACCGTTCCATGGGGTGTTTTCTCCCAAAAGTGCGGGGCAGAATAAAGTTGGAATAATGCACGCCATGCCGCAATTGATAAGAGCGGCCAGTAAAGCGGTAGCGTCAGGCTGTAGATGAAGAGTTTTTGTTTGCCCCGATAAGCTAATGCCCGATAGGCAAGAAACATATGCACTAAATAAGCAAAGATGAGGTTTGCCGTTAAAAGAAAGAAAACGTAATGCGGACCTCCCAAAATGCCTAAGGCTAATTGCCCGCCTAAGTAGGCAAGAAAAAAGAGATGTCCAAGGGCTGAGATGAGCAGCAGGGATGAATAAAGTTGTAGGCTGAGGAAGCGAGCAAACCCAAGTTCATTTAACGTCCGCTTCGGGTTTCTCAAATGCACTATGCTTGTCTGCATCCAGCCTTTGAACCAGCGCGTTCGTTGCTTGAGCCACACCCCATAATTTTCTGGCGCTTCCTCAAAAGTTGGGACATCGATCATTTCAACATTATGGCCAAACCGTTTGAGCCTGATGCCAAGGTCTGCATCTTCGGTGACATTATGGGGATCCCACCCACCAACGGCTCTTAATACATTACAGCGAAAATGATTGGATGTGCCGCCTAACATGACGGGCGCTCGCCAGCTTGAAAGGGCGGGTAGAAGCCCATCAAACAGGCTTGCATATTCAATCTCGAACATAGTGGAAAGCCAGCGGCGGTTCGCATTGTCGATTACTAAAGGGGCTTGAATGCAGGCGGTGGAAATATCAGCATGGAGAAACCGATGATAGGCTGCGCGTAATTGTTGTGGGTCTGGGCGGTCCTCGGCATCATAAATCACCACAAACTCTCCACGCGCAATGGCAAGAGCGTAGTTCAGCGCGCGTGGTTTGGTTTTTGTCGTACCCGCTGGCACCACCACAATGCTAAATATGCAATTGCCAGCCGTTGCCTGTTCAAGTGCGTGTTTGGTCGCCAGATCATCTTCTTCAATAACAAGTTTAATATCGAGCTTAGTGCGGGGCCAATCAATATCATTCAAGGCTGCAACCAGATCAGGAACGATATTGGCTTCTTTATAAAGGGCAACCAAGACGGAATAGACAGGCAATTGCTGGTCTGGAGTACGGGTTGGAATGGGAATTTGTGCTTTATTATGTCTCAGGTCTAGTGCTGCGAGCAGACGGATGCAAATGGCAACAAAAAACAGAAGGCTCAAGATTAATCCTGCTGAAACGACGACAATGTGTTGACCCGAAAACACCAAAGCCAATAGGCCGATTAAGGCAGCGGTACAAACCCATAACATGATGCTCTTGTTGACTTTGAACGCAGAAAATTGCGGCATGAATTTTCGCATGGTGGAAGAAGCATGCTGTTCTAGTGGTGTCTTTAGATGATCGAGCAATGCATCTTTAATGGTGCTCGGGCTTGCAATGAAAAAGCGTTCTTTCAACTCAGGAGCATGTGTCAGGCGGGAAAGCAGATCACGCGCTTCATGTTGCTGAGGAGCAAGCACCAACTTTGTGGTTCCCGTGGTTGGGCGAAGGAGAAGACGAGGGTTCTCACGCAGTTTAGAAATGATGTGGCGATCGCTAAGGTCAATCTCAACCAGTGCTGGATTGATGCTTCGCAGAAATGGCAACCCTAAATGATGAGCGAGAAGACGGTAATAAACCTCCGCGTTAAGATGGCCACTTGCAATTAATTCGTGATGGGCTTCAACGGCATGCTGTTTAGCTGTTTGTTGAATGGCCCAAAGCATATTGAAATCGAAACCGTGACCAACCAAAAATGCAATATCGTCCTCTAGTTCGCGAACATAAGGTCGAGGTGAAAATTGATCTGCGTTAAGGGTGTATGGGATTTGCTCGCCAATCGGGGTGACTATAGCTGAGCTTTCAGCTAAGAACGATCCAGCAGAAGTAACTTGATCCGTCCGCCCTTCTATGGTCGGTTCTGGCGGGAAATGAGTACCCAAAGCAACTGAGCCCTTAATGATATGACCAAAATATCGTACGACACAATTTGGAAATATAGTAGATTATTTATTTGTAAATCATCTCTTATTTATAAATTGATTTTCTTGTCTCTTGCATTTTCTACTGGATCTATTGCAAATGCACAAGAAGCTCGTGTTGAAGTTCCAAAATTTATAAATCCAAACACAGCTGCTTCTTCGGTAAAAGTGACAACCGTTCGTTCGATCCGCTTTTTAACAACGAGCGACTTTCCGCCCTTTAATTTCATTGATCCATCAGGGAATCTTGACGGTTTCAACATTGGTTTAGCGCGGGAAATTTGTTTGGAAATAAAAGCCCGTTGTACCATGCAGGCTTTGCCGTGGGACGATTTGCAAAAGGCATTAAAGCGGGGGCAGGGTGATGCCATTGTTGCAGGGCTTGCTCTAACTGATCGCACAATCCGCGAGTTGGCCTTCACCAAAACTTACCTGCGGTTTCCAGCACGGTTCTTTTCCAACGCAGCATTTGCGGCAACCTTTGGTGACTTTAGAACACCAAAGGGCTTGAAGATTGGTGTGGTCAAAAACACGGCCCATGAAGCGTTCTTGAAGCGCTTCTTTCCAGACAATGAACTTTTGCCTTTTGATAATCAGGACGAACTCAGAATAGGCGTTTTAAAAGGGCTCGCGCAGATCGGCTTTGCTGATGGTGTGCAAACGTCGTTCTGGCTCCAAAGTGCATCCGCAAAAGAATGCTGCACCTTTGTTGGCGGGCCTTATATCAATACGGACTTTTTCGGTAACGGCCTCTCAATGGCAGTCCCAATTGGTCGGCAAGATTTGAAAGATACGTTGAACGACGCTCTTATTCGTTTGATGCGTAAAGGCAAATACTCAGAGATTTATCTGAAATATTTCCCGATCAATTTTTTCTAATTTTTAAAAACGGTAGGACCAAGTTCCAAAGCAGATTGACGGGCTTTCTGTCTTGGTGCTCGTTCAGGCCTATGGTCATGCCTTCATGCCCATCTTTTGGGTCGACTGTATAGGTTTTAAACAGCCGATCCCAAAACGCGAAGTTAAACCCATAGTTGCTATCTGTTTCAGTGGGATGAACTGAGTGATGGATGCGGTGCATATCGGGGGTGACAAAAAAGGGTCGCACGATCTGGTCAAGCGCTAAGGGCAGTTTGATATTGGAATGGTTGAACATGGCCATACCGTTCAAAACAACTTCAAACAATAAGACCACGACGACTGGTGCGCCGAGAGCGACAACAATGGCGGCCTTCCAAACCATGGATAAAATAATTTCTAACGGGTGAAAGCGTAAAGCCGAGGTCACATCTAAATCCACATCCGCATGGTGCATTTTGTGAATGCGCCACAAGATTGGCAGTTTATGGCTTGCCCAATGTTCAAGCCAAATAACAAAATCTAAGACTAGGAATGAAACGGCGAATGCGACGATGAAAGGCACATCAAAGATGTTGAATAGGCCCCAGCCATTTGTTTCCGCCTTAAGCGCAGTGCCGACGGCTGCCGCTGGAAAAATCAGACGCAAAACAACGCTATTGACGATTGTCAGCGCACCATGAGAAAGCCAGCGCCCTGCTTTGACCTGCTTGCCATCAATCTTACTTCTGGCTCGACGCGGCAACCAAATTTCTAATAGGGCCATAAGCCCAAAAATGCCGAGAAAGGCAGTTAGGCGAATAGTCGGTTCGTTGTTGACGATAAAATCCAACTAAAACCTCTGTTTGCTAGTGGCGATTAAGCCATGCGGTGGCGAACACGGGCACCATATTCAATGGCAGCAACTGATAGTTTATCAAGGTCCAAACGATCACGAAGCATTTGCAAGAAGCGAAGTTCTTCTTGTTCAATGTGCAAATCAGCCGCAGCAACTTCAACAGCCAATGCATAAGCGGTGTCGTAAAGGTGTAGCGGCAAGCTCTCAGCAACCACTGTCAACACATCTGCAAGGCCGTCATCTTCGCGCAGTTTGTCACCGCAAACGGTTGCCACATCAACAAGGTCGTCAGGATTGAAGTCACGGAAGACAGGCAAAATTTTCACCATATCGCCAATGCGCAAAAGTTCGGTTTCGTCCATGCTTTGATCGACGGCGGACATTGTCACCATGACATAAATCAGGGCCTCAAAATGGGAAACTTGGCTGCTCATGGAACTCTCCGTTTGTCTGCTATGCAAAGCAATTTAATCATCTGATGTGTAAGCTCAAATGCCGTTTACATCAAGAAACTATTATTCGCCTGTGATACTTACACCCTTTAAGGCGCAAAAAAGTACAATTTTTGCAAGCCTTGGCCGTTGAACGGCTTGACCCAATAGGGGTGTAAGCCTAGTTTCCCGCCAACGTCGAGCCGTTTTTCTCTCGTTTTATCAAGCTTCTCAAAAGGAATTATTATGCCGAATGCCAGCACAGGCGCTCAAGCCCCTTTGACCATTACGCCCGCTCTTGTTGAGGCGGCTCGTAAATCAAAAGCATGGCCGTTTGAAGAGGCCCGCAAACTGGTGAAACGGATTGAGCAAACAGGCAAAAAGGAAGCCTTGTTTGAAACAGGCTATGGCCCGTCTGGTCTGCCCCATATTGGCACCTTCGGTGAAGTCGCCAGAACCACAATGGTTCGCACGGCGTTTCGTGTTTTGACAGAAGATAAAATTCCAACACGGATGATTTGCTTTTCAGATGATATGGATGGCATGCGCAAAGTGCCGGGCAATGTTCCCAATAAAGACATGCTCGCTGAGCATTTGAACAAGCCGCTTACTCGCGTGCCCAATCCGTTTGATAGTGAACATCCAAGCTTTGCCCACCACAACAACGCGAAGCTTTGTGAGTTCCTTGATAGCTTCGGCTTTGACTATGAGTTTGCCAGCGCCACGGAATATTACACATCGGGCAAATTCGACGATATGTTGGTAAAAGCCTGCGAAAAATACCAAGACATTATGGACGTGATGTTGCCAACTCTTGGCGAGGAACGTCAGGCGACTTATTCGCCAATTTTGCCAATCTCACCAACCACTGGCAACGTTTTATATGTGCCGATGAAAGAGGTAACGGCTGATGGCATGGTGACCTTTGAAGATGAAGATGGCAGCGATGTCACCCTCTCGGTCAAAGGCGGTAATGTGAAGTTGCAGTGGAAACCAGATTTCGGCATGCGCTGGGCAGCCCTTGATGTTGATTTTGAGATGTTTGGCAAAGACCACCAGATTAACTCCAATGTTTATGACAAGATTTGCCGTATCTTGGGTGTTCGTCCGCCAGACCATTATGTCTATGAATTGTTCTTGGACGATAAAGGCGAGAAGATTTCAAAAACCAAAGGTAATGGCATCTCCATTGATGAATGGTTGTCTTATGCTTCTCCTGAAAGTCTTTCGCTCTTCATGTTCCAAAAGCCGCGTACAGCAAAACGGCTTTATTTTGATGTGATCCCGAAAGCGGTGGATGAGTATTTCACCTTTGCATCAAAGATTGCAGAAGCTGATGAAGTCGCGCTTTTGCAAAATCCTGCATGGCACATTCATGGTGGCGTTGCCCCTGTTGCTGACATGCCAATTAGCTTTTCCATGTTGTTGAACTTGGTGTCAGCCTCCAACGCAGAAGACCGCGAAACTCTTTGGGGCTTCATCTCAAGCTATGCAGAAGGTCTCACCCCTGAAACACATCCAAAACTTAATGAGCTTGTTGGATACGCTATCCGCTATTTTGCGGATTTCGTAAAACCTACCAAAAGCTTCCGTGCGCCGACTGACCAAGAACGTGCCGCAATGGAAGATTTGGCTGCTCGCCTTGGTAAGCTACCGGCCGATTCAGCTGCTGATGTGTTGCAAACAGAAGTGTTTTCGGTTGGTAAAGAGCACGGTTTTGAAAACCTGCGCGAATGGTTTCAAGCGCTTTATCAAGTGCTGCTTGGTCAAGACCAAGGCCCGCGCTTTGGCTCCTTCATCCAGCTTTACGGTATCGAGGCGACAATAAAGCTGATTACAAAAGGTTTAGCTGGCGACCTGTCAAACAGCTAAGCGCTTAAGCGAGGAAAACGATTATGCTGATTGATATGCGCACTTACACCTGTCGGCCCGGTATGCTGCAAAAGCAAATCGCGCTTTATAAAGAATTCGGAAAAACGCCGCAGACCCGTCATCTTGGTCAGCCGGTTGCTTGGATGATCACGGAGACAGGCAACGTCAATCAATTCGTGCACCTTTGGGCCTATGAAAACGCTGCTGACCGCGAAGAAAAGCGGGCCGCGATGGAATCAGATCCTGACTGGCAAGATTATAAGCGTCGTAGTTCAGAGCTCGGCGCCATGCTTAATCAGGAAAATCGTCTCATGAAGCCATGTGATTTCTTTGCTTTGCCCATGAAAACCGTTGAATAAACGGCACGATTGCTTGTATTCGGCATATTTTTACCCAAATTTAAGTATGTAAATGCGTAACTGTTCATAAGTTTCAGCAAGTGTGCTGCTGACGCGGTACTCCTGTTATTGTGATTTATAAACAACGTGCTTGTGTGTTAGTAGAAGCCGCAAAAGGTCGACACCAAGTTGGGTGCGATAATCGATTATGATGGCCAAACTGGATCAACGTCTAAAAATGCAGAAGATGATGCACCTAAAGCCCGTTTATAAGCTCATGCTTTCGAGCCTGTTATGCTTGTCCGTCGCGATTCCTGCATCTGCACAAGAGATAACCAGATCGCCTTTGCAACCTTTGACTGTTGACGGAGCGAAGAGGTCACCAGTTGAAACAATTGCGCCAACGACATCCATTCGTGTTCAAAAGCCAACCACGCAAAGCGCCACTTCAAGTTCTGGCCAAGCCTGTGAAGGCAAGCTCGGCGTTCATCGCACCATAACGGTATCGCCTAAGAATACGTTTTTGGTTGGCGTTGATAACCACGCCCGCATCGGTTTGAAGAAAAAAGAAATCGTTCTCACCTTTGATGATGGGCCGCGCGCAGGGATTACGGAACCAATCTTAAGGGCGCTTGCGAAGGAATGCGTGCTTGCGACGTTCTTTGCCATGGGGCGCTCTGTTAGAGAGCATCCTCATTTGCTGGCCCGTGCGGCGAAAGAAGGCCATACCATCGGCACGCACACCCAAAGCCACCCGCTTTTGACAAAACGCAACAATGACGGTGTTGCTGCAGAAGTGAGACGCGGTATTGCCTCGGCTGAAGCAGCTCTTGAAGGCTCTGGACACAAGCTCGCTAATTTTTTCCGCTATCCCTATCTCGCCCGTTCAAAACGTACAGACAAAATCGTCAAAGGTTTTGGGCTTGTTGGTTTTCATATGAATATTGATAGCTGGGATTGGAAAGACCAAACGCCAGAGCAAATGCTACAAACCACATTGCGCCGGACGCGCGGTGAGGGCAGCGGCATTGTACTGTTCCATGATATTCAGGAAAAGACGGCGGTAGCGCTGCCTAAATATCTGCGGATTTTACGCCAAGAAGGATATAAAATTGTCCATCTGATACCAGGTGATAGTGACTTTAATTTCCGTCAGGATTTAGCGAGCCGCGTGCCGACACCTTTGGTGCGCCCTGCTTATGCGTCAAATGCGCAATCTGGTGCAATCATTCCAGCAAGTACTGGGGATGCTGCAATAACCAATGGTTTGACTGATAGCACGGCGGTTGCGTCGGTTGCTCCAAAGGCCACGGATGTTACAGATGGTTCATCGCTAGATGGCAGCCGCGAGAATGCTGCTGCCCGTCTTCGCGCTTTGGCGTTGAAAAAGAACGAAGCAGAAAAAGAAGAACTTGCAAGGCAAGAGCGTGCGAAAAAGCTAGCCACTTTGCCGCAACCACCGTTGCCAAAACGCAAGCCAAGACGACGTAAAGTTGCTGCTATTAAGCCAAAATCGAATATAACGGAGTTACGCGGATCTCAATCTACCAATTCAGAACCGCTGAAACCTGTTGTTATTGAAAACCCAGGTGATCAGCAGATTGTATCGGTCACGGAAGGCTTGGAACCCGCGCGGAAGAAGAAAAAGAAGAAGCGGTTTCGTCGTTTGAGAAGTATTTTCACCGACTCAAGCCAACGCTAACATCACTTTAGCGGCTCTAGGCACAAGTAAGCTTACATTTTTTGAGGGTTCAAAGCAGTCGCGAGCCTATTGGCTCGCCCAAGTGATTTTCATCATCCACTCAATGTTATCTTTATTGAGGCGCTGCTCCGCTTTTTCCGTATTAAATGTCGTCAACATCACGGCATCATTGTCATTCTCAAGCAGTATGCGGACAAGGTGTTTACCTGTTGAGAGTTTTATAACCACGCGGTCACCGGCTTGGGTTCTCACCTGTCGGGATACAATGACAATGTCATTTTCGCGGTAAACTGGCAGCATTGAATTATCAGTAACTCTGCAAGCGTAATCACCGTCAAACTGGCCTTTAGGAAGGGGGATAATCTCCCATTTTCCTGCGCTGTCTTGAACATCTCCCTCAAAGAAACCGTTGTGTGGCAGCTCTGTTGGAATGGTGTTTACATTAGAAGTGTAGACGAGGTCTGTGGCTGACCGAGGTGCTCCAACTCTACCATCGGGCTTCAAAATCATGCCAAAATCTAGAAAGTCAGTCTTGGTTACATCAAGTACTTTTGCCAGTGATTCTGTTGATGGCCAACGTTCTCGGCCTTCTTTGCTGAAGCGTTTCGATTTGTTGAAAGCCGTTGCATCAAGCCCCGCTTTGCGCGCAAGCCCAGAAGGGCTAAGCCCATTTATATCTGCCAATCGATCGATGGCAGTCCAAATTTGGAGATGTCTGAACATTTTTACTACTCAAAGCAGGTGAAAATCCCGCTTTCCTTCTCCGTGATGATTCGAATTCTTGGAGGTGAATTGCTTCCTCCGACTGCATGAATTATCAAGCAATCGAATCTCTTATATCACGGATAACGTGTATTGCAACTAAATACACGTTAAGAGTTTATAAAACTACGTCTGGTTGTAATGGCTTCATCTAGGAGTGAAATCCTATCCTGACCCCAAAAGCATTCGCCATTAAGCACATAGGAGGGGACGCCTAGTGCGCCTGCCTCTATGGCAAGTTGAGTGTTTTTGTCGCGTATCGTTGTTATTGCTTGGCTTTTCGCCAGATCCAAGGTCGCTTCTGGGTTGTGATTGTGCTTTTTAAGGAGGTTGAAAAGGGTAGTTTCATCGGCAATATTCTTTTCATGTACCCAAACTGAGGCAAATATTCCTGCCATGTATGGTTGTGGCTCCTCGCCTTGTTCTAACAGTGCAATGATTGTGTTGTCTGCAAGGGTTGGATCTACTGGGAAGTATTTCGGTTCTTTATTTAGGGGAACATTACGGTGTAGCGCGAAACGTTGGAGTTCAATTAAACGCATGCGTTGGCGAAGTACGGGACGCTCAGCTGGCGGTACGGCGCCAGTTTCTACCCAAATGCCACGTATATTTACGGGGCGTATGTTCAGCTTAAAGCCATGTTTTGCCGCAACTTCTTGGATTGGCTTGAAGCCAAGGTAGTTAAAGGGCGAAGATGATGTGAGGTAGTAATCGATCTCTTTCATGGCGATTCTCTTTTTGAACGGGTAAGATTGTATCTAAGACGCTACTCGATTTTTACTCGGTGTAAGGCGCGCCTTCAAAAACGTGTCTTCGGTTTCCCCTATTATAGGAGTATCGCCGGAATATCCAATTATGTCTGCAATCTCATCAACAGTAAGGAATATGCGCTTTTTTCGGTTGTAAAATCCGACACGGGCAAGCGCTCTGGCTGCAATCACTTCTTCGCCATCTCGCATTACATAAAACGATTGTTCGGCCAAAACACCTGTTCCTTCGCCGCCTAAAAAGCGTGTTCGCATAGTAAAGAGTTCAAAGGGTTTTATCTCGCGGCGGTATTCAATGTGGTAGCCCGCAACCATCGGCGCCCATTTCTCACGTTTAACAGCTTTACCAAGGCCCGCGCGAATGGCGTAATCAATGCGCCCAATATCTGTGAAGGCTGCGTAACGCGAATGAGTCATGTGAAAGTTGATATCGCAATCTGTCGGCCAAACCCGAAACGTCAATACGCTTTCGCCATGGGGATAGTCTATCTGCCCATGTTCTGTACGCGCCTTCCAAAAGGCTGTAATTACGGTCCAGACCAGACGGAATATAAGGTTCATAACAATCGTCCCAATTCGTTGGGTGAGCTCAAAAAAATACCCGACACTTTTACAAAGTGCCGGGCATCAATTCAATTTTCTTTAGAATTAAGCAGCTTGATCAACGCCTGATTTAGGGTTGAACCGCTCATAAAAGCTCTCGCCATTCTTCGCCATTTCAAGCAATAGCTTGTTTGGCTTAAAGCGAACGCCGTGTTTCTTTTGCAGCTTTTTGCAAAGAGTGACGAAGTTCTCGGTGCCGATCATATCGATGTAAGACAAGGTGCCACCAGACCAAGGCGCAAAGCCAAAGCCTAGAATGGAGCCAACGTCTGCTTCACGAACATCGGTGACTACACCTTCTTGGAATACACGAGCGGCTTCCAAAGCTTGTGAGACAAGCAAGCGGTCTTTCAACTCTTGCACGTCCAAAGCGTCTGTATCTTCAATTTGCGGATACATATCTTTTAGGCCTGGCCAAAGATGCTTCTTGCCTGGTTTTGGTGGGTACTCATAAAAGCCTTTAGCGTTTTTGCGGCCAAGACGTCCGTGCTTGTCTACCATCGTGTCAACCAGTGACATCAGTTCAGGATCAACGGCTTTCTCGCCAAGGTCAGCAATGGTTGCGCGCATGATTTTCTGGGCAAGGTCGATGGCCACTTCGTCATTAAGAGAGAGCGGGCCAACAGGCATGCCTGCCATTTTCGCAACATTTTCAATCATCGCCGCCGGAACACCTTCCGTCAGCATCAAATGACCTTCGCGGATATAGTTGAGCACGCAACGGTTGGCATAAAAGCCGCGTGTATCGTTCACAACAATCGGTGTCTTCTTGATCATGCGTACATAATCAAGAGCAGTCGCCAGTGCTTTGTCGCCGGTCTTTTTGCCGACGATCAACTCAACCAGCATCATCTTATCAACGGGTGAGAAGAAGTGGATGCCGATGAAGTTTTTAGGGCGCTTGGATGCTTGCGCCAAACCGGTGATTGGCAAGGTCGATGTGTTAGAAGCAAAGATGCAATCAGGTTTGATAACGGCTTCAACTTGCTCGGTCACAGCACGCTTGATTTCGCGTTCTTCAAACACAGCTTCAATCACAAGATCAACATCTGCAAGCTCATTATAGTCGGTCGTTGCCGTAATGAGATTGAGTAGTTTCTCTTTGTCTTCTGCTTTTGCTGAGCCACGCTGTACTTGCTTGGTCATCAAGGCATCTGAATGAGCCTTGCCCTTGTCGGCAGCTTCTTGTTCGCGATCAATGAGCACGACAGGAATACCCGCTTTTGCGGTTACAAAAGCAATGCCAGCACCCATAAAGCCTGCGCCAATGACGCCAATCTTTTTGATGTTGCTTGGAGCAACCCCATCTGGACGACGAGCGCCTTTTTCAAGCTCGCCTTTTGACAGGAAGAGCGAGCGGATCATGTTACCTGCCTGCGGTGATTTCATGCAGGCTGTGAAGTAACGCGCTTCAATGCGAAGGCCAGTATCCATCGGCACCATTGAGCCTTCATAGACGCAAGACAAGATGTGCTGCGCTGCTGGGTAGTTCATGGCTGTTTGGCCGCGCAAAATGGCGTTGGCTGCTGGCCAAAGCTGCATACCAGCTGGTGTATAAACACGGCCACCAGGTGCCTTGAAGCCTTTTTGATCCCAAGGCGCAACCGTTGGTACGATGCCGTCTTTGATCATTTGTTTGGCAGCTTCAATAAGCTTGTCTGCTGGCGCTACATCATCAATAAGCCCAAGCGCTTTTGCTTTGATTGCTTTGAGACGTTGACCTTGTATGAGCATTTGCAAGGCTTGCTGCATATCTTTTGCGAGACGAGACACACGCTGTGTGCCGCCTGCACCTGGCAAGAGGCCAACCTGCACTTCTGGGAGTGCGAGGCGAAGCTTGTCATGGTCTGAGGCAACACGGGCGTGGCAAGAAAGAGCAAGCTCTAACGCGCCACCCATGCAGGTACCATTGATTGCGCAGACAGTTGGCTTTTCAACCTTTTCCCATGCGCGGTAAATCGCACCAAGACGGGAAACGCCCTCAAACAACATTTGCGTTGCGGCTTCTTCGTCTTTGGCTTTTGCTTCATTGTATGTTTGGAGCGAGCCTTCCAACATGGAAAGATCTGCGCCGCCTGAGAAGCTATCTTTTTTGCCAGAGCAAATGATGGCGCCTTTAATCGCGTCATTTTCGCTGACTTCTTTGGTGAAGGCGACAATGTCATCCATGACGGTATCATCAATCACGTTCATGGATTTATCTGCCATGTCCCAAGTGATGAGAGCAATGCCGTCGCTGTCGACGTCGAGGGTGAAGTTTTTATAAGTCATCTGTTTGTCCTCGCCCTAAACGCGTTCAATGATTGTTGCTGTGCCCATACCAGCACCGATGCACAAAGTGACCAGTGCCGTGTTGAGGTCGCGACGTTCTAATTCATCAAGAACAGTGCCCAAGATCATAGCGCCCGTTGCACCAAGTGGATGGCCAAGCGCAATTGCGCCGCCTGCAACGTTGATTTTATTGTGGTCAATATCGAAGGCCTGCATGTAGCGAAGCACGACAGAAGCAAACGCCTCGTTGAGCTCGAACAGATCAATGTCGTCGGGCGTCATCTTCGCATTTTTGAAAAGCTTCTCGGTCACATCAACTGGACCTGTCAGCATAAGCGCTGGTTCAGAACCAATATTGGCAAAAGCTTTAATGCGTGCGCGGGGTGTCAGGCTGTTCTTCTTGCCAGCGCGTTTTGAGCCGATCAAGACGGCTGCTGCCCCATCAACAATACCAGATGAGTTGCCCGCGTGGTGAACGTGGTTGACGCTTTCAAGTTCAGGATGCGCTTGTATGCCGACCTGATTAAAGCCACCCATATTGCCCATCATTTCAAAAGATGGATTGAGCGAGGCAAGTGATTGCATGTCTGTGCCTGGACGACGGTGTTCGTCATTATCCAAAATGGTCAGACCGTTGATGTCTTTGACCTTGATCACTGATTTATCAAAGTGACCTTTGTCCCAGCTTTCAGCCGAACGTTTTTGGCTTTCAACAGCATAAGCATCCACATCATCACGGGAGAAACCGTATTTTGAGGCGATCAAGTCAGCCGATACGCCTTGCGGCATGAAATAAGAAGGAAGAGCAACCGCTGGATCAACGGGCCACGCACCACCAGATGCACCAAGGCCAATGCGAGACATGCTCTCAACACCGCCTGCAACAACCAAATCATGCTGGCCAGCCATCACTTGGCTTGCACCCATATTAACCGCATCAAGACCTGAGGCGCAAAAACGATTGATTTGCATGCCAGGTACAGACTTATCATAGCCCGCTGAGAAGACGGCAGCGCGCGCAATGTCGCCACCAGCTTCACCCACAGGGTCGACGCACCCAAGCACCACATCGTCGAGCTGCTTGGTGTCGAGTTCGCTGCGATCGCGGATCGCGCTTAGGGTTTGGCTTGCGAGATTAACCGCTGTCACTTCATGCAGTGAGCCGTCTTTCTTGCCGCGTCCACGGGGGGTGCGAACATGGTCGTAGATAAAGGCTTCAGCCATAGTCTGTTCTCCTCAATGTGGATTGGTTTTTAGAATTGGTCGGCAGGCAAAGACATCATTATCTCTGAACCTGCTGAAATTCTCGCCAATCTCATAGTTGTTTCTGGCATCATACGTTCCATGTAAAAGCGGCCAGTAATCAGTTTAGTCTGGTAGAATGGGTTGTCATCATTAGCTGCTTTTTCGAGCGCTACTTTTGCCATTTGAGCCCACATATAACCAAGCGCTACCGTGCCGAACATATGCATATAGTCGACAGAGCCAGCACCCGCATTATCTGGGTTGCTCATTGCATTTTGCATAAACCACATGGTCGCTGCTTGAAGGTCTCCAAGCCCTTTTTTGAGCGGCGCTGTATAGGTGGCCATCTCTTCAATGTCGGCGGTTTCTTTGATGAAACCTTCCACTTCAGCAAAGAATGCCATAACCGCTTTGCCGCCATCCTTTGGCAACTTACGGCCAACAAGATCGAGAGCCTGCACGCCGTTTGCGCCTTCATAAATCATGGCAATGCGCGCATCACGCACAAATTGCTCCATGCCCCATTCAGACACATAGCCATGGCCTCCATACATTTGTTGCGCAGACACAGTGTTATCAAAACCAACATCCGTCATCACGCCTTTGATAACAGGCGTTAACAGGCCCATGAAATCATCTGCAATCGCACGTTCTTTTTCATCATCAGCACGGTGTGCAATGTCGCCTTTCAACGCGGTCCACAAGAGAAGGGCGCGGGCACTTTCGTTAAACGCTTTAATGCGCATGAGTGTGCGGCGCACATCTGGGTGCACCATCAAAGGGTCTGCTTTTTGGTCAGGGTTTTTGTCACCCGTCAGTGAGCGCCCTTGCACGCGGTCATTGGCGTAGGCAACAGCATTTTGGTAGGCAACTTCTGATTGGGAAAGACCTTGAATGCCAACACCAAGACGGGCTTCGTTCATCATGGTGAACATGGCGCGAAGACCTTTGTTTTCTTCACCGATGAGATAGCCCGTTGCTTCGTCATAATTCATGACGCAGGTAGAGTTGCCGTGAATACCCATTTTCTCTTCGACAGAGCCACAAGAAACAAGATTGCGGTCGCCAATTTCACCATCATCTGAAATGTGGAACTTCGGCACGATAAACAGTGAAATGCCTTTGGTTCCTTCAGGTGCGCCTTCAATACGGGCAAGCACGAGGTGAATGATGTTTTCTGTAATATCTTGTTCGCCAGCCGAGATGAAGATTTTCTGGCCAGAAATTTTGTAAGAGCCATCATCTTGCGGCACAGCTTTTGATTTGATGAGACCCAAATCTGTCCCGCAATGCGGTTCAGTCAAGTTCATCGTGCCAGTCCATTGACCTGAAATCATGTTTGGCAGGTATTTTTGTTTCTGCTCAGCATCGGCGTGTACCTGAATGGCTGCAATCGCACCCTGTGTCAGGCCGTGATACATGCTCCATGCCATATTGGCCGAAGAGGTATATTCGCTTGATGCTGCATTCAAAACGTAAGGCAGGCCCTGTCCGCCATATTCTGGGTCGCAGGCCATACCGATTAGGCCAAGTTCAGCAAATTGGTGGAAGGCATCGCCAAAACCAGTTGGTGTTTTAACCGAGCCATCATCAGCGCGCACGCAGCCTTCTTTGTCACCAATTAGGTTGAGAGGTTGAATGACTTCTTCAGAAAAACGACCAGTCTCACTCAATATAGCTTCCACCATATCAGGCGATGCGTCTTCAAAACCTGGCAAGTTGTTGTATTTTTCCATTTTCAAAACATCATTGAGTATGAAAAGGGTGTCATCGACGGGTGCTTTATAACTTGGCATTTTTACCTCCATAGCTTACGTTAACGTAAGCGTCACTTATTAAGTTAGAGATAGCCAAACCGATAGAAATTTTCAAGGGCTTTGATACTCAAACTCGTTAAAATGTGCCTGCATATGCCTATTCGGCGCCAGAATTAGCAGGATTCACTGTTTTGGTTTCCACATCTCACAACATAGTGACGCATATTTTCATGGCTTGGGAAAGGGGATGCGATCTCAAAACCGCCATCTATGCAATCAATTTAGCCATTTAAATAAAAGAGCACTCGAATTGGTGAGCGCTTAAAAAGAGTGTTTTTGAAAGCCTTATTTGCTTTCTTTTTCTACGAGCATCCCTTCAACGATCATCACAGTTTGCGATAGTTCGCCAATTGCTTGCTCAACATCCTGTTTTTGCTTTTCGAGCAAGGCAATTTGTTCATTGAATCGCTTGAGAGAAACTTTCAACTGGGTGGATTGTCCGTCCTTCAAGTCATAAAGGTCGAGCATCTCTTTAATTTCTTTCAATGAGAAACCAACGCGCTTTCCCATGATTACAAGCTTTAACCGTGCGCGGTCACGACGGCTATAAATGCGTGTCACGCCGTCGCGGCGAGGGTGGATAAGATTTTTGTCTTCATAAAAGCGTAGAGTCCGCAAACTCACATCAAATTCCTTGGCAAGATCTCCAATTGTGAAGGCCATTGATGTTCTCCAGTTTTACCCCGCTTGAGGGGCTGCTTGTTTGATGTCCTAAGGAGCGCTGCACGCATGCCATAATTGTTGGCAACTGACAGATCGGCCTTTTCGAACCAGTTCTTTGCGGTTCGGCATTAGGCAACCCTCAGTTGCATTTGGAATAACGTTTCATGCACTTTACGTAAAGGTTAGCATATATAGACTTTAGTTTAATTATGCAACTATGATTTCGATATGTTTTTTAGGAACATGTTCTTGTTTTGGCCCGCAGTCCCAATTTGGCACTAAAATTATAAGGCCCTTCCTGAAAACTATAGGCTTTATGGAGGCAAAACAGTGCGAAAAGTTAAGTTTTTTAAAATCCGTTAACTCCGCGTTTACCACGTTTAACGAAAACTGAGCATGGGCAGGAATGCCTTGACAAGTGATTCGTGGAGCATTGCGACACGTTCGGCATTCATGATCAATTCGCTAGTGCGGGAGATAACGGTGAACCTTAGGCAGACAGCTGCAAAGAAAGCGCATAGTCCTGATCAAGGCTATGGCACGCTTGAACATCAAGCTGAGAACGCTGCCCGCTTGGCGGGCAAAAGCGTTGAAGAGTGGCTTCAAGACGTTATCAACGAGCAAACCACTGCTTTGAATGCGGCGGCCAATCACGGCGCGGCTGAGCAAGATGATGCGGATTATAGTGCCAAATCTGCCGTTCTCAATGAACTGGTCGATCGTGTGCGACATTTGGAAAATTCGTTCGAGGCAAACCAACAACCACAGTTTGCAGAAGCGAACACCGATTCTCTATCAAGTGCTCTTGATAGCGCCGCTCGCACATTGAATAACAATTATGATGAGGATGCCCGTGCGCTGATTGAAGGCATTCGCGCCCGTGCCCAAAGCCAGAACCAATTGCCGCCTAATCCGCCACAAGCGGCACCCGCTCAACCGCAAGGTATGCCTTTCGCTCAAAATCCAGCGTTTAATCCGCACGATGCCAATGCTGACCGTATGATGGAAATGCTTGGTACGCTTGGATATTTGGAACAACAACTGAAAGCTAATTTGCAACAAGTAAATCCGCAACCAGCGGTGATGATGCAAGCAGCGCCTCAACAACAAGTTTATGCGCAACCGGCTGTTGCAGCTGTTGGCATGCCAATGCCAGCACCACAAGTGGCTCCTGCTCCTGCTCCTGCTGCGCCAGCGGCCCCAGTTGAGGATCAAGAAGGTGCGATGCGTCTATCAAGACTTGAAGACCAGCTTGCCCGCATTGAAAAACATCTGACAACTCCTGAAGAACCTAAATCATCGGATGAGCCAGAACAGGACGAAGATCAGGTCTACAGACCGAAGAGAAATCGTCGTACTAAACGCAGCACCAAATCTGGTGGTTCTGGTGAGGCACCAATCCTGTCTAAATCAAGCCATAAAATGGGCAAAAAGCAGGGTAATCAGGCTTTGCGCCAAGCAATGGGCGCGATTGTTGATCAACACGCCGATGGCGATATGGAGCGCGACGATGCATCTGCCAACGTTGCCGATGCTGCGCAAACAGCGCGTCAGAATGTGGGTCGCCGTGAAACGGATCAGCATTTCCAAGCGTTGATGACAAAAATTGAGGCGCTTAGTGCCGGGGCAACGGACCGCGATGTTATTGAAAACCTCAAAGGCGAATTATCCGCCTTAAAAGGTGAAGTGACTGCTGCAAACGCACAAACTAGTTTCGCGGGTCAAAATATACATGATGAAGTCAAACGGCTTCGGACTATTATCGCTACAATGCAAGAAAGCAGTATCGATTCCGCCCTTGGTTCTCGCCTAGAAACTCTAGAAACAGATGTGAACCGGATCGCCGAGTTCCTTTTGAAATCGCCAGACCTTTCTGCCGTGCCAGAAGATACATCGAAGTTGCAAAGTGAGTTGAACCGCCTCTCAGACGGTCTGCTTGCTGTCATCGACAGAACTGAACAAACCACAAGCCGTAACGGCGGGTTGGTTGTGTCGCAGTTGCAGGAAAATCTATCGGAGTTGCGCAATGACATCATGTCAAACATGCAGCAACTCAATATTCCGTCCAACGTAGCAGGCGCAGTCTCAAGCAGCCTCGAAGATCGTTTTAACACTCTTCAAACCGATTTTAATGACTCATTGTCTGCTTTGAATGGTGAAGTGGCAGGGCTCGGATCAGGCTTGAAAGATCAAGTGTCAATCATCAGTGCTCAAGTGCATTCTGCAACAGAACGCCTAGAGGCATTGGGTGATGCTCGAAATGGCGATGCAGTTGCTGTTGAAAAGTTTGCGCAAATGGAAGGGCGGCTTGTGAAAGCTGCTGAGCGCCTTGAAGCTGCGAGTATGGATGCTGCAAGTGCGCAAGGGGAAACGCCTGCAAGCCTTCTTCAATTGCCAGTTGACCTTGTGACCGAGCAAGGTTTGCGTAGTGAACTTAGTGAGTTTGCAACATCGCTCGGCTTAACGCTTGAAAGCGGTCAATCATCAATGGTCAAGCGTATTGACGACGCGTTGGCCAAACTTGATATGTTTGCCGACCAGCAAGATAAGATGATTGAGGATGTCGCCCGTCGTTCAGCTGAAAAAACGGTTCAGCAGATGGGAACCGTGAACATTGCTGCAAGTGATGACCCAGCCGATACATCTTTGATGATGTCCGACTTAACGCAAATCCGTCAAATGGCGGATCAACTTATTCAAAACAATTCCTCTTCCTTCATGTCCGTTCACGGGCTACTCGATGGTGTCGCCGGACGACTTGCTAGCCTTGAACAACAAGGCAATGTTACTCCCGAAGGGGATAATGCGTCATCTGCTGCATTGGCCGCTGAGTTACAAGATTTGCGTAACTATCTGTCTGGCATGAAAACATCGGCAGATGATCTTTCAGCAGAAACACGTTCATCATTCCATTCTGTAAAAGACATGCTTTCGCGCGTGTCAGATCGCCTTACTGTTTTGGAAGCTAGTGGGGCGGCGGCAGCTCCATTGGTGGCATCAGTTGCGACCTTTGAAAATGAAGATGTTGATGCTTTTGATGACGAACAGACTTTGGATGAAGACGTAAAAGTCCCAGAAGAGCCAGCTGTGCGTGCGTCTTCTGCTCCAACAGAAGAAGAAGTCATGCAGCGCATGCGTGACCACGTAAAGGCTCGTGAGCCTGATGCGCCAATTTTAGTGCCCGCTGATGATGATGTGCCGATTGAACCTGGTTCTGGTCGTCCCGTCATTCAAGTTGAAGCTGAGCCTGATTTAGACAACACCCAAAAGCAACTCGCGCATGATGAGATAGCGCCTCAATTTGAAGATGAACATGAAGATGATGACTTTGACAGGGATGTTGAAGATCAAACGTCAGATAGCAAAACCGGATCAAGGTCAGATTTCATTCAAGCTGCTCGCCGCGCCGCACAAGCGGCGGCTGCTGAACAAGCGCTGCAATTGGACGACGAACCTAAAAAGGGAAAATCTTCTCTTTCAGCAATTCGTGACCGTATAAACAAGGTTGCGCGCGGTGGACGAAAAAGCGTTGTTGAAGATCATAACGACGATCATGACCAAGAAAATGTCACAGTTTTAGAACTCGACAAAAAATCTGCCATTGAACCAGATATGACGGATCCTGTTTTGGATGGGATGAATGAAAAGCCAAGTGAGTTTAGTGACGATTTGGCTGATCATCTTGCTGAAGAGAAGCCAAAGAGTGGGCCACTTCGTACAGCCTTGATGGCGTCCGTTTTTGTGGCGATTCTTTCAATCAGCGGCTATCTACTCAAAGAGCCAATCAACAAATTAATTACGGGCAAGTTTGCAAGTACGGCGTCACAACAACTCCCACCACCGGTTGTGACGAAACCAGCCGTAGTGAAAAAAGCCGTGCCACAAGAAGCTGCAAAGTCAGAAGTAAGCCCGACGGCTAATTCTGGAGAAGCAACGACGCCTCCTGAAGCTGTTATTGATCTTAATGCTTCAAGCTTACCCCCATCATTGGATGATGCAGACGCCGTTTCTGACATCATTGATGGAACTGAAATTGTTGACCCAAGCACCACACAATCAATTACGCGACAGCTAGATTTTAATGAAGCCTCACCGCAAAGTGGCGCGATCCGCGATGCGATGAAGTTATTGCCGAAAGACAAAGTATCTGAAAAATTATCTGATGCATTGTTAGAGGGTGACCCGACAGCCCTTCTGGAAGTTGGTCGTCGCTTTGGTGAGGGCGCAATTTTTGAGCGTGATCTTAAAAAGTCTGCGTTTTGGTATGAGCAAGCCGCCGCACAAGGATCAGCGATTGCAAAGTTCCGCCTTGGTACTCTTTATGAGGACGGTGTTGGCGTTCCTAAAAACCCGATTGAAGCAAAACGTTGGTATATCGAAGCTGCTGATGAGGGCAATGCCCGCGCAATGCACAATCTTGCGGTGCTCCATGCTGAAGGGGCGCTTGGTCGTCCTGACTTTGAAGGGGCTTTCCAATGGTTTGAGAAGGGCGCTAATCATGGTGTCAAAGATAGCCAATTTAACGTCGGCATTTTGTATGTCCGAGGCCTTGGTGTCCAAGCAAGTCTAATACAGGCCTATAAGTGGTTTGATGTTGTTGCCAAAGTTGGGGACCTCGATGCGGCTGAAAAGCGTAATGAAATAGCTAAAGCATTGCCCGCAGATCAACTCAAAGATGCCAAGGCTGCAAGTGCCGCCTATAAGCCAATTCCGATCAAAGTGGATGCGAATGTCATTTCGCCATCACCAGATTTTTGGTTGAAGGGTTCTAAGCTTGCCTTTGGTAAAACGCCAAATGGTTTGAACAAGTCGACCCCGAAGAGAAAAGGTTCGCCACAAGTGCGCGAAGCTCAGCTTCTCCTTAATCGATTAGGCTTTAAAACGGGCGTTCCTGATGGGCTTGTTGGTAAGAGAACGCGAGATGCTGTGAGAGCATTCGAATATGAAATCGGAATGCCGCAAACGGGTAGAGTGAATAAAAACTTGATCCAGTTGCTCAAGTCACAGAGCATTTAAGGCCAGCGACCAAACCAAAGGCCTGCGAAATAATTCAAAAGCTGTCGTGAAGATGTCTTCTTCACGGCAGCTTTTTTGTATCCTGAGTTCAGGCGGCAAGACACAAAAGCCAAGCACGCCAAGCACGCCAAGCCACGCCAAGTAAGCCAAGCATACCAAGCCCGTTTATTTCGTTCATTTCTTTATGCGGAAGGGTATTGGACGATGGTTGTTGAAGGTTGTTCTTCAGGTGCCACAGGTTCCAGATGCGTTTGATCAAGGCACACACGATTGCGTCCTTTTTCTTTTGCAAGATAAAGTGCTTGGTCTGCGCGGTGGTAAAGCTCTTCTGAAATTTCGCCGGTCTTAAGCGTCGCAACACCGAAACTTGAGGTAAGTTTTTTATGCTTCGGCATGCCTTCAAATTGGGCGGCTTGAAATTGCGTCCGCATATTCTCAGCCACTAAGCGGGCACCAGCTGCGTCTGCATTCCACAAAACGATGCAAAATTCTTCGCCACCAATGCGGGCGACAAGATCAGTTTTGCGGGAGCATTCTGTCAATAACTTGCCAAAGGTTGCAATCACGCGGTCACCGGTCTGGTGGCCATACGTGTCGTTGACTGATTTGAAGTGATCAATATCGGCAATGATCATGCTCAAAGGAAGCGGGCTGCGTTCAAGTTTACGGAAGATAGCTTCATACTCTTCTTCGAAGGCCCGGCGCGTCTTAAGCCCTGTCAAAAGATCTGTGCTTGAAATGCTTCTGATTATTTTCAACATGTCATCCGTCAAAATGGAGATAATGCTTAAGCCTGCGACCATGACCATTAAAATGATGCCGAAGTTGAACAACATCCAGCTTGCTGAGTGTTGATAATTAGCCGCCAACGGTGCGTTTGGCTGCGCGTACATAACAAACGGAAAGGCCGCGCAAAAAATCGAAAATGTGAATAGAATGACACTGATGGAGCGATGGTTGGATATTTGTTCTGAATTTGCATCCTTGAGCCAGATCCACCCACAAACAAAAAGCAACACGGCTTGTACGCCGTTAACAGGAGCCAGCCGAAGGGCGGCCAGATCAGAGCTGGTGATGGCAATGTAGCCTGCAATTAAACCAATAACGCCTGTCGCTGAAATCAGGGCGTAAGGCGTCTTAACCTTTGCTCGTGCACAACTGCCCAAGATCAACAATCCCAAGCTTACGGTATCAAGCACGACGGCGATGATTATATTTGGATAAGACAAGCCAGGGATGAGGTTGTGCGAAAGCAAAATGCTGAGAGAGCAAAGCGCAAATGCACCAGCAAATGCCAAGATATGGCGCGCCTCTGTTTGTCGCGACCAAAACACGAAAAAATTCATGCTTATTAGAAACGCAATAATCGGGGCTAAGAAGCCAAAAAGTAGCTGTTCCTGCATGAGATTCGAATTTCATCCTGTTGAAGTGCTATCAAACCAGTAAAAAGTTAATTTTTCTTAACCAATAGGTAATTGCTCGGAAATTTGGCCCTAAGCGGATGAGTGTTGTGGATTTTTGGTATAAGATCAGTTAAACCACGGGCAAAATAGAAAAGGCCCTCCGTATGACCATTCGTTTCCATATTGGCGATTTACCGAATTTGGACAAATACACTGGCGATGTTGCAATCGATACCGAAGCAATGGGCTTGAACCCACATCGTGATCGGCTTTGCGTTGTACAATTGTCTCCAGGTGATGGCAGCGCTGATGTTGTGCAGATTAAAGCGGGTCAAAGTGAAGCGCCTAACATTCAAGCGTTGCTGGCTGATCAAAGTAAAACCAAAATTTTCCATTTTGCTCGCTTCGATGTTGCATTGCTGGAGCACAGTTTTGGTACAGTGACGATGCCAATCTTCTGCACAAAGATCGCCTCGCGCCTTACACGGACCTATACCGATCGCCATGGATTGAAAGATCTCACCCGCGAATTGTTGGATGTGGATATTTCAAAACAGCAGCAAAGTTCTGATTGGGGTGCTGACAAGTTGTCTGATGCGCAACTTGCTTATGCTGCATCTGATGTTCTCCATCTTCATGCCATGCGCGATATTTTGGTTCAAAGGTTGGCTCGCGAAGACAGAACAGACATTGCGAATGCTTGTTTTCAATTCCTCCCAACACGGACAAAACTTGACCTAATTGGTTGGCCTGAAACGGATATTTTCGCGCATTCCTAAATTTGGCCGTAAATTTACCTCTCAATTAAGGCTTAATACCTTGGGGGTATGGTTGGCCTGTCTGGTTGATTGAACAACAAAGTGTTTGCTTTGAGGATTGGCGGCATTTATCCATTGGAGTGGTTTTCGTAAGAGACCATTCAAGCTTGAATCGCTATTATTACATTCTGTGTTATTCTGTTACTCAGCATTAATACGCGAAAAAAGTGTTGACGAGTTAATTGAAACGACTGGGGACTTTCTGAGTGCTTGTATGAACGCGCATGATCCTAAAACTCACCAACTAGCACAGGGCTTAACGGCGCCTAATGCTGAAGTGCGTTCGCCGGTTCAGGCAGCTGTGCAAGCAACGTCACCAGAAATTCAGCCGCAGCCTACCGCGGCGCAAAGAAATGCAGCTGAACAAAAGAAGTTCCATTTGGCCCGGCGCTATTCGCGTCGTGTGCGTGGTTTGAAACTAGGCCTGCCGATCATGGGCGCTATCTTCATTATCGCCTTTATCGGCGTCGCCACAACAGCGCACTATTTGGAAACACCGTTCGGTATTGCCACCATTGATTTAACGGACGGCCAAGTTGTGATGGACAGCCCAACCCTAAACGGTTTTACGGCCAGTGATTCGGCCTATGAAATTGTGGCAAGTCGTGCGCTGCAAGATTTGAACGATCCCAAAAAAGTATTGCTTGAGAAAATTGGCGCAACCTTGACGCTCACCGACGGCAATGTGGTTTCCGTTAAGGCCAATAATGGGAAGTTTGACATTGAAGGTGAAAACCTCCGCCTCAGCGCTGGTGTGAAAGTTCACATGAGTGCTGGCTATGAAGCTGAACTTGATAATGCCGTAATTGACATTAAAACTGGCGTCTTAAAGAGCGACCAACCTGTTTTAATCAAGGCCGACATCGGTGAGATTCGAGCCAATAGTATAATTGTACGAGATAATGGAAACTTTATCTTCTTCGAAGACCGTGTGCGTATGGTTGTGCAGCCCAATAAAATTCGTCGCAAACCACAATCATAGTTGGTACGTGGACAAGGAATAATTCACTACATGGTAACATCTGTCACAAAACTACTGCTTGCAATTATGCTCTTGCCATTGATGATGCTGGAGCTTGCGAGTGCCCAAGCAACGGGCGATGCGTTTTCAGGTTTCCGCTCTGATAACAATGAGCCAATCCAAATTGAAGCTGATAGTCTTGAAGTTCGCGATGCTGAAAAGCGTGCTGTCTTCAAAGGCAATGTCGATGTTCGCCAAGGGCCAACCACCATGAAGACTGCACGTTTAGACGTGTTTTATGATGGCTCTGTTAGTGCGGGCGGAGTAGGCGGCAATCAAGGCATCAGCCGGATTGAAGCAAAAGGCAAAGTGATTGTAACCTCTGGTAGCAATACCGCCACAGGCGGCCGAGCCGTCTTCAACATGAAAACTCAAATCGTGGTCATGTCTGGCGGTCGTGTGGTGTTGACCCAATGTAACAACGTTATCGTGGGTAAAAAATTGACAGTTAACTTGACCAACAACAAGGCTTCACTGTCAGGCGGACGCGTATCAGCTGTGCTGGACCGAAGAGAAGCGTCAGGTGGAAAGAAGAAGTGTAACTAGGGAGCTTTCCTGCCCATCCCTGTTTAAACAGTTATACGTTTTCAAAAATTTTCTGACAAATTATGCCAAACCAGCTACATAGAGCAGCATGAACCGACACACTGATCCTTCCACCTTGCAGCCAACACAGGCAGCCGAATCGTTGCGTGACAACACGGGGCGTGGATGGTTGATCGCGAAAAACATCAAAAAAAGCTATAATGGCCGCACGGTCGTTGATGGTGCCAGTCTTGCAATTGGCCGTGGTGAAGCGGTTGGCCTTTTAGGCCCGAACGGCGCTGGCAAGACCACGACGTTTTACATGATCACTGGTTTGGTGCGTGCGGATCAAGGGCAAATCTATCTCGATCGACACGATATTTCCCCTCTACCGATGTATCGCCGTGCGCGTCTTGGCATTGGTTATTTACCGCAGGAAGCCTCTATTTTTCGTGGGCTGAGTGTTGAAAATAACATCAAGGCCGTCTTGGAAGTTGTGGAGCCAGACAAAAAGCGCCGTAAAGAAGACCTTGAAAATCTTTTGCATGAGTTTGGCATCGAGCATTTGCGTAAATCGCCTTCAATCGCCCTTTCCGGTGGTGAGCGACGTCGTTGCGAAATTGCCCGTACTCTTGCAAGCAGACCTAACTTTGTGCTGCTTGATGAACCGTTTGCGGGCATTGATCCGATTGCGGTTGGTGACATTCAGGTACTGGTTAAACATTTGACCCGTCGCGGTATTGGTGTGTTGATTACCGATCATAATGTGCGCGAAACTTTGGGTGTGATTGACCGTGCCTATATTATCCACTCTGGCCAAGTGTTGACCCAAGGAACACCGCAAACCATTATTGCAAATCCAGATGTTCGCCGTCTTTATTTGGGCGACCAATTCACTCTTTAGCAAATTTTGGTAGAGTTTTTCTGCGCATTTACACTTTAAACGGATTTATGCTTTAAGTGTAAAGCAAGAGTCGGACCAGTTTTGGTTTGTCAGCGAAAAAACTTGACCGAAAGGCATGCGAAAGCGATGGCACTCGCCCCGAGATTAGAATTCAGGCAGTCACAATCCCTTGTGATGACGCCGCAGCTTATGCAGGCAATAAAATTGCTGCAGCTGTCTAGTCTTGATTTGGCGTCGTATGTTGAAGGTGAGCTCGAGCAAAACCCACTGCTTCACCGTGAAGATGAATTTAGCGATGGAACCCGTTCAGATAATAATGCTGAAGCCAGCGCCGATTCGGGTGATAATGTTGCGTCATCGAGTGAAAATGAGTGGCTCGATGGCCCCCTTGAAGCCAACCCTCAAGAGATTGCCGCAACGTTTGATACAGACGCGGAGAACGTCTTTCCCGACGATGCTGGCAGTGCCGGCATTGAAGCTTCAACAGTCACAGGCCGTGATACACATCAAATAAACTCCACTGTGCGCTCTGGCGGTGAGGATGATTATAACCTTGAGGCTTTTGTCGCTGAAGAGGTGAATCTCGTTGATCATCTCATGTCTCAGCTTGGCCATATCATCACAGACCCTGCGCAAATGCTGATCGCGAGAACATTGATTGATAGCATTGATCAAGCTGGTTACATGCGCGGTGATTTAGAGGAAATTGGTGAAAGCCTAGGGGCCGCCAATAGCGTTGTTAAAGAAACCCTTGATGCACTTCAAACGCTTGATCCTCCAGGTATTTGCGCGCGTAATTTGCCAGAATGTTTGGCGCTTCAGCTCAAAGATAAAAACCGTTATGACCCCGCCATCGCAACATTGCTGGATAATCTTGAGCTTCTAGCAAAGCGAGACTTTGCAACGCTTAAAGAACTCTGTGATGTCGATCAGGATGACCTGATTGATATGGTGAATGAAATCAAAGCTTTAGACCCAAAACCGGGTGAAGCTTTTGGGAATGTTTTGGCGGAAGCAATTATCCCTGATGTCACTGTTCAGGCGCGCCCTGATGGCAGCTGGGCGATCGAGCTAAACGTTGAAGCTTTACCTCGGGTTTTGGTCGATCAAACCTATTATGCAACCGTTGTTAAAACGACGAATAATGAGACGGAAAAGGCTTACCTTACCGACTGTTTGCAAACGGCTAATTGGCTCGTGAAAAGCCTTGATCAGCGTGCAAAGACCATCTTGAAGGTTGCGACTGAAATTGTTCGTCAGCAAGATGCATTTTTGACTAAGGGGGTTGAGTATCTTCGCCCTCTCAACCTGAAAACAGTTGCTGATGCAATTGAAATGCATGAATCGACGGTAAGTCGCGTCACGTCTAACAAGTTCATCATTACTCCGCGTGGCATTTTTGAGCTAAAATATTTCTTTACCGCTGCCATCGCCTCTTCAGAAGGGGGTGAATCGCATTCTGCTGAGGCCGTGCGCCACAAAATACGGACGCTAATTGACGCAGAAGATCCGAAGAAAATTCTTTCAGATGATACACTTGTCAAAATGTTGAAAGATGGTGGCGTTGATATTGCTAGGCGTACAGTTGCCAAATATCGCGAAGCCATGCGTATTCCGTCATCGGTTCAGCGTCGTCGCGAGAAAAAAATGCTTCTTGCAACCAAATAATCCCTTATTGCTTTATGAAACCTTGCCAGAGCCCTGCTTAGTCAACAAGTTATTAGATAATAGCGCAATCAATCCCAGTTTTTTTCTTAAAAGTGCTGACGGCCTTGTTTCAAGAGGCTAGACTTCATTTCGAAGCACCGTTCTTGCTGCTTTGCTGGTTCGGTGTCGATAGCAAAAAAAGGAATGATAATATGAACTTACGTGTATCTGGAAAGAATATCGATGTTGGTGAAGCGCTCCGAACCAACATTACCGACCAAGTTGATGCAGCAGTAAGTAAGTATTTTGATGGCGGGTATACAGGCCATGTGATCGTTGAAAAAGAAGGCTCTATGTTCAAGGTTGAATGCAAAGTTCACCTTGATACGGGGATTGATCTTGTTGCCAACGGTTCGGCCCAAGATGCGCACCCAGCTTTTGATAAAGCGGCTGAACGCATTGAAAAGCGACTAAGACGGTATAAGAGAAAACTCAAAGATCATCGTGCTGCGGCGAATCAAAAGAGCCAATTGGCACCCGCTTATATTTTAGCTGGGCCAACTGATGACGAAGAAAATGTGGATGAGGACAACGCATCCCCAGCCATAATTGCCGAAAATGAAACAGCTATTCTAACAATGACGGTCAGTACTGCGGTAATGGCAATGGACTTAAGCAGCCAAGATGTGTATGTATTCCGAAATCCTGATAGCGGGGAAATCAACGTGCTGCATAAGCGCCCCGATGGAAACATCGGTTGGATTGACCCATCACAAAGTTAGACATGAATTAGTAGACCTGCAACTGTCGTAATTGATTTCGCGATCGTTTGTTTATGGTTATATCGAAGGTGGCACAATGGACTTATCTGAGTTGCTCAATGAGAATGCTATTTTGCCGGCACTTAAAGTGTCGAGCAAGAAGCAAGCCATTCAATGTATTTCAGAAAAAGCAGCTGAAATAACAGGTTTAAATGAGCGCGAAATCTTTGAGACTTTGTTGCAAAGAGAGCGCCTTGGCTCTACGGGCGTTGGATCTGGCATTGCGATTCCGCATGGTAAATTGCCAAGCCTTGATAAGATATATGGGGTTATGGCGCGGTTGGAACGTCCAATTAGCTTTGATGCAATGGACGACCAGCCGGTTGATATCATTTTCTTGCTGCTCGCTCCTGAGGGTGCGGGCGCTGATCATCTTAAAGCGCTTGCCAAAATTGCCCGTGTTTTACGTGATGGCGATATGGTCCACAAAATCCGTGCAACATCGGATGCTGAAGCGCTTTATTCTGTGCTTTTAACACCGCCTAACCAAGAAGCAGCCTAACCAAGCTTCTTGATGGCCTTAGTGTAGGCTCACCATTTCCAAATCATATTCATCTGCATTGGCTTCTGCGATGGAGCGGTCATCAGAGATCATCAAAGGTTCCCCATCTGCGCCCAGCAAGGCGTAGAGCTTATAAGGAACTTCGCCGTCAAGCATGCCTGGATATAAGACTTCGAAATCTTCAGGCGACAGTTCCCTAATATACGCAAAGGCTTCCTCGCCAAAATGAAGAAGCTCCTCCTTTGTAAAGGTATCTTGGATTTTTGTTCCAATAAAGTCGGTCATTTTTACCTTCCTCTTGGTCAGAGCGCGTATGCCACCCGAATCAATCTATCAGATTCTCTCTTAATGGCTTCCGCTTTTTTAGTTCCTGACACTAGTCTGCCTGTGAAATCTTAATCTTTTTTATAAGCCGCTCAGGTTGTGTGCGGGTTAAGTCTACAGAAAGTAAACCGCTGGCCAAATTTGCAGCACCCACTTCCATGCCATCTGCCAGCACAAAGGTGCGTACAAATTGCCGCGCCGCGATGCCTCTGTGGAGGTAAGTGCGTGTTGGGTCGTCCGTTTGTTTGCCCTTAATCACCAGTTGCTTGTCTTCAACGGTAATATCCAAATCCTCATCATTGAAACCCGCAACAGCCAAAGTGATACGAAGTTTCACGACCCCTTCATCATCGGCAATTTGTTCGATGTTATAAGGCGGGTAGCCTTCATTTCCGCCTTTGGAAACTTGATCTAGCAAGCGCTCAATTTCGTCAAACCCCAAAAGCAGGGGGTTTGAAAAATAAGGCCCGCGCGGTGGTGCATTGCGCGTCATACCGATTCCTTTCAATGCCCTTGTCATACAAGCAGCATGAGATGAGACCCCGATCGGGCGTCTTCGTTGTATAAAATATGGGTAGAATTGACGGTGGTTTCAAGTGTCGACGAATTAACGCAATGATACTGGAAAAACCACAAACCGACGGTCTGGCCCTTCAAAGCCGAGTTGGAACACGCTGATTAACGCAGCCGCGAAATCGCCTGAACGCTCGGCTGGCAAGTAAATACGTGACAGGCGATATTTCAGCGGACAACCGCGCGATAGAAAAATCTTCTCATCACGATGGACAAAGCGGCGTTTACCGTTGGGATCAATTTTTTCCATCTGAAAACCAAGCGTATCAATTGGGCATTTGCCTGCACTTGGTACGGGAATATGTTTTAAAACCAAATCGAAAAAATCGCCTCTTCCCTGCGTTGGATCACTATGGCTTGGAATAACCACGCGCGAAATGATCGGTGCTGATAATCCTTCACTGCTATCTGCAAAATCACCTAAGCCACGGGCATAAGCGACGACTGCGGGGTGGTTCAGTTTATACTTTCTCAAAATATTTTTTGCTGTGCTTTTTACCTCCCACCGAACAGAAGCAAGGGATGCATTCTCTTTCTTTTTCAGCAAACGCACTGGTGTGGAAGGAACGAAAGTGTCTGTTTCTAGGTCGATGATATAGAGGTTTGAATAGGGAAAGCCGGAGCCATCTTGCACGCCATATTCTTCAAACCCGAAATAGCGGCCATCTTTCGAAAAACCGATCACTTGTTCATAGGCGAAATCGCCCGCCTGAGCGGTCGCCAGCAAAGCCAGTTTCAAAAATAAGCTTAAGATGATAATCCGCATTTCGGTCTTTCCATTTGTTGGCTAAATCTATTCAATAAGAATGCTTTTATCAAAGCTTAGGGGACGAATTTGGCAGAACCACGATTATCAATCAAGCGCGCATCGAACCGTGTTTTGAACCTTGGGAGTTTTGCAACGCAAGCCGCTAAGCGTGTTGGAGATGATCCTGCGGTGATCTGGGGCAATGAGGTGCGTAGTTGGGCAAATTTCAACGCCCGCGCCAACGCAATTGCCTTGCAGTTACAAGCGCTTGGATTGGTGCGCGGCGACCGCGTTATGATCCATTCTCCTAATTGTCCTGAGTATCTTGAAAGCATGGTCGCCATAGTGAAGGCTGGCTGTGTGATGGTTCCGACCAATTTCCGCCTTTCCCCCGATGATATCGCGGATATGGCGCTTCGCACAGAAACCAAGGCAATCATCGGCCATGCCGCCTATCCAGCGCATATGGATGTGGTGCAGCAAACAGCTCAAACATGTGAAAACCGTTTGGTGATCGCAGGTGAAGGTGCAGACGGTTTTGATAAGGCGGTCGCGCTTTATCGCGTTCAACCGTTTCAAGATGTCGACGTTGAGTATGACGACCCATGCTGGTTCTTTTTTACTTCTGGCACCACCGGAAAACCAAAAATTGCAACGCTCACCCACGGGCAAATGTCCTTTGTTACAGTCAATCATGTCGCCGATCTAATGCCAGGGCTTGGCAAGGGGGATGTGTCGATGGCTGTGGCGCCCTTGTCGCATGGGGCGGGTGCGCATTTCTTTCCGCAACTGGCTCGTGCCGTGCCGACAGTTTTGACACAAGGCAGCGGGCTTGATCCCACGGAAGTCTGGTCGTTGGTGGAAAAGCACAAGGTCACCAACATGTTCACCGTGCCGACAATCGTGAAGCGGTTGACGGAGCATGAAGCCGTGGAGCGTTTTGATCTCTCCTCATTGCGTCATGTTATTTACGCTGGTGCGCCCATGTATCGGGCGGATCAAAAACACGCCCTTTCTAAACTTGGCAATGTCATTGTTCAGTATTTTGGTCTGGGTGAAGTGACGGGCTGCATTACGGTTCTGCCTGTCGATGATCACAGCCTTGATGATGATAAAATGCCTGTTGGTTCATGCGGCTATCCGCGCACGGGTATTGATGTCGCAATCTTGGATGATAAGGGCGGGCGGCTTGAGGTGAACGCTACAGGTAATATTTGCATTGGAGGCCTTGGCGTCTTCGCTGGCTACTACCAAAATGACGAGGCAAACCGCGAAGTATTCCTAGATGGCTGGTTTATGACGGGTGATCTTGGCCATGTGGATGAGCGTGGTTATGTCTATATTACGGGACGACGCTCAGACATGTATATTTCGGGTGGTTCTAATGTTTACCCGCGCGAGGCGGAAGAAAAAATATTGGAGCATCCAGCCATTGATGAGGCCGCGATCGTTGGTGTGCCTGACGCTGACTGGGGCGAGGTTGGCGTTGCTGTCATCACCTTGCATGAAGGTGCCGCCTTTGATGAAGCAGAGTTCAAGCTCTGGCTCATGGATAAGGTCGCCCGCTATAAGCAACCAAAGTCGATCTATATTTGGGATGAGATGCCAAAATCGGGCTATGGGAAGATTGAGAAGAAGCGGATTAAAGCGATGCTTGAAGAGCAAGGTTTGATTGAATTAATAAACTAAATGGTGAATTAAAAAGCACGAAATTGCGGGCCTTCGGTCGCGCCATATAAAGATTTCTTTATATGTTCTTGCGTCAGTGACCAAACCCGTGCTAAGGACGCGCAAAATGCCGAGGAGTGGTAGGGTTTCTGTTGCTCCTTTCTTCTTTAAAATGATGCTTATGGGATACCGATAATGGCTGACTATTACGTAAAAGACATTGGCCTTGCTGACTTTGGCCGCACAGAATTGGACATCGCTGAAACTGAAATGCCGGGCTTGATGGCTCTGCGTGAAGAGTTTGGCAAAAGCAAGCCGTTGAAGGGTGCGCGCATTGCGGGTTCACTTCACATGACTATTCAAACAGCTGTGTTGATTGAAACATTGGTTGAACTTGGCGCAGAAGTGCGTTGGGTATCTTGCAACATCTTCTCTACACAAGACCACGCTGCCGCTGCAATTGCTGCTAAAGGCATTCCAGTTTTTGCTTTCAAAGGCGAAACACTCGAAGAATATTGGGCGTTTTCAGACCGCATTTGGGAATGGCCAGATGGCGGTTACGCAAACATGATTTTGGATGATGGTGGCGATGCAACCATGTTGATCCTTAACGGTTCAAAATCTGAAACAGATCCAAGCATTCTTGAAAATCCAGAGAACGAAGAAGAAGAAGCCTTCTTCGCGACAATCAAGAAGCGTCAGGCGCAAGACCCGACATTCTATTCAAAAGTAAAAGCCAGCCTGCGCGGTGTTTCTGAAGAAACAACAACAGGCGTTCTTCGTCTTTATGATTTGGTGAAAAAGGGTGAGCTTCCTTTCCCTGCAATCAACGTGAACGACAGTGTAACAAAATCGAAATTCGATAACCGTTATGGCTGCCGTGAATCATTGGTTGACGCGATCCGTCGCGGTACAGACACAATGATGGCCGGTAAAGTTGCAATCGTTTGTGGCTACGGTGACGTTGGTAAAGGTTCTGCACAATCACTTCTTGGTGCTGGTGCCCGCGTTAAAGTAACTGAAATCGATCCAATCTGTGCGCTTCAAGCGGCAATGGATGGTTATGAAGTTGTAACAATGGAAGACGAAGCGCCAAACGCTGATGTTTTCGTTTCTGCAACAGGCAACAAAGACGTCATCACCGTTGACCACATGCGTGCTATGAAAGACATGGCGATCGTTTGTAACATCGGTCACTTTGACAATGAGATCCAAGTTTCTGGTTTGAAAAACTTTAAATGGACAAATGTTAAGCCGCAGGTTGATTTGATTGAGAAGCCAGATGGTAACCGTATGATCCTTCTTTCAGAAGGTCGTTTGGTGAACCTTGGTAACGCAACAGGCCACCCGTCATTCGTGATGTCTGCATCATTCACAAACCAAGTTCTTGCTCAAATGGAGCTTTGGGCTGATTCGAATGCAACAGAGAAAAAATACGAAAACGACGTCTATATTCTGCCTAAACACCTTGATGAGAAGGTTGCTGAACTGCACCTTGAAAAACTTGGTGTGAAATTGACAACCTTGTCAGATGAGCAATCTGACTATCTTGGAATTTCTCCACAAGGCCCATACAAGCCGGAGCACTACAAGTATTAATCGCATCTTAACTGCATACTAGATGTTGTATCCGCGCGGGTTTGCTCTCGCGCGGATTTTTATTTTTCAGCATTTTTTAAAAAAAATAGCTTTTGTTTGGACGCATTCAAACAGTATCTTGGTAACGATTCGGTAAGATTTACATTCAATATTGTACGTTGGTGAGCTTTTGTAATGGGTGGCTCGTTAGCGCGATAACGGATTCGTTGGCCAAGGAAGAAACATGCACACCCGCTTCAAACAGCAATTCATGAACAAGGCGTCAAGCTTTGCTGGGTTCTGCCTGAAGCGCATGAAGACCCTCGCCATATCATCTACATCGCTTTTCTCATCCCTGCTGTTTACTAAGTCAGCCTCTGCCAATGAGCTTTTTCAAGTAATCGGCTCTGACCTTGGCACAACACAAGTTTTTTCCTACGCCGCCTTTCTGGCAACGCTTGCCTTTGCAATTGTCAGCACCTTCGTGTTTCTGCGCTCTCGCAATGAGGCTGTGAAAGACCGCGATGCGATGGCCGATGAACTGGCCGAATTGCGTGCGAGCTCAGAGCGGTTTGAAAGCCTCATTCAAGCAGATGATCAGCGTCTTGTTGTTTGGGCAACACCAAAATCAAGCCCTACTGTCATTGGTAGTCTTCCAGAAGCATCGGATGCGCCAGAAGATGCTGCGACCTTTATGGCCTTTGGTAAATGGCTAGCCCCAGCCTCTGCTGCTGGCTTAGAGCGCCATATCGAAGACCTACGGGAAAATGGCACAGCCTTCCAACTGGCTGTTAGTACAAGATCTAGCAATTATCTTGATGCCTATGGACGCACAGTTGGAGGACGGATTTTTGTCCGCTTCCGCGATTTGTCTGGCGACCAGCAAGTTATGATGGAATTACGTCGTCAGCTTAAGCAGAGCTCGGCTGATGTTGAGAACTACCAAGCGTTACTTGAAGAAATTGATCAGCCAGCGTGGTTGATGCAAAATGGCGACAATGGTCGTGAGTTACATTGGTCAAACAAAGCGTATCTAGCCGCTGTGGAAGCAGGAAAAACTGAGGGGGAGCAAGCTTTTCTGTTTGACAGTGATGCACGTGCTGCAATAGCCGCCGCTCATAATGACAGTGCTTTGTTTAAAGAACGAGTCAACGCAATTTCTAAAGGCGCGCGCCGCACCTTTGACGTTGTGTCTGTACCAACAGATAATGGCAGTGCAGGTATTGCGACAGATGTGAGTGACGCTCAAAAAGCGCAAGCAGCCCTAAGCCGCACCATTGAAAGCCACGAAAAAACTCTGGACGAATTTGCAACAGCAGTGGCAATTTTTGATCAAAATCACAAACTCACCTTCCACAACAAAGCCTATGGTGAGCTGTTCGACCTTTCCGATTCCTTCCTGGCCAGCGGTCCGACGGATTCTGAGGTGATTGATAAATTGCGCTCACTGGAAAAATTGCCAGTGGAAGCAAACTTCCGCGAGTGGAAGAGCAGTCTGTTAAAAGCGCATCTTAGCGTTGAGATGAACGAGTCGACTTGGCACCTACCAGATGGGCAAACGCTGCGTGTTGTTGCAAGCCCACGTTCTACTGGTGGCGTGACATGGATTTACGAGAACATGACTGCGAAGCTTAATCTTGAAAGCCGCGTTAATGTCTTATCCCGCCTTCAAGATGAAACGCTAAACCGTTTGCATGACGGTGTAGCGGTGTTCTCTAGTGATGGCCGTTTGACACTTTCCAATAGCTCTTTTGGCGACCTGTGGAAAATGGATGATGAGATGCGAGGCGAGATGCCTCACGTTAATCAGATTGCAGATTTCTGTGTTGAAACGCAGGGCAGCAAAGACGACTGGCATCAGCTCAAAATGGCGGTTGTTGGTGTTAGTGATAACCGTGATGAAGCCTCTGGCACGATGGAACGTCCTGATGGTTCGGTCATTCAATATTCCACCAATGCGTTGATTGATGGGCGCACGATGGTGAAATTTATCGACATCACCGACAGCGTTAATTTTGAGCGCGCACTGACGGAAAAGAACGAGTGGCTGAAAGAAGCCGACACGCTTAAAAACGATTTCGTGCAGCATGTAAACTATGAGCTGCGTTCACCGCTCACCAATATTATTGGCTTCACCCAGCTATTGGCCGACGCAGACATTGGCCCGCTGACCGATAAGCAAAAAGAATATACCGACTATATTCTTTCCTCATCATCTTCACTGCTTGCTATCATCAATGATATTTTAGACTTGGCGACGGCTGATGCAGGTGTGTTGGAACTTGATTTCAGAGCAATCTCAGTGCGCGATGCCATTGAGAACGCGACTGAGGGTCTGCAAGACCGTTTGCGTGAGCGCGATATTGAGCTTGAAATGAAGCTCCCTAAAGAGATTGGCGAGTTCGTCGGTGATGAACGTCGGATCGTGCAGATTTTGTTCAACCTGCTTTCTAATGCGATTAAGTTTTCTGACGATGGCGGAAAAATTGCGTTGAATGTTCGCCAGAGCGAAGACAACATCGTGTTTGAAGTGCAAGACTGGGGCGCGGGTATTCCTGATGCCTTTATCGACCAAATTTTCAGCCGTTTTGAGAGCCGTGCAACAGGGCAAGTTCGCGGTGGTGCTGGGCTTGGTCTTTCAATCGTGAAACAGCTTGTTGAACTTCACCAAGGTGAAGTTGAGGTCAATAGCACGGAAGGGCAGGGAACGATTGTCACCTGCACAATGCCAGCTGTGCCACCCGTTGATGCTGATAAGGCAGCTGCAGAGTAGTGGCGCAGAACAGCCCTTTTTATTCTCTATTTCTTGAAGATGAAGCCGCGAGTTTGCGGTTTGGTGAAGACTTTTCTCCTGTGCTTCGCCCCCATGATTGCGTGCTTTTGGATGGTACTTTGGGCATGGGGAAGACGACAATCGCCCGTGCGATTATTCGCTCATTCTTAGGCGATGATGAAGCTGAAGTGCCAAGTCCAACGTTCACTTTAGCCAATGTCTACGACAAAGGCCGCACCCCGCTTACTCATTACGATCTTTATCGTTTGTCTGAACCTGAGGAGCTTGAAGAGATAGGCTTTGCAGAAAGTTTGGATGCCGCGATCGTGCTGGTCGAATGGCCTGAGCGTGCCCTGCAAGAAATGCCAAGCGATGCTTTGCGCATTGAAATTACAGAACAAGACGGCGGGCGGTTGCTACAGTTTTTCGGCCCACAGCGGTGGCAAAAACGGTTGCATCGAACGCTTTCAGTGAGAACTTTTCTCAATGACAATGAATGGCAAGATGCAAGGCGCCGCTTTTTGCAAGGCGATGCGTCTCCACGTGCCTATGAGCTTATAACCCATCCAAATGGTACAGAGGCGGTGTTGATGGATAGCCCCGCCATTGAGGATGGCCCCATTGTAAAAGACGGCAAGCGCTATAGTGAACTGGCGCATTTGGCGGAAGATGTGAAGCCTTTCCTTGCCATTGGCGAAGCGTTGCGAGCAGCAAACCTTCCAGCACCTGAAATGTATGCCCATGACTTGGAGCAGGGCATCTTGCTGATGCAGGACTTTGGGCAGGAAACAGTCATTGCCAACGGCGCACCCCACCCAGAGCGGTATCAAGTTGCCATTGATATTCTAGCGAAAATGCATGGTCAGGAGTGGCCTGCTTCTGTCGGGTTGCCTGATGGGAGCGACTACCACTTGCCCGCGTTTGATCAGAGCGTTTTCGATATTGAAATTTCGCTGCTTGCAGACTGGTATGCGCCAAAGGTCGCCGATATCAGCTTCAGTGAAAAGGTTTGGAGCGAATATCTGGCTATATGGCAAGGTCTGTTTGAGCTTGTTTCAACAGGTGAGAAAAGCTGGTTCCTTCGTGATTACCACTCGCCCAATCTTATGTGGCGTGAGAACCAAACAGGCTTAGAGAAAATCGGCCTTATCGACTATCAAGATGCGCTGATTGGGCCGTCCGCTTATGATGTGGCGTCGCTCTGCCAAGATGCCCGTTACACGGTGCCCGAAGAGATGGAGCACATGCTCAAGACGCGTTACATCGATGCGCGTCATATCCAAAATAAGCCCTTTAATGTGGAAGCTTTCGAGCGCGATTACGCCATTATCGCAGCAGAGCGTGGCACGCGTTTACTTGGCCTTTGGCCGCGCCTTAAATATCGCGATGGCAAGCCGCATTATATGGATCATATGCCACGAACCAAAGATTACCTTCGTCGTGCTTTAAAACATCCAGTCCTTGTTGACCTAAAACGCTGGTATGCAGATAATCTCGAGCTATAATCATTGCAGTGAGTCGCAAAGGCGACATGCAGAGGATTAAAGTGGCGATGAGCGGCAGAAAACATCCAACGAAAGCATTTGTAGCAGCAGCTGGCCTGGGTAAGCGCATGCGCCCCCTAACGGCGACCACGCCAAAACCGCTGATCGAAGTCTGCGGGAAATCACTGATTGATTATGGACTAGACGCCCTTGCCTTAGCAGGCACTAAGCAGGCTGTCGTTAATGTCCATTACATCGCGGACTTATTAGAAGTGCATGTGAAGCGGCGCAGCGAACCTGAAATTATCATTTCTGATGAACGCGATGATCTGCTTGAAACAGGCGGCGGCACCGTGAAAGGCTTGCCTCATCTCGGTGATGAAGCGTTTTTTTATCTCAACGCAGATTCCATATGGATTGAAGGTGTGAAACCCAATTTCACCATTCTGGCTGATACTTGGGATGACGATAAGATGGATGCGCTTTTGCTGTTGTCTCCTACCATCAACGCGGTCGGCTTTAGTGGTGCTGGTGATTTTACGATGGACAGCGAAGGCCATTTGAAGCGCCGCCGTGAAAACATCGTCGCTCCTTATGCTTATGCCAGTGCTGCCATCTTCCATCCGCGTTTGTTTAAAGACGCACCAGAAGGCAAGTTCTCTCTCAACGTGTTGTTTGACCGTGCCATTGAAGCGGGCCGTTTTTTTGGTGTTCAAATGGATGGTGTTTGGCTGCATGTTGGAACGCCAGAGGCAATTGACGAGGCCGAGCGGGCTATTCGCTCTGCTAACAGTTGAGGATAGAAGTGGACGGTTTTCAGCGAGCCAATGTCTATACGATACCGCCGGATGTTCCTTTCTTGAAAACGCTGGCTAACGCCATTTTGGATGGCAGCTTATTGCCGCCAGAATTTGAGCACGCCAATCCTCTCGCCCTTTCAACGGTCACGATTTACCTGCCAACCCAGCGTTCTGTTCGTTTGTTGGAAGATGCGTTTTTGGACGCGGCCTCATCACCCACGTTGATCCTGCCGACCATTAAAGCGCTTGGCTCTGTTGATGAGGATGATGCCTATTTTGATGTGAACCAGTTCGCAGCACCTGAGCAATCTGTCCTACCCGCTATTTCCCCGATTACGAGGCAATTGGTGCTGACCCGGCTTGTGATGAGTTGGGGCCATGCCATGAGTAAGCAGGACAGCGCGGTGCGTTCAGGCGATCAGCCTTTGCTCGTGCCTGCGTCGCCTGCTGATGCGGCGTGGCTTGCTGCTGATCTTGGCGAGTTGCTTGACCGCGCCATCACAGAAGAAATTTCATGGGATAAGCTTGGTAGTTTGGTGGAAGCCAAAGACCTTGCAGCCTTTTGGAAGTTGAGTGTCGAGTTTTTGAAAATCGTCACAGAGCTTTGGCCGAACCTTTTAAAAGAGCGTGGACTGGTTGACCCAGCCACACGGCGAGACTTGTTGATTGCACAAGAACAAGTGCGACTTGCGACAACCAACGGTCCAGTCATTGCCGCTGGTTCTACGGGGACGCTGCCCTCAACAGCACGTTTTCTGGCAGCTGTCGCAAAGCTGCCTAATGGCCGTCTTGTTTTGCCAGGCTTTGATAAGAACCTTGATGAAGCGTTTTATGAGGCAATTGGTGGCAGCGATGAACGTGAGCAAGCCATCAGCGGCCATCCGCAATATGGCATGAAGCAACTTTTGTCTGGTGAAATTGGAATTTTGCCAGATGAGGTCGATGAGTTAGGCACGCGCAACCAAGCGGCACAGGACCGTTCAGTCCTTGTCTCTCATGCGATGTTACCAGCCCCCGTCACAAATCACTGGCCGCAGCTGCGTAGTCGATTTGATGGTGAGCAGGTGACCCGCGCCTTTGAGGGCGTCACTTTCGTCAACGCAAAAAGCGATTCAGATGAAGCGCTCGCCATTGCGACAGCTCTGCGCGAATTTGTGAATAATGCAGAAGGCTATGCCGCATTGGTAACGCCGGACCGTGCGCTGGCCCGCCGTGTTGCGCTGGAGTTGCAGCGTTGGGGTTTGAAGGTGGACGATTCTGCTGGGCGGCCTTTGCCAAAAACAGCCCTTGCTGTTTTATCGCAACTCGCCATCGAAACCGTTGCCAGTGATTGTGAGCCTGTAAAACTACTGGCACTGTTAAAGCATCCACTTGCAACCTTCGGTCTTGAACCTTTAGAAGTGCGCCGCGCGGCGCGTGTGCTCGATCTCGCCATTTTACGAGGCCCAAGAATTGCGGGCGGGATGAAAGGGCTATCTGCTCGTCTTGAGAATATGCGCAATGAAGTTTTGCGCGTAACAGGCAAAGCACCTGATGTAACGGGCAGTGATCCTGTCGCGCTAGAAGATGCGAAGCGGGCAATTGGCCGTCTTCATCCTGCGATCAAAGGCTACGCCATAGCCGATTGGGATGCCGCCGAAACCCTTGTTACGCGGCTTCGTGAGATATTCGAGCCACTGGAAACGCTTTTTGCAGCGGGCGATATTGTGCCCGTGAGCACCCTTTCAAAAGCGCATCAAGCAGCGCTGTCTTTGATTGAAGGTGATGGCGCAAAACCACAGCCTGCGCGAAAAGAAATCGCAAGCTTGTTTGAAACAATCCAGTTGCCGGACGGCGATGATTTTGAAATCAAACCTTATGAATATCCAAAACTGTACCGCGCCTTGCTCGGCAATGGCACAGTGCGCGAGCGCGGAGCGGAAGACCCGCGCATTCTAATTTTAGGTGCGTTGGAAGCACGGCTGTTAAACCCTGAGTTTATTGTTCTGGCAGCCCTCGATGAAGGCTCTTGGCCAAAGCAAGCTGATACAGACGCCTTTATGTCGCGTAGTATGCGCGCAGAAATGGCTTTGGAAGCACCTGAGCGGCGTATTGGTCTTGCAGCTCACGATGTGTGCCAAGGTCTGGGCGCGCCGCGCGTCATGCTCACGCGGGCTGCAAAACGCGGTGGAACACCTACGGTGATGTCGCGCTGGTTGCAGCGTCTTTTGGCCTTGATCGGTGAAGGTCATGCAAAGGCACTAGAACAACGTGGGCGTGATTATCTCAACCATGCAGCAAGCCTTGATAAGCCGCTTTCAGTATCGCCACCAAGCGTTGAACGACCCAACCCGAAACCGCCTGTTGAAACGAGGCCGACATCGCTTTCCGTTACCAGAATTGAAGTCTGGGTGCGGGATCCTTATGCCATTTACGCCGACCGAATTTTGCAATTAAAGCCAATCGATCCCCTCGGCCATATGCCCGGATTTGCCGAACGCGGTACGATTATCCACGAGGCGCTCGATCGCTTCAACAAAACGTGGGACGGCGTGGTTTCCGAAGAAGCATTGCAACGCTTTCTCGAGATTGGGCGCAAACTCTTTATTGAAGAAATGGCCGATTTCCCAGATCAACGCGCCCTATGGTGGCCACGTTTTGAACGCATCGCGCATGCCTATCTCGCATGGGAAGAAAACCGCGAGCCACAACCGACCAAGCGCCATTCTGAGGTTTATGCGCGGTTAGAAATTCCTGTTGATGGCGAAGATTTTGTTTTAAGCGGAACGGTTGACCGACTGGATGAATTGGCAGACGGTTCTCTTTCCATCGTTGATTTTAAAACCGGCAATCCGCCAAGTGCTAAACAGGTGAAATCTGGTCTTGCCTCGCAATTGCCGTTGGAAGTTGTAATGCATCATCGTGGCGCGTTTGAGCCGCAAGGCTTGGCGAAGGATATGCCAGTTTCAGAACTTGGCTGGGTAAAGCTTGATGGCCGTGAAGATCAAGCCCATCTGCAAACCGCCATCCAGTCTGTGAAAAAGGGAGAGGTTCCCGATACGCCAGATGACCTTGGAGATATGGCTGAAAAGCAATTGCTTGGTCTGATCAAACAATATCGTGACCCAAACCAAGGCTACATGTCGCGCCCGCGCCCTGATTTTGATTTTCGTTATGTCGGACCATACGATCATTTGGCCCGTGTGAAAGAATGGCTGGTGGCTGATCAGGAGGAGGGCGAATGAGTGCAGATTTCGCCGTTGATGAGCGCACCAAAAGCTTGCAAGCAACTGCGTCAAACCCAGCCTTATCTGCATGGGTTGCCGCCAATGCTGGCTCAGGCAAGACCTATGTTTTGGCACGACGGGTTATTCGTTTGTTGCTGGCAGGTGCTGACCCCTCGAAAATCCTCTGTCTCACCTTCACCAAAGCAGCGGCGGCTGAAATGTCCGCACGGGTGTTTGATGAATTGGCAAAATGGGCAACGCTCAGTGATGAAGCCTTGTTTAAAGAAATAGACGACTTAACTGACAGGCCCCCAAATGACATAGTGCTTAATACCGCTAGGCAGCTTTTTGCCAAAGCGCTTGAAACACCAGGTGGGCTGAAAATTCAAACCATCCATGCGTTTTGTGAACGCTTGCTGCACCAGTTTCCTGTGGAGGCAAATGTCGCTGGGCACTTTGAGGTGCTTGATGATGTGGGCAAAGAACATTTGATCCATCAGGCGCAGCGCTCTGTTTTGCTGGAGGCCGCCGATCACCCAACAAGCCCAATTGCCAATGCCTTGTCAGATGCTATCGCTCATGCGTCGGACACAGGCTATCAACAAGCGCTGGCAGCCTATCTGCACAGCTATAAAAAGCTTGATCAATGGCTCGAACGGGCAGGCAGTATTGATGGGGCCTTGCAGGAACTGGCGAGCCACTTCGGTATTTCCAGCAATGACACAGCGGCGGGCCTGAAAGAGCAGATGCTCATCTCGCCTCATATGGATAGCGTCTATCTGGAGAGCGTTCGCCAAGAGCTTTTACAAAGCTCTGTGAAGTTCAAGGAAATGGGAGAGATCCTAACCGACGCTTTGCACCCCAATCCGTCCAATGTGCGTGTTCAAGCTATGTTGTCTTTCTTTTTCACTCAGAAAGAAGAAGCGAGAAAAATATCAAGCATCGCGTCAAAAGACATCGTTAGTCTGTTTCCCGACCTTGAAGAACGGGTTGCACAAGAACAAGAACGCTTGTCTGGATTGCTGGATAAGAAAAAGGCGCTTGCGACATTGGACGCCACGCGGGCCTTGTTGATTTTAGGGTCAACAGTGAGCGCAGATTATCAACGCCGCAAAGCTGATACGGGCATGATGGACTTTGATGATTTGATTGAGAAGGCGGCTCAATTGCTTGAAAAGCCTGATGCAGCGGCATGGGTGCATTTTAAGCTCGATCAGGGGCTTGATCACATTCTGGTCGATGAAGCGCAAGACACAAGCCCGCGCCAGTGGGATGTGGTGAGCCATCTTGCAAATGAGTTTTTCACAGGCGAAAGCGCGCGCCTCGTCGATCGCACCATGTTTGCGGTGGGCGATGAAAAGCAGTCGATCTATTCGTTCCAAGGTGCCTCGCCAGAGAAGTTCTCTGACATGCGCGATCATTTCTTCAAGCTCTCAAATGCTGCCAACAAAAAGTTTGAGAGAGTGCCGCTTTCTCTCTCCTTCCGTTCGACAGCAGATGTTTTGGGTGCCGTGGATTTGGTATTCAGCAATGAAGACATTTCCCAGCAATTGACCAATGAGTATGTTGACCACAGCGCTGCCAGACTCAATCAACCAGGCTGTGTTGAAGTTTGGAAACCATTTACGCAACCGCCAAAGCTTGAGCATGATGATGACTGGTGGAAGCCGCTTGATCGGTTGGGGGAAGAATCTGAAAAGGTGGCGCTGGCCAAGAAAATGGCGTCAGAAATTAAGGCTCTCATAGCAGGCGATGTGCGCCTTGAGGGCACGGGGGAGATTGTTACCGCAGGCGATATCTTGATCCTCACCCGAAAACGTGGCCCGCAGGTTGAGGCGATAAACCGAGCGCTAAAATCGCAAGGTGTGCCCGTCGCGGGTTCTGATAGATTGAAACTGCTTGATAACATCGCCATTCTCGATTTGATGGCACTGGCAGATTTCGTGCTCTTGTCCGAAGACGATTTAGCGCTTGCTGGTGTTTTAAAATCGCCGTTGATTGGCCTCTCAGAGGAAGAGCTTTTTGACCTTTCTCACGACCGTCGTGGCACCTTGTGGAGTGAGTTGTTCTTACGTGCACAACATGGCGATGCGCCTTATGTGCAAGCGCATGAACAATTGGACCGCTGGCGGCGCGAGGCCGATTTTACGCCGCCGTTTGATTTCTTCTTGAACATCCTATCGCGAGACTTGGGTCGTCGTGCGTTTTTGACATCCTTGGGCGCGGAGACGGACGAGGTGCTCGATGCTTTCTTGTTGCAAGTGCAGACCTACGAGCAAACCGAAGTGCCTACCTTGCAAGGGTTTGTGTCGTGGTTCCGTGATGGCTCGGTTGAAATTAAACGCGACATGGAATCAAGCCGCGACGAAGTGCGTGTGATGACGGTGCACGGTGCAAAAGGTCTTGAAGCGCCGATTGTGTTCCTCGTTGATGGTGGAGCGCCGTATCATTCAGTCCATCAGCCGGATATTTTGGGGCTGGGTGAAAATGACGATGCGCCATTTATTTGGAAGCGCGGCAAAGAGCATCAGACCGAAGCGCAAGTGGCAAGCCTTAGCCGTGATAAGCAGTCGTCAATGGCTGAGTATTATCGCTTGCTCTATGTCGCCATGACCCGCGCTCGTGACAGGCTTTATGTGGTGGGCACGGCAGATAAAAAAGGGGCGACCAACAAAGAAGGCTGGTATGCGACCATTTCCAACGCGCTGTCTGACGACGAAAACTGTGAAAAAGTCATAGGTGATGATGGCGAGGTTGAACGCTGGCGTTGGCAAATGAGTTCTGCGCCTGCCTTGCCTGCCAAAAGTCCGAAGGCGCAACTGTATGAAGTCTATACCGCGCCAAGCTGGTTAAACGAAAGTGCGCCCGAAGCGCCGAGCGCTCTTAATTTTCTATCGCCATCAAAAGCGTTTGGGGCAGATGAACAATCTGAAACCATTGATTATGCCGCCAGCCAGATTGAGGCGAGTGCAGATTTGCTGGCCGATATTCCACCGGCAGAACGCGGTACGCTTATGCACCGACTACTGGAACGATTGCCTGCCCAAGCGCCTGAAGAACGTGAAGCCATTGCAGCGCGGTATCTCGGCGAGACATTGCCGCAAGCAAGTTTAGAAAGTCGAGCGATTATGAAAGCCGAAGTGCTTGCTGTTCTTTCTAATCCTCAATTGGCTGCACTCTTTGAAGAGAAGGCAGGTAAAGCGGAGGTGACAGTTGCTGGTCTGGTTGAGCTTGAAACAGGCAGCATTATGGTGCGGGGTCAAATTGACCGTTTGATTGTGACGGATGAGAGTGTGCACATTGTTGATTTCAAAACGCACCGTAAAATTGTGGTTGAGGGTGCGGAGCGCAGACAAATTGAGCGCCAACTCGCCCTTTACGCCAAGCTTCTAACGTCGCTTTATCCAGATAAACAGATCGTCGCTTCAATCCTGTGGACCGCTAATCAACAGCTTGAAACGCTCGATGTAAACAGCTTGGCCAGTGCGCTAAAGGGGTTGCAAACACGCTAACGTGAGCAAGCTACATTATCATTGTCTTGCAAAATGATGTGGAATTCCTATGTCTAGTAACGAATTAACAATCGAGCCATGCTTGCTTATGGGCAAGAATATGGAATCATTGTAGTAAGCACGTAAGGAAAGCCGCAAAGAGCGGCTTTAACAAAAGGGACAGAAATATGCCAACAACAGCCGTGACAGACGCATCTTTTGAGCAAGAAGTCATCAATTCAGACACACCCGTCGTTGTAGACTTTTGGGCTGAATGGTGCGGACCTTGTAAGATGATTGGCCCATCACTTGAAGAAATCTCAGATGAGATGAGCGATAACGTCAAAATCGTGAAGGTCAACATTGATGAGAACAATGAGACAGCCATCAAATATGGTGTGCGCTCAATTCCAACAATGATTATGTTTAAAGATGGCGCGCCTGTTGATACAAAAGTTGGTGCAGCGCCTAAAAGTGATTTGGCAAAATGGATTGGCGCAAGCGTCTAGGCTCAGGCTTTAATCCAAACCAAACAATAAAAACAAGAAAGCCGGAGCTTGCTCCGGCTTTTCTTTGTTTTGGCTTTGAAAGTCTTGAATTTGAAATATTTATTGCGTTTCAGGCATTTCCAAACAACGGAAATCAGCAGGCAGTCGATTTCCTTGGAAATCAATGTGAACCACATTGATATCATGCCGTCGACACCACACCTGAACACCAATACTCGTAAATCCAATATCAACTGCTGCGTATTCACGCATGGATAATCCATTAGAACGGCCTTGTAGCACGTCTTCGGAACATTTGGCGCAAACGATGGGATGCGTCAGGCTATATTTGAGCGCGGTTGTATCTGTCATACAGAATCTGTAGCGAAAACACGCAGAAACCTCAATATCGTCAAACTGCAAGACACAGATTTCTCACATTTGCCTTATTTCAACAATCAACCAAACTATTTAGTGGGACATTTCTTGAGTTTATAAAAGAAAAGGGGCCACTTGAAAGTGACCCCCGTCCGCAAGAGGCGTGGAACGTTGCCTCAATGCGCTTTGGGCTTTCGCCCGTGCCAATGGCTATGCAGACAATGAAGGCTGCTCCATCGTCATACCCATATGGCTTTGCACATTGTGCCTCAAATACGTGACTGACATTGGATCACCTCCTCTCATTTGTTTCAGATGAGAACAAAGGTAGAGATTCTTTTTATCTTGGCAAGGGTTCGCATGTGGACGTTTTGGCGCAGGCAAGTAAATATTCGATCAAATCAAAATTTATTTGCCTCAATTTATACGTTCTCTATAACGGAGCGCATTCATCTAACAGCGCCTGTTCCATGATCAATCGTGTTGGATGGGTGCGACCACCATTGAAAGTCTTAGCTAAATGGCATCAAACACTTCTGATCAAAAGACATTGCGCTTTGTGCGTACTGTTGTTGAGCATCTTGAGCTACCGATTCCTGTTTCTCTTTGGAATGGTGATGTTCTGGGTGGTGACGGTGATTTTGATGCGGCAAAGACGCTGCATGTACATGTGGCTTCACCGCAAGCGGTTCGAACTGTTGCGCGCCATCCCTCGCTTGATAGCTTGGTTGAGCTTTGGTCTTCCAAGCAAGTTGATTTGATAAACGGTACCATTTTTGATGTGGCCGCCATGAACAAGCCCTCTGGTTTGAAGGCGAAGCTCAAGACCTTGCCAAAATGGGCGCTTTTAAAAGATTTACCTTCTTTATTGCTGGGTGATCGCAATTTTGAGGCCGCAGCGAGCAATCTGTCTGGTGACAACGCCCATGTGAGCGGTTCCAGCAAGAGCGCAATCCAGCATCATTATGATGTTTCCAACGGTTTTTATAAGCTCTTCCTTGATGATGCGATGTTATACACATGCGCTTATTTCAAAGACTGGGATAACACGCTTGAGCAGGCGCAATTTGATAAGCTTGATCATATTTGTAAAAAACTCCGCCTAAAACCCGGCGATCGCCTGCTTGATATTGGCTGTGGTTGGGGCGCGATGCTTATTCATGCAGCCAAGCATTATGGCGCCACGGGGCACGGTGTTTCTTTGTCACAAGAGCAAACCGAACTGGCCAGAAAGCGGATTGAAGAAGAAGGCTTGAGCGACAAGATCACCATTGAGATAAAATCATACACTGAGCTTGAGCAGCGCTTTGACAAGATTTCATCCATTGGCATGTTTGAGCATGTTGGTATTGAAAACTACGCCACTTATTTCTCATCTGTGGCGCGTTTGTTAGAACCGGGTGGGATTTACCTGCACCACGCAATTACGCGGCGTAATAAAAAGGGCAAGCGGTTCCGTAAAAAGAGCAAAGAGCATAAGGCGCTGGTTAAATATATCTTCCCAGGTGGCGAGCTTGATCATATTGGTATGTCGCTTTCAAATCTGGAAGCGCATGGCTTTGAAGTCCACGACGTTGAAAATCTGCGTGAGCATTACGGACGCACGTGCCGCATTTGGGCAACGCGGTTGTGGGATCGCTTTGATGAAGCAATCGCAGAAGTTGGTGAGCCGAAAGCGCGCCTTTGGTTTTTATATATGGCGGGTTGTGCACTCGCGTTTGAACGCGGGGCGGTGCAAATCAACCAAACCGTTGCAACACGTCGCAAACGCAACAAGAATGTGATGCCACAGACACGCGACGATCTTTATAACTAGCCAAATTCACCGCCAATCAAGGAATGACGGGAACAAAGCGCTAGACAGCGCCATTCGTTCGTTTATGTCATAAGCACGAATTAAACGGAGCATCGACCATGCACAACAAAATCCCAGCAACTGTTTTCACAGGCTTCCTCGGTGCGGGCAAAACGACCATCATTCGCCAGCTTTTAGAACAAGCAAATGGCAAAAAAATCGCGCTTATCATCAACGAATTTGGTGACGTGGGCGTGGATGGTGAAGTGTTGAAAGGGTGCGGCGACGAGGTTTGCTCTGAAGACGATATCGTTGAGCTGGCAAACGGCTGTATTTGTTGCACTGTGGCGGATGACTTTTTGCCCACCATGTCGAAACTTCTAGACCGCGAGACGCCGCCAGATCACATCGTCATTGAAACATCGGGTTTAGCGCTGCCTCAGCCGCTGGTTAAAGCCTTCTCATGGCCAACAATTAAAGAGCGTGTTTCTGTTGATGGCGTCATCACTATTGTAGATACGCCAGCTGTTTCAGAAGGCCGTTTTGCAGCCAATGAAAAGGCCGTTGAGGCGCAGCGGGCTGCTGATGAAAACCTTGATCATGAAAGCCCGCTGCATGAGCTTTTTGAAGATCAACTCGTTTGCGCAGACATGGTGCTTCTTAATAAATCTGATTTGGTTGATGGCGATACGCTTTCCAAAGTTGAGGCCGACCTTCGTAAAGAAGTGCGCCCAGGTGTTTCCTTCATTGCGACCCATGAAGGGGCAATTGATGGTGGCATGTTGCTCGGTCTTGATAGTAAGGCCGAAGACGATATGGCAAACCGCCTCTCGCACCATGAAGCCGACCACGGGCACGAAGATCACGACCATGATGATTTTGAAAGCTTCGTTGTGAACACGGGGACATTTGCGGATAAAGACGCAGCCGTTGAGCAATTCACCAAGGTGATGCAAGACCACGATATTTTGCGCCTTAAGGGGTTTGTTTCACTTGAAGGTGTTGCAGCTCGTCTTGTGGTGCAAGCGGTTGGTCCCCGCGTAAATGCTCATTTTGATCGCCCTTGGAATGCCGGTGAAAAACAGGCAACATCCCTTGTTGTGATCAGTGAAAAAGGCATGGATGAAGCGGCGATCCGTTCAGCGCTTTCTGCGTAAATCCATAAGCCACTCAAAGCCAATTCAGCAGGTTGAAAACACAGACATATGCATTTATTGGCAGCACAAGCAGGCGAGATTAGCGATGGCGATGAAGCCATCGACCTTGGTCAATCGCCTGCTGATGTAATTTTTCTAAGTGCTGCTGATACGGAAATTGTTGCCCTTTCAAAAGCAGGTGTGAGCACGCCTTATTCGTTGCGGCTTGCTAATTTGATGCAGCTTAAACATCCCATGTCTGTGGATGTTTATCTTGAAAAAACCTGCGGCAAAGCAAAGCTGATTGTCGCCCGTCTTTTGGGTGGGCGTGCTTATTGGTCTTATCTGGTGGATGAGCTAACAGCTTTTGCCAAAGCCAATAATATTAAGCTCGCGCTCTTGCCCGGTGACAATAAGCTGGATGAAGAACTCACCAGTCTTTCAACCGTCAATGAGCAGGATTTTCATGCGCTTTGGGGCTACTTAATTGAAGGTGGCCCAGCCAACGCCTTGGGGTTTATTGGTTACGTCGCGCATATGCTTGACCCTCAGCGGCCAGAAGCAAACCCACCTAAAGCATTGTTGAAAGCAGGCTATTATTGGCCCGGTATCGCGCAGCCATCATTGATCGATTTAGAAGCCACATGGATACCCAATGCACCTGTCGCGGTGGTGGTGTTTTATCGCGCACTTCTAGAAGGTGGCAACGCTGCGCCTATTGATGCGTTGATCCACGGGCTATGGAATGAAGACATCAATGCGCTGCCGATCTTCGTGCCAAGCTTAAAAGACCCGCTTGCTATGGCGCTACTTGATGAAGTGGTGCGTGAGGCGGAACCATCGGTGATCCTCAATACGACAGGCTTCGCGGTCTCAAGCTATGATGGCAGCGAGAGCCTGAACCCGTTTGAAGAGGCGGATTGTCCTGTGTTGCAGGTGGTGCTTTCTTCTAGTTCTAAGCAGGCATGGCAAGATGATATTCAAGGCCTTTCCGCCCGTGATTTAGCCATGCATGTGGTGCTGCCAGAACTCGATGGCCGCATTATGAGCCGCGCCGTTTCGTTTAAGTCTGCGGCTCAATTTGATGAGCGGACCCAGACTAATATTGTCACCTATGAGCCACAGCAAGACCGCATTGCCTATGTCTCCAAACTGGCTAAGCATTGGGTGAAACTGCGCCACGCTAAGAATGGCGAGCGCAAGGTCGCGATCATTCTTGCAAACTATCCAAACCGCGATGGACGCATTGGTAACGGTGTTGGTTATGACACGCCGCAAAGCACGATTGAAATTTTAAAAGCGTTGGATGGTGAAGGCTATCACGTCAAAGATATTCCAGCCGATGGCACAACCTTGGTGCACCAACTTTTGGATGGTACGACTAACGCAGAAACGCGCGGGATTAGCACAGCTCAATTGTCTGTTGAGGACTATGAGGTGGCCTTCGCGAAGCTTCCGCAAAAGGTACGTGATGAAATTCTCGAGCGCTGGGGTGAGCCATCTAAAGACCCGTTTGTAAAAGATGGCGCGTTTCAATTAGCAATAAAAATGCATGGTAATATCGCTGTCGGTATTCAACCCGCACGCGGCTATAATATTGACCCGAAAGAAACCTACCACTCACCAGACCTCGTGCCGCCGCATGGCTATTTCGCGTTTTACATTTGGTTGCGTGAGCGGTTCGGTATTCATGCAGCAATTCATAATGGCAAGCACGGCAATCAAGAATGGCTTCCGGGTAAAGCGTTGGCCTTGTCTGAGGAATGTTACCCCGAGGCGGTCCTTGGTCCGTTGCCAAATCTCTATCCGTTCATCGTCAATGACCCGGGTGAGGGCACACAGGCAAAGCGTCGTTCTTCTGCGGTCATCATCGACCACTTAACGCCACCGCTCACCCGCGCTGAGACCTATGGCCCGCTTAAAGACCTTGAGGCTTTGGTGGATGAATATTATCTCGCCAGCGGCCTTGATCCGCGCCGTCTAACACTGTTGCGCAAACACATTCTTGATTTGGTGCGGGCTGAAAAACTCGACCTTGATGCGGGCATTTCAGATGATGATGGAGAAGACGACGCCCTCCAGAAATTGGATGCCTATCTGTGCGATTTAAAAGAAGCGCAAATTCGCGATGGCTTGCATGTGCTGGGCCTCTCGCCTGAAGGGGAGCAGGAGCGCGATTTATTGGTCGCACTCACGCGGGTGCCGCGCCGATTGGGTGAGGGTGGTGATCAATCCTTGATCCGCGCCTTGGCTGATGATTTGGGGTTTGGCTTTGACCCGTTGGACTGTGATTTTGCTGACCAATGGGACGGCGAAAAACCATCTGTCTTGGCTGAGTTGGATGCTAGCCCATGGCGCAGTGTTGGCGACACGGTGGAACGCTTGGAACTCTTGGCGCAAAAGCTTGTAACGTCGCATTCCACGTTATCGGACTTGATCCAACAATCAGGCTCTGAGGATGAACTATTTTCTTCAACCAATGTGCTTGAGGCTCTAGCGACGACCATTCGCCCAAAACTCCAATCCTGCGGCGCGAATGAGCTTGGCAATCTGCTTAAAGGTTTGAACGGCCAGTTCGTCCCTGCTGGACCTTCTGGCGCTCCAACCCGTGGACGTTTGGATGTGCTTCCAACGGGGCGTAATTTCTTCTCAATTGATAACCGCACTTTGCCAACGCCTGCGGCTTGGACGCTTGGGGAGAAGTCCGCTTCCCTTCTCATTCAACGCTATTTCCAAGACAATGGCGCATGGCCTAAGAGCTTTGGTCTTTCTGTCTGGGGCACATCCAATATGCGTACCGGCGGCGATGACATCGCGCAGGCCTTGGCATTAATTGGGGTGAAGCCAAAATGGGACCCTGCAAGTTGGCGCGTGACAGGGTTTGAAATCATCCCGCTTGCAAAACTTGGCCGCCCGCGCGTGGATGTCACCTTGCGTATATCGGGCTTTTTCCGTGATGCCTTTCCAGCACAAATCGCTTTGTTTGATTCTGCCGTTCAAGCCGTCGCCGCCTTGGATGAAGAAGAGGCCGAAAACCCGCTCACAAAAAGTGAAAACCCAATCCGCATTTTTGGCTCAAAACCTGGGGCTTATGGCGCAGGACTTCAGGCCTTGATTGACGAGAAAATTTGGGACGATCAAGCCGACCTTGCCAATGCCTATATGGAATGGGGCGGATATGCTTACGGCGCGAAGCTGAAGGGCGAGGCCAAGCATGATGATTTTAAAGCTCGCCTTTCAAGCATTGAGGCGGTCATTCATAACCAAGACAACCGCGAGCACGACCTTTTAGACAGTGATGATTATTATCAGTTTGAAGGCGGGATGACGGCGGCGGTAGAGACGACATCTGGTAAGCGGCCAAAGGTTTATCACAACGATCATTCACGTCCTGAGCGCCCCGTTATTCGCTCGTTAGAAGAAGAAATTGGCCGTGTTATGCGCTCAAGGGTTGCTAATCCAAAATGGATTAAGGGCGTTATGCGCCACGGCTATAAGGGCGCTTTTGAAATTGCAGCAACCGTCGATTACATGTTCGCGTTTGCCGCCACCACGGGGGCTGTGAAAGACCATCATTTTGATATGGCCTTTGATGCTTATATTGCTGATGAAGAGGTGCGTGCCTTTATTGAGGAAAATAACGCGCCTGCGCTCACCGAAATTTCAGAGCGTCTCAAGGAAGCAATTGATCGCGGCCTATGGACGCCGAAGCTAAATTCCGCCTATGGTTTGTTGGAGGAGATATCGACATGACCGAAAAGACCGAAGAAGAAATCAATGCCCGCCATTCAGAAAAAATGGCTAAGAAGAAAGCCGCGCGCGATAAAATCCTTGCAACCAAAACGGAAGAGCGCGGCCTCGTGATCGTGCACACCGGCAAGGGCAAGGGCAAATCCACGGCAGCTTTCGGCATGGTATTCCGCTCTCTCGGTCATGGGTTTAACGTCGGTGTGGTCCAGTTTGTCAAAGGTGCATGGGAAACGGGCGAGCGCGATGTGCTTGAGAAATTCCCAGACCAAATTACCATCAAAGCCATGGGCGAAGGCTTTACGTGGGAAACGCAAGACCGCCAACGCGACATCGATTCTGCGCGCGCTGCATGGGAAGAAGCAAAGCTAATGATCGCCAATCCAGACATCAAAATGGTGCTCTGTGATGAGCTGAACATCGTGCTGCGCTACGACTATCTGCCGGTGGAAGAAGTGGTTGAGGTTTTGAAAAACAAACCAGAAGACAAGCACGTCATCGTCACGGGTCGTAACGCCAAGGATGAAATAATTGAAGTGGCTGATTTGGTGACTGAAATGGAACTGATCAAACACCCATTTAGAAGCGGCGTGAAAGCACAGGCGGGCGTTGAGTTTTAAGAGTTTTCTTGGCTGTATGTCTTGTATTCGAGTGCAAATGCTCTTTTATAAGGGCGAGGTACGTAAGCTGGAGGATTGAATTTTGCCGAAACTATTATCTATTCTGTCGTGTTCAGCGGCTATGTTTTGGGCTTTAACAGCCGCCGCCTCTGATGATATCGCAGGCACCTATGAAGGGGTGATCTGGTCAGGGATTGATACCGCAGGCACCACGGTTTTTTCTGTTTCAAACAGCGGGAAAATTTCGGGTGTCTATGAGTTTGATGATGATAATGGGCTTGAGACAGGTGAGCTGACGGCGTGTAAGCTTACAGGGGTTAACTTGTATTGTATTTGGAATGACAAATACGGCTCGGGCGATTTCAATGTCGAGTTCTCAGCCGACTTTAGCTCATTTGATGGCCTGTGGTTTGATGCTGTCGGTGATCTTCAAAACCGTGGAAATGCTGGTGGTCATACGTGGAATGGGCAAAAGTCATAGGCCTCTGCTACCTATGTTATTGTTGCTGATTTAAACGCTGTATCAATTCCAATACATCCCACGCAGCAATGTCTTTTTGAACGCTCTTAGACGTCGCCTTTTTCGTCCCAAGTTCTAGCATAATATAATCAGTTTCTTCGCTCGGGAATGGTTTGGCAAATTCATCCAATAACGGAATGTGGTCGCCATAAAACAGCAATAAAAACCGGCCTTCTTGCGCATCTAGATAGTCAACGACCTGTCCCAACATTGCGTCGGCATTTTCAAGATGTTTGCAGTACGTTTCAACCGCACCCAATTCAGGAAAATCAGGCAAGCGACCTTGATACCATGGGGCGTGATTTTCCATAGTCGTGATGAAAAAGAAGTCTTTTCTGCCATCTGTGGCAAGCGCTTCTTTCGACGCTGAAACGAGATATTCACCCAGTGCCCGATCTGAAACATGCGGTCCGTATGTAGGAAGATCGGGCAGGTTTTCTTTCGTCAGTAAAGTTTTGAACCCGAGGGCAGGCATCGCTTTATATCGGTCGAAAAAACGTTCCGTAAAAGGATGGATGAAAGTGGTGTGATAGCCGCTGTCATTGAGGTTGTTTGGAAGTGATAAAGAGAGAAAATCGGCCGCTCTAAAATATGGGTAGTATCGATTAAATCCGATATCCTCCACCGTGAGCCCCGTAAGAACAGCAAACTCAGTGCGCTGCGTATACCCGCCAGCAAAGGCGTTTTCAAAGAGCCCATATTGCAGCGCTTCATTCTTTAATCGATCAAAATTTGGAAGGGATATACCGTCTCCACCCAACCGACTTAGGTCGCAGAAAGCTTCGGACTGAATGATGATGATTTGATCATAGACGGATGTCGTAGAGGCTTTCCGGCGCGCTTGCTTTGCGGTGATCAACGTGGTGTTTTCGGCTGATGCCCAATGGATAAGATAACCAACAAACACAGTCAAAAGCCCATGTTTGCGACAATCTTCTTGGATGTCAGGTTTTGTTATAAATCTGCTTGCCCAAAGTTTCATCAAAGGTTTAGTGAGCGGATTAAACGGCGCGATTAAAACAGATACTATCGCGACCAAGGTAAGGAGTCTCAACAGAAAATTATCATGTCCGATAATGGGCGTTTCTAACGTAAGCGCAAACAAGGCGGCGAGCGCAACAGACACAAAGCCAAGCATTATGAGCCTCGTTTTTGCCGCTGTTAGGTGGAACAATTCTGGATAACGAAAGACATCAAAATACAAAATGCAATCGCTGAATACGAGCGGCTCTCGCAAGACATAGGTTTTCCCAACCGATACTCGATTTGCCAGCAACACGACGGCCTGCGTGAAGAAAAACGCGTGTATGCCGCGCCAAGTCAGTGCGAAATCAATAAAGAAAAGACCGATAAAAGCGGTCAATCGCATGAGGTACGACGGAAGGCTTGCGGCAAGCCATGGGCCTTTAGGGGAGTGAAATCGTTCAATAATCGTAGCGCAGACGACGGTTAGAACGAGAAATAAAAGCAGTTGCATTATTCCATCTAAAACGGTTAGTGAATATCGGCAAGAGTAAAACAAATAGTACGCTGTTTATTCGCTGAATTAATTTGTTCGCTCTAGAGTATGTAAGCTCAGTAGGTGAGGAGACCGGTCGTTCCGGCAATCCGTTGTTAGACAATAAGAAAAAACGTACCTTTTTGTTTCTTCAGGGACCGATGTCTCCTTTTTTCGCACGGCTTGCCAAGCGGTTGCGGGCAGAAGGCCATGACGCTTATCGTATCAATCTTGGTTGTGGAGATTGGTTGTTTTGGCGTGCAGGAGGTGCTTATAACTATCGTGGGCGCAAAAAGAACTGGCCAAACTACGTTGAGGAATTTCTCAAAAACAAGAATGTAACAGATGTAATCTTATTGGGAGATTGTCGCCCCTATCATCGTGTTGCAATAGAAAAAGCAAAAGCGCTTGGGGTTGAGGTTACAATTGTTGAGCTTGGATATTTGCGTCCTAATTGGTTGACGATTGAGCGCTCTGGTATGAGCAGCTTGTCACATTTTCCCAATGATCCTGACAAGATTTTAGCAATTGCACGTGAGGTAGAAGAACCTCACTTACCCAAAGCTGACACACGCCCTTACTTTGCGCGTATGGCTTTTTGGGACGTCATGTACAAATTGTCTACGTTCTTTTTGTTCTGGTTCTACCCGTTTTACAAACTTCATTCCCTGTACAACCCGCTTTATGAATATTCCTTTTGGATTATGCGGCTTCTTGGGAAGAACAAAAGAAACAAGCAGGCAGAGCAAACGGTTGCAGACTTGGTCGCCAACAAAAATGAGCGCCCCTATTTCGTCTACGCTCTACAATTAAACACGGACTACCAAATCCGTTCGCATTCCCCGTTTGAACATCAAGATGGTGCGTTAGATCTCGTCTTTCAGTCCTTCAAACGGAATGCCGATAAAGACGCGCACATTGTCGTTAAGCAACACCCTCTTGATGCAGGCATGATAAATTGGAGCCATGTTGTTCGCCGTTTGGCGAAAGAGAATGGAATTGAAGATCGTGTGATCTTTATTGATGGTGGCAATTTGGATGTTTTGCTCAAAAACAGTCTTGGCTTAGTCATCGTCAACAGCACAGTTGGTACTTCGGCTCTTGCCTTTGGTATTCCTTATATCACGCTAGGGGCTGCGATTTTTGATATTGAGGGTTTGAGTTTCCAAGGTTTCATTGACGATTTTTGGGTCAATCGTAAGCCACCAGATGCTGAGCTGTCAGCGGCTTTTTTAAAGACGATTAAAGCGACAATCCAAGTGCCAGGTGGGTTTTACTCTGACATTGCTATTGCCCAGGGTGTTGAAGCTGCGACGGATAAACTTTTAGATCGCACTGTGAATGGCAACAACGCCTATGAAGAGCGACCACCGCGCTATAAGAAAAAGGCTAGTGTTGAGGTGCCTTGGTTTTAGTAAAACCCTTTGGCACCCGTAATGCGCGACACGGCCCGCTCAGAACTCCAAAGCGCGCATTCTAGATAGCCGCCTGAAAAATAATCACCGCAAAACTCAATGCCGTCCCGCTGATCAACCTGTTGTAGGAACGAACGAGCTTCTGCATTGTGGCCTGGATGTGCTTGCGGCACAGATTGGGCGTGGCGTTGAACGTGGCTGTGTTCAATTTGGTTTTGAATATCTGGGAAGTGTTCTTCTAATTCCGTAGCGATTGTTTTTGTCACGTCGTCATCGCTCATGGGCGCAAGCGTTTCGCAAGCAGGATAACAAATCCACGCCTGAAGTGCTGCCTTGCCACTTGGTGCCATATTCGGATTTCGCTTTGCCCCATCGACGCAAAAGCTAACAAGCTTGTCAGCTTCTTCGCGGAAAATATATGACCAGACTTTTGTGTTGAGTGGACGATCAAGAAACAGCGTAACAACCATCATTGGTGGATGTGAAATGCTTGTCAAAAAGTCTTGCTCTTGCGTCCATTCATCTGGAACAACCGCAGATGTCGCGCTTGGTGGCATGGCAAGAATGGTGTGGTCTGCTTCAATTTTCTGGCCATTTTGTGTGACAAACCCTGCCACTTTTTCACCGTCCATAATCAACGAAGAAACAGGCGTGTTGTAGTGTACCTTAAGCTTGCTCGCCATGGCTTCATGGAAAGCTGGCATGCCATGATTAAGGGACAAATAGTTGGTAGGTACGATAATCCGCATCAAGCGCAGGACTTGCAGATATGATTGCTTTTCTGTCACTTGGTCAGGCTCCACCAAGGAGCCGACAGAGATCAAGGCGCGGGCGTTATATTCCCATTCAAATTCATTCGGCACTAATTCTTTAGCGGATTTGCTGTCGATGTAATCATAATCGCCAACAGCATAGGGATTAATCGGATGACGCAGCATTTGCCAGCCGCCTGAAAAAATCAGCCTGATATTGTCCCAAAGGGAACCAGACGCAATATAGGGAAACCAATGATGCACGAGAAACGAACCACCTTTTTTTCGCTTATCAAAAAAGCGGGTGGGGCCGTTGATCATGTAGAGGTCTTTATGAAGACCACAATCGCGCAGCAAAGAGCGGGCGCGTTTATAATTTGAATGGAAATACTGCGTCCCCACATCAAACAAATCATCAGACTGTGGGCGCCGCGCAATCTTGGCTCTACCACCAGCACGGTCAGTCGCCTCAAAAACCTCAACGTCGTGACCAAGTTTTGTAAGCCACGTGGCTGCTGCTAACCCAGCAGCGCCGGCACCTGCAATGACAATTTTCATAAATCCAAAAACCCACACTCAACAATTAGCCAGCGCATTGCGCTCGTTTCATCTTTATAGGCGCAGTTTGATGAATATGCTAACTGTGTCTCATTATTGTTTCGCTATTTATCGAGTGACTATGAAAAACACAAAAACAATCGCTATTACAGGCGCTAGCGCAGGGCTCGGCAAAGCTTTAGCTCTGGCTTATGCGAACCACGGCACCCACTTGTTCCTCTCCGCTCGCAATGAGCAGCGGTTGGAGGAGGTGGCCGAACTTTGTCGCAAGAAGGGTGCTAAAGCGCATGTGCAAACCGTCGACGTGTGTGATGTTAAAGCGGTTGAGGGTTGGCTGACGTCAATTGCAGAACACGGCCCAATCAATCTCGTCATCGCCAACGCGGGCATTATGATGACCAATGATGAAATGGGCGAAGACAAAGCAATCGAAGCCGCCCATATGCAGGTCGACACGAACATGAAAGCCGTGATGACACTGACGCTCGCCGCCGAACGGATCATGCGCGAACAAGATAAATTTGAAAACGGCGCGCGCGGACAAATAGGCATCGTCGCGTCTTTATCTGCCATGCAACCCATCGGCAGCATCGCCGCTTACAGCGCCTCTAAAGCAGGTGTAACAGCTTTTGGTGAGGCGATGGGTGAGCACTTGGCAAAGCGCGATATTGAAGTAAGCGTCGTTTGCCCCGGTTACATCCAAACCGATATGCTAAGCGATATCCAAGGGTTTAGACCTTTTACCATGAGCGCAGAACAAGCAGCCCATAAAACCAAACGCGCCTTTGACCGCTTAAAGCCTTATTCGGCATTTCCTTTGAGCCTAGTGATGATTACCGCGCCTGCACGGTTATTGCCAACAAGATTGCGGAGGCTAGCAACGGAGGGTTTTAGATTTAAGAACGCAAAGTGACTTGACCAGATGTATGGGGCACCTTATCTCTTGCACTTATATTGAATGGAGCCCTCATATTGTCGATCATCACTGATATTATCACCGCAACATTGCTTTGGTGGTTTGCTTTGCTTCTGATTTATTTCAGCTTCGGGATGTTCGCAGAATATGTAGCCTCTAATTTTCCAAATCGTAAAATCCAGCCCAAACGCGATGGGTATAAGCGAAAATTGGCTGACATTAAAATCTCAGTCAAAAAGCTGTTTCTTTCAGCGCTTTTTATCAGCCTCGGTTTGGTGGCACGTGAACAAGGCTGGACAATAGGTGCGGTGGAGCTCACTTGGTGGAGCTTCATTTTGTGGTTTGCTATTTGCATGGTTATTTTTGACTTTTGGTTTTATGTGATCCACCGCCTACTTCACTGGCAACCGCTGTATCGCTTCCATGCACTGCATCATAGAAATGTAACGCCAACCGCTTGGTCAAACGATTGCACGGGGTCTGTGGATACAGCCATGGAGCATAGTTTCTATCTTGCGATTTGGTTCATCACACCAAGCCCGCTGGAAGCTATTTTTGCAGTGCGTATCCTCAACCAATTCATTGGAATGATCGGTCATTCTGGCTTTGAGTTTTTTGCATCCCCCCTATCAAAAGCACCGTTCCCTTTTGTGTGCTCCACCTATCACGACCTGCACCACAGCACATTCCGCTATAATTTCGCGAATATCTTCTCAGTCTGGGATCGTCTCTTTGGAACCAGCCACCCAAAATATGATGAAATGGTTGATGAGCACCTTGAGGCACTCTCACGCGGCAAGGGTGATTAGGAGGTGAGGGTGCTACTCCCCAAATCCCCCGCCACCCGGTGTTAGCATTTCATAGACGTCACCAGCTTCAAGCGCGCACTCATCATTGCCCTTCAGCTCCACCTGTTCGCCACTTGCCCGCAATACACGGTTCTCACCAATGGCCCCCTTTTCGCCCCCTTTAACGCCGTGGGCTTGGGTGATGCGGTGGCAGCATAGGGTGGTGACGGTGACGGGTTCTAAGAAGCGGATTTGTCGCTTGATACCTTCGCCGCCTTGCCATTTTCCGCCGCCGCCTGAGCCGTTTCGAATTGAGAATTCTTCAACGCGCACAGGAAAGCGTTTTTCGAGGACTTCGGGGTCGGTCATGCGCGTGTTGGTCATGTGAACTTGCACGGCACTTGCGCCATTAAACCCGTCGCCAGCACCAGAGCCGCCGCATATGGTCTCATAATTTTGGAAACGATCATTCCCCCAGACGAAATTGTTCATCGTGCCTTGGGATCCTGCAATCACGCCTAATGCGCCAAGCAGACAATCGCAGATGGATTGGCTAACTTCTGTGTTGCCCGCGATAACAGCCGCAGGGTATTGCGGGTTGATCATGGAGCCTTCTGGCGCAATGATTTTAAGCGGTTTTAAGCAGCCTTCGTTGAGCGGAATATCTTTGCCGGTCAGCAGGCGGAACACATAAAGCACTACCGCCGTACAAACAGCGCTTGGCGCGTTGTAGTTGCCAGCGTCTTGGCTTGACGTTCCCGTAAAATCGATGGTTGCTTCGCGCGCTGTTTGATCCACGCTGATTTTAACTTTGATCTCTTGCCCTTCATCGAGCGGGTAGGTGAAGGCGCTATCTTTGAGGCGTCCAATCACTTGCCGAACGGAGGCTTCGGCGTTGGCTTGAACGTGGCCCATATAGGCGAGCACCACATCAAGGCCGAAGGTGTCCATCATACGGTGAACTTCGCGAATGCCTGTTGAATTGGCCGCGATCTGAGCTTCAAGATCAGCCATGTTTTCTTCAATGTTGCGGCACGGATATTTGCCTGATGCGAGCAGGGCGCGGGTCTCGCTTTCGCGCAATGTGCCGCCATCAACCAGCCTGAAGTTGTCGATCACGACGCCTTCTTCTTCGATGTGTTTGCTGTCTGGTGGTGCAGAACCGGGCGTGCGCCCGCCAATGTCTGCGTGGTGACCACGCGAGCCGACATAAAACAAAATTGTCTCGCCCTGCTTGTCGAACACAGGCGTAATCACGGTCACATCTGGAAGGTGCGTGCCGCCATTATAAGGGTTGTTCAGCATGAAGCTGTCACCCGGTTTTATCTGCCCTTCATTAAGCCGCGCCACGGTGCGCACGCTTTCGCCCATAGAGCCCAGATGGACAGGTACATGCGGTGCGTTGGCGACCAAGCCGCCCGTGCTATCAAACAGAGCGCACGAGAAATCGAAGCGCTCTTTGATGTTGACGGAGTAAGCCGTATTGGCAAGCGTTGCGCCCATCTGTTCTGCAATCGACATGAAGAGATTGTTGAACACTTCAAGCATGATTGGGTCAGCACTGGTGCCCATTGCCATCATACGTTTGGCAGCGATGAAGCGTTCTAGAATGAGATTACCATGGGCATCAATTGTGCCTTGCCAGCCCGGCTCAATCATATTGGTGCCGGTTGGTTCAACGATGATAGCGGGGCCTTTAACGGTTGCGCCCGTCGCTAAGGTTTCGCGGTCAATCATTGGTATGTTTTGTAATGCTCCTTCAAGGTGAACAGGAACGCTTGTATCTTCGCTCTTATTCTTTGTCAAAGTGACATTTTCCGCATCGGATACGTCGCCAGCTCGGCCAACGGCTTCTGCGCTTAACATATCAAAAATGAGGGAGCGGTCAGGCGAGGAAAAGCCGAAGCGGGCTTTGTGGGCCTCATCAAAACTCTTCGACATTGCCGCCGTATCGCTAAATGGAACTTCAAGGGTTTGGTGCGACCCTTGATAACGCAAATGAGCACGGGTGATGACGCTAATACCATCGTCGCTAATGCCTTGCTCGCCCACTTCCTTCGTGACAGCTTTTGAAAGACGCGAAAGCATCTCGCGTGCGCCTTCCAGTGCATTGAGCGGTTGCTCATATTGTTCTTCTTTGATGGCGCGAATGTCGGCAAGGCCCATGCCGAAGGCTGAAAGAACGCCAGCAAATGGATGAATGAACACGCGCTTCATGCCAAGCGTGTCAGCGATAAGACAGGCATGTTGTCCGCCCGCACCACCAAAACAATTGAGGGTATATTGGGTTACGTCATAACCACGTTGAACAGAGATTTTCTTAATCGCGTTCGCCATATTTTCAACGGCAATTTTCAAGAAGCCTTCAGCCGTTTCTTCAGGCGATAAAGGCGCATTGCCTGTGGCATCAGCCACCTCTTGCGCAATGGCCACAAACTTTTCACGCACCACATCGGTGTCTAGTTTCTCGTCCGCATCGGGACCAAAAACGGCAGGGAAATAGTCAGCGTTCAGTTTGCCCAAAAGCACGTTACAATCTGTCACGGTGAGGGGGCCGCCACGGCGATAACAAGCAGGACCTGGATTGGCGCCCGCACTTTCTGGCCCAACTTGATAGCGGCCATCTTGGAACGTGAGGATGGAGCCGCCACCAGCTGCCACGGTATGAATATTCATCATCGGCGCGCGCATACGAACGCCTGCAACCTCAGTTTCAAACGAACGTTCATATTCGCCTGCATAGTGGCAAACATCCGTCGAGGTGCCGCCCATGTCAAAGCCGATGAGCTTGTCAAAGCCTGCTTGTTCGGCCGTCTTCACCATGCCGACCACGCCACCTGCAGGACCCGATAGAATACTATCCTTGCCTTGGAATAAATTCGCGTCGGTGAGACCACCATTTGATTGCATGAAGAAGATGCGCTCGCACGCGCCGCCTTTCACATCTAAGGCCGTTGCCACTTGGTCGATATAACGACGCAAGATAGGAGAAAGATAAGCGTCCACCACTGTGGTATCACCACGCCCAATGAGTTTAATCAGCTTGGATGTTTCATGGCTTGTGGAAATTTGCGTGAAGCCAATTTCGCTCGCTATTTTAGCAACCTGCAATTCATGGTCTGGGTTGAGGTATGAATGCATGAAGGCAATTGCGACACCGCGCAGGCCTTTATCATAAGCTTGTTGCAAGTGCTGGCGGGCAACGTCGAGATTAAGGTCGGTTACTACCTCGCCATCTGCGTTAAGCCGCTCAGGCACTTCTTGCACATCGGTATAAAGCAGTTCTGGCAATTCGATTTTAAGATCAAAAAGTTTTGGTCGGTTTTGATAGCCAATCCGTAATAGATCGCCAAAGCCTTGCGTGATGAGCAGCAGAGTCGGATCGCCCTTGCGCTCGAGCAATGCATTGGTGGCAACGGTGGTTCCCATTTTGACGGCTTCTATGCTGTGCGGTGGCAAAGGGGCATCTTGGGATAGGCCCATAAGATCGCGCACGCCTTGCACGGCTGCATCTTTATATTGCTCAGGATTTTCAGAAAGGAGCTTATGGGTAATCAATGCCCCATCTGGCTTTCTTGCAACCACATCTGTGAACGTGCCGCCACGATCAACCCAAAACTGCCACATTGGACATAACTCCTTCATTCGCCGGGATAGTTACGGCGGGATATAATTTCAAAACTTATAGATACAAAACGGCTTAGATCAATGTCCTCAATAAAATAGAGACGGAAGCCAAAGCGCGATTTGTGGGAAGGCTAACAGTAGCGCGATCATGGCGAACATGGTGCCGACAAAAGGCAAGGCGCCCTTCATCACATCCAGCATTTCGCCTTTGCCGCGCACCGCTTGCACAACGTATAAATTGATGCCGATTGGCGGCGTGATGAGGGCTGTTTCTAAAAGCACCATCAACAAGACGCCAAACCACACAGGATCATAACCAAGCGCCACAACAATCGGTGTGATCAAAGGTGCCGTCACAAGCAGCATGGAGAGTGTTTCCATGAAGCAGCCAAGGAATATGAGCAGCGCAACAATCAACAAAAGTGTTTGGAACGGCGATAGGCCGAGGCCCGTTACAAAATCTGCCAATGCTTGCGTTAAGCCAATGACTGAAAGCACGAAATTTAGGAACACCGCAGCTAAGATAATCAGCATGATCATGGAGGTCGTGCGCATGGTGCCTTCAACAGCTGCCCGCAGCATTGGGATGGTTAGCTTGCCATTGAAAGCTGCAAGGATCATAGCCGCAACGACGCCCAGTGATGCCGCTTCTGTTGGGGTTGCAATGCCTGCATAGATGGAGCCGACAACCACCAAGAAAATACCAATTGGCGGAATGAGTGATGGCAGTGCTGCAAACCGTGTTGGCCAGTCAGCGTTGACGGTTTCCCCGCCCCAACCTTTTTTGATTTTGCACAAGATAACCACGGTTACCATGAACAGAAGCGCTAACAAAAAGCCTGGAATGAAGCCTGCAAGATAAAGCTCTGGAACAGAGGTGTCTGTTAGCAAGCCGTACAAGATGAGATTGATGGATGGCGGGATGAGAATGCCAAGCGTTCCGCCAGCAGCAATTGTGCCAAGAAAGAGAGGTTCGTTATAACCGCGCTTTTCAATCTGCGGAATAGCGATGGTGCCGATGGTGGCAGCCGTTGCAACCGATGAGCCTGAGGTCGCCGCAAACAAAGCGGATGAACCCACATTGGAGTGCATCAAGCCACCTGGCAACCAGCCAAGCCATTTGACGATACCTTCATACATGCGCTCGGTGATGCCTGCACGAAGGAGAATTTCTCCCAGCAGCACGAACATTGGGATTGCAACAAGCAAGAAGTCAGTGCCGGTCTGCCAAACCATATCGCCAAGTGCACGGTGAAGCGGCATGGGCGTATCAAGATGTTGCAGCACGAGGCCGAGCCATCCTAATGAGGCGGCAATTGGAACAGCAAAGGCGATGAGGCCAACGAGTATGAGGAGTGGTTTGGTAATCATTGCACTGTCTCCTCATCCACTTGCTCATCAAGCGTTTTAGCGCCAATCAGAGCTTCTGCTTTCTTTAAGTCACGTTTGGTGAGGGCTATGAGGGCAGCGATGATTAAAAGGGTTGAGCAGAAGAGGAAATACATCCAACCAAATAACCACGGGATTTGTGGGTATTTTAAAGGGGTGCGAAACGGTGTGATGGAATGAGAATTATGCAGCACCGTATCGGCTACCAATTGCCAAGCCATCACGGTGATGACGCCTGCAAAGCCAGCCAGCAGAATGATGCCAACAAAGTCTGCGATTAACTTCAACCATGAGGGAAACAGATTATAGGCCGCATCAACACGAATATGGGCGCGTTGGAAAAGTGCGTAAGCCAGACCAAATGTCGTTGCGATACCGAAAGCGTAGCCAGAAAGTTCATCCGCGCCACCAATGCTGACATTGAAAACTTTGCGTAAGAAAACCTCTAACGTGACCAGCAAGGCGGATAATATGATGAGAGTGCCGCCTATCCAAACCAGAACGCGGCTAAATTTTTCTGATAAATTGAGGAGCTGGGTCATAGGGGCTCATGACGCTTTCTTGTGAGAGAATTTTATAAAAAGGGTCGGCAATGATCTCGCCGACCCAGTTCATTTAGGGAGAGACTACTTGGCTTTCGCTTCAAGGCCAAGAATGGAGCCGACTGTCTTGTTCCAGTTGGCTGCACACTCTTCGCCGCAACGCTCTGCCCAACGGGCAAGAATGACGTCTTGAGCAACCTTGTCACGTGCCACGAGGTCTTCTTTTGTTGGCTCAACAAGTTTCAATGCACCTGGTTCGCCAATGTCGCATTTGCCACCCGTAATGCAGGAAATAGCAACATCATCTTCAAGCGCAGTTGAGGCCCAAATGCGATCGGTCAATCCAGCAATTTCTGTTTCCAAAATGGCTTGTTGGTTTTCTGAAAGCTTGTTCCATTTTTTCAGGTTCATCGCGCCAAAAGCCAAACCCCAACCAACACGTAGTGTGTATGCGTGGGTGGAAACTTGCTGCCACTTTGCTTTGTAAGCAGACATGGTTCCTGTGATGCCGCAATCAACAACGCCTTTTTCAAGGGCTGGGATCACTTCAGCAAATGGGACGGTTACAGAAGTGCCGCCAACGCCTTCAACGAAATCGCCAAGGGTTGTTGAATAAACGCGGATTTTCTTGCCCTTAAGATCAGCAAGGCCGCTGACGGGTGTGTTGCACCAAAGGGTTTGGCTTGGGAAAGGATAAAGCGTCATCAGTTTTGCGTCGTAAATTTCTTCAAACGCTTTTGCCAATGTTGGAAAATAAGCTTCAGCTACCTTGCGCTGTGTCTCAATATCTTGAGTGACAGAAGAAAGGTCGCCCCCTTCAAAAACGGCGTTCTCAGCAGCCACATAGCCTGGCAAACCAAAAGCAAAATCAAACACGCCGTTCTTTACAAGACGCATAATTTCAAAGCCTTTTAGGCCAAGTTCAGTTTGTGGTTTGATGTCGCCAATGATTGATCCTTTGGAGACTTCCGCAATGCGGTCATTCCAGAACGGTCCTTCATGGTTTTGGTAGTTGGTGAGGCTGCCCCATGTGCCAACTGCATTGATTGAGACAGGCTTGTCAGCCGCCCCAACACCTGTTGCTGTGAAAGCCAGCGCCGTGGCTGCCAGCAGTGTTTTCATTGCGTATTTCATTGTATTCTCCCTTTGTGGTTTGTCGTTTAATGTGTTGTTTATTGAAATGTTGTCATGCCCGTAATTGGTGGAATGCGCTCACTCGACGGAATATCTGTGACGAGCATGTGACCTGGTGCATGGGTAATGCACAAAGGTGGTTTGGCTTTTTCTATGGCGGCTTGCGGCGTTACACCGCAGGCCCAAAACACGGGAACCTCATCATCATGCACGGTGACGGGATCGCCATAGTCAGGCTTTTGTAAATCCGCAATGCCAATGCCATCAGCATCACCCCAATAGATTGGCGTGCCGTGAGCATGGGGGTATTGCGCGCAAAGATCAAAGATGGCGGGTATTTTATCTTTTTTGTAGGGGCGCATGGTCACAACCAATGGGCCGTTGAAAATGCCACTTTTGACGGTATCAATGCCACATTTGAACATTGGTACATTTTGCCCTTCGTTAATATGACGCACGCCAAAGCCGTCTCGAATGAGGGCTTCTTCAAAGGTGAAGGAGCAACCAAGTACAAAGGTCACAAGGTCATCTGTCCAAAGGTCATCAATCGTGTTTGGCTCGTTATCCAGCGCGCCATCGCGATAGACACGGTAACGCGGCACATCAAAGCGGATGTCGATATTAGCACCCAAATTTGGGATGCTCGGATCGCCCGGTTTGGAAAGGCCGATGAGAGGGCAAGGTTTTGGATTGTTTAGGCAAAACTGCAAAAAGTCAGCCGCATGTTGCTGAGGCAAGATCACGACATTGCCTTGTAAATAATCAGGCGCTTGCCCTGCGGTTTGTCCATTAAAACGACCAGCACGAACCAGTGCGCGTAACTCTAAACCGTCCCTTGTTTGTATGTCCAAATCCATCGAAAATCTCCCTGTCATCTAAGGCAACGACTTTTTTGAAATAAAATCAAATCGAATAAATTTGTGAGTTTTGATAAAATATTTTTATGTGACCTCTTCTAAAAACGCCAGCGCTCCTGCCGTAATATCCGCCAACAAAGCACTCAGCGGTGAGCCAGAAACATAAGAGGCGGTGAAGGTCAGGGGCGGCAGTTCCTTCGCGGTGCTAAGCTCAACAAGTTGGCCATTATTAAGTTGGTCTGCAATCACTGCACGTGGGATCGCGCAAATGCCCATGCCTGTTTCAGCGAGTTTTATCAAGGCACCAAGAGAGGTTGATGTGGTCATCTTTGGGGGGTGACGATCGTTTGTGAGCAGCTCTTTAATTTGTCGACTTGGCTTGGTGTTGGTGGCAAAAGTTAGCACAGGCTCATCGGCAATATCGTCAATCGACCACCGTTTATGTTTGCCTGCAATTTTGGGTTCGGCTGCAAACACCATGTCATACGCGCAGATTTCATGGTTGGTGATACTCACCTCCGCAACCGGCCCCATTAAGAAGGCAAGATCAATCTCGCGGGCGACCAATGCGTTTCTTAGATTATCCGTTGAATCAACGCGAAGATCAAAAGACAATCCCGCCTTTTCTTGGCTGAACGTGCTCATAAATTCTGGCAACCAAGTTGAGACAATCGTCTCCGAAGAGCCGACACGGATGGTCTGCTCAATATTGGCTGTCTGGATGAACGCACTAAGAATATCTTGTTCAAGGTTCATAAACCGCTCAGCATAACCAAACAGCTTGCGCCCTGCTGGTGTCAGCTCAGTATTGCGGGTTTCGCGGATGAACAGCTCCGTGCCAATGTCTTGCTCCAGCACTTGTATGCGAGCAGAAATGGCGGGCTGTGTCAGGTTTAGCTTTTCTGAAGCTGCCCGAAAACTTCCAAGGTTTGCAATCCAATAAAAAGTATCCAGATTCCGAACTTTCAACGCCTTACTCCATCGCACCAAATTGCATAAAATCAATTTATCAATAAGTGGCCGAATAAATCAAAGATTTTTGGAATTAAATAGTTGAGGCTTTCAAGAATGCCAAGGTTCTGGTTGAAAAATTCACACTTGAAGCCTCTTTACGATTTTAAATTGTCGGCTTAAGCTTGAGTGCAATATTTTAAAAATTTTAATTTTCGATTTTCAAATAACCAGATATCAGGGGTTTTTAAACCAATGCGCAACTTAATTACCGGCCTTATTGTGCTTGTGAGCACACCATATCTAGCAACGTCCAGTTATGCCAACAGCGACGAACGTAAACTCTATGATGAGCAGTGCACCGCTGGTGTGGCGCAATCTTGTTTTGAGCTTGGCAAGATTTTTGAACATGGAAATGGCGTCGAAAAAGATAAAGTGAAGGCGAGAGAGCTTCATGGCAAAGCTTGTAAACTTGGTGACGGGCGAGGCTGCACCAATGAAGGTTTTTTGATTGAGAACAGCGAAGATGGGGATGCCACTTTTATGGAGGCTTTTACTCTCTATCTGAAAGGATGCGAAACGGGCAGCAATATTGGCTGCACCAATGTTGGGCGGGCCTATGAACATGGTCGTGGCGTAAAGGTGAATTTTGAGGCTGCTTTCAAATATTACGAACTTGGATGTGAGGCAGAGCATGTAAATGGCTGTGTCAATGTGGCGGGCATGTATTGGACAGGTCGCGGAACGGCAAAAGACCAAAAAAAAGCAGCAACCCTTTTGGCGGAGGCGTGTGACGATGACAATGGTCGTGCTTGCAACAATAGCGGCGTGATCTTAGAGCAAGGCGGCCCTGTGCTGATTGATTTGAAAAAGGCACGTGCGAATTATAAGAAAAGTTGCGCGCTGAATTACGCCTTGGGATGCAGCAATCATGCGACTTTAGCACGGGATGGCAAAGGTGGTGCTAAAGACCTTCCAACGACAATCAATGCGTTTCAAAAGGCGTGCGACGGCGGCAACATTTTTGGCTGCGCCAATCTTGGTTATCATTATGAGGTTGGACAAGGTGTCGATCAATCCTACCCAAAAGCAGTCGCTCTGTTTGAAAAAGCCTGTAACGCAAAGAACGGTTGGTCTTGTGCGGAACTTGGTTCGATCTTTGGATCGGGCGTAGACGGTGACCCAGCATTTGCAGCCGATTTGAAAAAGGCTGTCGGTTATTATTCGAAGGCTTGCAATTATAATTCTGGGCGCGGGTGTTATCAAGCAGCATTGCTTGGTCAACGGGGCTATCAAGGTGAAGGCGACCAAAGAAAGCCCGCGGAGCTTAGAAGTCGCGCTTGTAAGCTTGGTTATCAAGAAAGCTGCACCAACTAAAGTTGATCAATGCACAATCAATGATTATGGTTTTCTGGATTTTTGTATGCAGGTTGTCTAACTCATTTTGCATTTGGGGCATGGCGCCCAACCAGAGAAGAAAGTAATATTATGTCCAATGACCGTTCCACCGAAATGGCTTTGTTTTCCCTTCGTTTGACCATCTTCATCTTGATGATTGTCTGGGCCGCATTGAAGATTGCCGCACCAGGTTCTTATGCAGGTGTTGGCGACAACCCAGGGATTTTCCAAAAATTTTACGGTGTAGGCGTAGGTGGTCAGATTGTTCTCGCACTTGGCATTGCACAAGTCGTCTTTTTGCTCGCTTATTTGGCAGGCCTGTTCAAAACCATCACGGTTGGTGGTGTTTTATTGATGAACTTGGCTTCATTGGTCGTGTCGTGGGATAAAATCGTTTTCCCGTTCGCAAATCCAGAAAAACCAACATTGTTGTTTGTTGCAGCCGTACCCGTTTTCGGAGCGTCACTTGCTCATTTCTTGATGCGCAAAAAAGACACCTTCTTATCGATTGGCAAATAAATAATTGGCGTCATTAGGCTTGCCGTTGCCATTAATTTAGAAAAGCAGCGATTGAAGAACCACTGCCGCTTAGCCAAAGACAAGGTCGATTTATCAAAAGGTTCGTCCTGCTTTGGTGTGCGGGTGTGAACTCGGCGAAGATGAGGCTCGCAGCCGCGTAAAAGATATCGACGCAGGCTTATCAAAACCGACAATAGATTAATCGCTTGACCGCTGGTTTTTCCGCTCTTAACGTCCCCCCAAATTATGGAATTGTAAGGGGGCTTAAGTGGCTACTGTTGTTGAATCTTGGAATGAGTGGGACCCACTCAAACACGTTATTGTTGGTCGTGCGGACGGCTGTTGTATTCCGCCACCAGAACCGGCCTTAGATGCCAAAGTTCCTGAAGATAGCGACATGCGTGGCCAGTTCGGCCCGCGCCCGCAAGAGACCGTTGATCGTGCCAATGAGCTGCTCGATAATTTCGCCTCAATGCTTCAAAAGCGTGGCGTCATCGTAGACCGTCCAACGCCGCTAGATTTCAACCAGCGTTCAGCAACGCCCGATTGGGAAACCGAAACCATGTTCGGCTGTATGCCGCCGCGCGATGTTTTGTTGACGGTTGGCAAAGAGATGCTGGAAGCGACAATGTCTTATCGTTGCCGCTGGTTTGAATATCTCTGCTATCGCCCGCTTTTGCAGCGCTATTACAATGAAGACCCAAAGATGCGTCACGAGTCAGCGCCAAAACCGCGCCTGACGGATGAAGACTATCGCCCTGATTATCTGTCCGAAAAAATTGGTGTTGAAAAGCGGCTTGAATGGACGGCGGAAAAGTTTTTCGTAACCACAGAAGAAGAGCCTTTGTTTGATGCCGCAGACGTTTTGCGCTTCGGCAAAGATTTGATTGTTCAGCACGGCTTTACGACAAATCTCAAAGGCATCGATTGGCTACAACGTCACTTCCCAGATCATCGTGTCCATGCGGTGAACTTCCCCGGTGATCCGTATCCAATCCACATTGATGCGACCTTCACGCCAATTAAGCCTGGTCTCATCATCAATAACCCCGATCGTCGCTTGCCTGATGATCAACGTGCTTTGTTTGAAAAGAACGGTTGGGAAATTGTCGATAGCGCGCGTCCTGCGCATAACACGCCGCCACCGCTTTGTTATTCCTCAACATGGCTTTCCATGAATGTCTTGGTGCTTGATCCTAAAACAGTCTGCGTTGAAGCCAGCGAAGTGCACCAAATGGATCAGCTTGATAAGCTCGGCATGGAAGTTATTCCGGTTGAATTGCGTGATGCCTATGCCTTTGGTGGTGGCCTTCATTGCTGTACGGCGGATGTACTTCGTGAAGGTGTGTGTGAGGACTATCTTCCAAAGCAATAATGGTATAAAAGGAGGCAATGTCTGATTTTTTAGCAAAATTTACTGGTAAAAAATTTCTTGTCCTTGGTTCAGGGTCCATTGCCTCCACCTTTTTGCCGATGTTATTGCGGCATATTGAAATTGATAAGAAAAAAATAACCGTTCTTTCTGAAGCGCACATGTATGGCCATGCGCTTGAAGAACTGGGTGTTGCCCAAGAAAACATCCGATTGACACCCGATACCTTCGAGCAGATTTTTGGCGAGCGCTTAAGTGCTGGCGATATGGTGCTTAATCTAACTGGCGGCGTATCCGCTATAGATTTGGTGACTTACTGTCTCAATAACGGGATCAATTATCTCGACACCAGCAACGAACGCTGGGAGCACGGTGCGCTCAATAATGATGCAGGCGACTATTCCCAGCAGTGGAATAAGATGATTGGGATGCGCCCTGATCTGCCAAAGAATTCAACGGCACTGGTAAGTCACGGTGCAAATCCGGGTATTGTCAATCATTTCGCAAAACAGGCCGTTGAAGATTTGGCCCGTGACAATGGTGTGTGGCCTGACGGGGATCATAATGCGGTCGATTGGGCCGAGCTTGCCCAAAAACTTGGCGTGCGCACGTTACACATTTCTGAGCGCGATACGCAGACGACGAACATGACCGAAGGGCCAGATGATTTCTTCAATACATGGTCCATTGAAGGGTTATTAGAAGAGGCAGAATCGACGCCGTACTTCGCATGGGGTAGCCACGAGGAACTGTTTGACGATGTGTTTACCCGTCGTGATCCAGTATCAATGATCGGGGCAAAGCCAGCCTTAGCGAAAGATTGTTATCTCACAAGTTGGTTGCCTGGCCATGGGTGTTTCGAAGCAAACCTCATTCCCCATGAAGAAACATTCAGTATTGCAGAACTTTTCAGCGATCCTGAAGGATCGGGTTACCAACCAACAGTGCTATTTGCTTATCGCCCTTGTGATCTTGCTTATGACCGTTTGCAAGAAGAGTATAGCCAGATGAAACCGCGCGTGTTGATTGATGAAATCGCAGACGGGGTTGATGAACTTGGTATCCTCGTTTTGCGCGAAGGCACTGAAGACGTTTATTGGTATGGCTCAATCTTAGATGTCCATGAAGCACGATCCATGGTCGCCTTTACCAACGCAACAAGCTTGCAGGTGGCGGCAGGTGTGTTGGGCGGTCTTGTTTGGCTACTGAATAACCCGCCGAAGGGTTTAGTCTCCGCTGAAATGACGGACCATCATCAAGTGCTAGAAGCTGCACGACCTTACCTTGGTTCCTTAGAAGGCGTTTATGGCCAATGGGACGACGCACCAACCAAATGGCTCATGCGTGATTTAATGAAGCGCGTGAAGGAAAATGTTTAGTAAAATATAGCTTTCCTTTCAATGTTGCCCACACATTGCTGGCGTTAGTCCCAGCTTCCTGTTGCCCCGCCTCCATAGTCAGCGTCACCACCACCATATTCACCACGCTGTCCAAAGACTGCGAGGATTGTGAATATTACAGCAATGGGCACGATTATAACGAATAAAAGAAGAAGGCCGGTGGCTTTAAGGGTATCAATGCCGCGATGCGTTTGGGCGTGAACATAGCCGTAGATGGCGATGCCGATAAGTTTGATTGCAATATAGATTGCGAGTGTGATGAGGAATTCAATATGATTGAAACCTCCAAACCAGTAGATGGTCAGCAAGCCTAAGGAAAGTCCACCAACACCACCTGCGCATACTTTGGTTGTGTGGTTTTCGCGTTCGCCTATGGCGATGATCATGAGGGAAAACAAGCTGCCAGCAATAAGCATTAATACAAGTACAGAGAGAATGATTTTTTGCTGATTGATAAGGAATTTCAAGTCCGTGCGGGCAAGTTTATCAAGGCTGATAACCCCTTGTTTAATGCCTTCTGAAAACGCTCCATTTTTAAAATGAGGAATTATTGTTTTATCCATAATAGCTTGAGCGTGGTCGTCATAAAGAAAACCCCAGCCGCTACCAAATTGGATGCGAGCAATTTTATCATTTTCGGAAATTAGGAGTAAAATGCCGTAATTATGGGCTTTGTGGCCAATGCCCCAATGTTTAAATAATACTCGGGAATATTTCTCGATGCCCAGATATTCGCCGTCTGTATAGGTGAGTAAGCTGTCAATCGTGGCCACGATTATCGGGATTTTATACTCATCTTGAAGTCGTTGCGCGGTTTGCTGAATTTCTATTTTATCCGCGATTGAAATCATATCGACGGTATCAGCGATAAACTCACCAATAGCAGGGCGTTCCGGCACAAGCAGAGCTTTGGCTGGTATAGTTGTTATTACAATCGAAAATAACAAAGCAATGATCGGAAATGCTATCAGTCTCATGTTTCTTGCCCAATTTAAAAAATTATTTGGGTATATTAAAATAAAATAAATAAATTTTCGTGAAAATATTTTGATGACGGAGATTTATTCATGAAAAAAGAGCGTTCATTTTATATTTTAGGGCTAGTTGTGTTTTTGTGGGTGATTTTACCTGTGACGACACAAACAACAGCCTATACGGGTTACCTGCAGATAGGGCGTGGATATACGCCGGTTGCTGATTTTAGAGTGCATCCTAATCCGCCGGAAATAGAGGGTAAAACCTATTTTAACCTCGTTTGGCATCATGAGCGTTATTCGGTTTTATGGCTCCCATTTGCGGGGTCAAAAAAAGGTCAATACGGGTTGTATAAACGGACGACTGTAGGGACCGGGAAAAGACGACGTGTTAGTCATTCAAAGTCGTTCAAGAGTGTTTCTGTTGAAAAGGCTAGAGAGCTGGCGGCAACGGTAAATGTGAAATTGCCTGCTGGTAGTCCAGTCAGCGATTGGAGTCTCTATTTTGGCTGGATCGTATTTTTGCCATTTGGTTTTTTGCTGGTTACTGATCGTAAAACGGTTGCTGAGTGGGTTAGCTAATAAGCAGCGTCTCAAAGCGGCCAGAAGAACATAATGGCTGGCACGGCGGCAGCGATGACAATCACTTCGAGCAACAAGCCCATGCGCCAATAATCACCAAAGTGATAATTACCCGGTCCCATGATGATCGTGTTGTTTTTGTGTCCTATTGGGGTCAAGAACGCACAAGAGGCAGCCACCGCAACGCCCATCAAAAACGGATCAGGGTTGGCGCCAATGCTTTCGGCTACTTGCACACCCACGGGTGCAGCAATGAGGGCGGTGGCGACATTGTTTAAGAAGTCAGACAGGGTCATGGTGACCACCATCAAAACCGTCAAGATCACCCAATTAGGCATGCCTTGGGTTTGATTGACGATGAGGTCGGCAATGAGTTGCGTGCCACCAGATTCTTGCAATGCTGCGCTAAGGGGTATGAGCGAGGCAAGTAGCACAATCACTTTCCATTCAATCAGCGCATAAAAATCTTCACCACCGACCAAATTGACGGCGACGTAGAAGATTACACATAGGCCAAGAGCGACAGAAAGCGATGTGATACCGAAGGCTGAAAGAGCGATGGCGGCAGCAAATGCTAAAATTGCCATAAAGGCTTTTGTCCGCTGAATAACGTCTGTCTTTCGGTCTGCCAAAGGCAAAACGCCAAGCCAATTGGTCACTGTATCCATGCGCTCGGTTGGGCCGAGCAAAAGCAAAACGTCCCCTGCTTTAATCGGTAGTTTGCGCACACGGTCGCGGAACTGTTTGCCCTCTCGTGAAACACCAAGCAATGTCACGCCGTGGCGATAGAGCAGGCGTAAATTCATAGATGTACGCCCAGCAATGCGGGCTGTATCGGGTACGATGGCTTCAATCAGTGTGAGGCTTGTCCCGCGCAGCCCATCAGCATGTTTTTCTGAGCCAGCGAAGGTTAGCTGTGCACCACCCATAAAAGCTTCAATGGATTTTGGGTCGCCTTGTAAAACCAAAAAGTCGCCTTTGCGTGTGACTTCATTGCGAGAAAACCCGCGCAGGCGTTTGCCGTTTCTAACAAGCCCAAGCACGCGAATATCGTGGTCATTAGCAAGTGGGTAGAGTTCATTGACCGCCATACCGATTGACTTTGAACCCTCTTCAATACGGGCTTCTGCAACATAAAGCCCCGCATCTTCATCAAGCGAGGCGCGGTCGTCACGCTTTGGTAACAAGCGCCAACCAATTAGCGCTACATACAAAATGCCAACCGCTGCAATGGTGAGGCCAACGGGGGTGAAGTCGAACATTGAAAATGGCTCACCCAATGCATCTTGGCGGTACTGCGCAATGACAATGTTGGGTGGTGTACCAATAAGCGTGATCATGCCGCCTAATATGGTGCCAAATGAAAGCGGCATAAGGCTGAGTGAAACGGCGCGCTTTGCTTTTTTTGCGGCATCAATATCAAGGGTCATCAGCAAAGCAAGCGCTGCGACATTGTTGATAACGGCTGACAAAAGGGCGCCTGCAACAGACATGATGGAGATATGGGCCGAGAGGGGGCGTTCAGGCTTAACCACATAGGCGGCGATTAATTCCACAGCGCCTGAGTTCATCAAACCGCGCGAGACAATCAAAACCAAAGCGATGATGACGACAGCGGGATGACCGAAACCAGAAAACGCTTCTTTCGCATTGATGAAGCCGCCAAGTACCGCGACCAAAAGCGCTCCAAAGGCAACCAGATCGTATCTAATTTTTCCCCAGACTAAAAATCCGAAGAGCACTCCAAACAAGCTGAATAGAAGGATTTGTTCAGTAGTCATATGTGCCTACCCTATTGATCAATTAGGCCTTTGGCCGCTTGCATGGCGATGTTGAAAAGCTTATGCGCGTTTGTTGAAAACTACAACATGACCCTTGTCATTTTGATGGCTTGCGTCTTTACAGCCGTCATAAATGTCTACTGTATGAATTGCAAAATCACAGATGACATCGCTCATTTCGGCAAATTTCGCGGCAAACCCGTGGCTTTCATAGTGCTTTGCGTTGATTGATAAAACAAACAGCGCATTTGGCTTTGCAAGGGTGAGCAATTCATCAAGCGCATCAGGCCCGACATGGCCATGGGTAAAAGTGCCAGAACTTACGACGGCATCATAAAGCTCATCGGTGAGGCTGAGTGGCTTTGTGAGGTCAGCGACAATCGTTTTACGATAAAGCTCTTTGCTCTCAGCAGCGCTCAGCATTTCCTGCGAGATATCGAGGGCGTCAAATTGAGTATTGGGGTGTTCTTTTAGGCATTCTACCAACAACCCTGTTCCTGCCCCGACATCCAGCACAAGGCCGTGACCGCCAGATTGTGCGAATAGTCGAGCGACATGGTTGGGTAGTTGGTAACCCATAGTATCGGCAAATTCGCTGTCATAATTTACAGCCCAATCGCGATAAAGCGCTATGTTATCTGCTGGTGTTTCTAGCGCATAAGCGGCATCAAGGTCTGGATTGTCTTCTGTCATAAGCTCTCCCCAAAGCGTCTGTTAGGGAGACTAGCCGACTGCAATAGATGTTTAAATAGGCAAGCGGCAGGCTTTGCGGACAGTGGTAACTGACCGCATGCCTTCCAAGAGCATACTTTGAGATAATGCTAGTGACCGCCGCTGAATTTGCCAGTCTGGATCGAATAATCAACCGCGACACCATAATCTGGATCATCATCAGCATCCACCATCAACTGTCCTGCACGATTAAGCAGGCGGTGACAATCATGGGTCAAATGGCGCAGTTGAAGTTGCTTGCCTTGGTCTTCATATTTTGTGGCAAGATCTTCGATGGCTTGAAGGGCTGATTGATCGACGACACGTGAATTCATGAAGTCGATAATCACGAGGTCTGGATCCGTATCAATTGCGAACAGTTCGGAAAAACCATCTGTTGAGCCAAAGAATAGCGGGCCTTCCACACTGTATATTTTAGAGCCATCTTCTTGTCGTTCTGCATTGGCACGAATACGGGTGGCATTGTTCCATGCATAAGCAAGAGCGGAGACGATAACGCCAACAATCACGGCAATCGCCAAGTCGGTAAGGACTGTGACAACAGTAACCAAAATCATCACGAGCGCATCGGTTAGAGGGATGCGTTTCAAGATCAAAATACTCTGCCAAGCAAAGGTGCCAATCACCACCATAAACATAACGCCGACAAGCGCTGCGAGGGGGATTTGCTCGATAAGACCTGAAGCAACCAGAATGAAGGCGAGCAAGAAGAGGGCAGCAACCACGCCAGACAATCGGGTGCGGCCACCTGATTTAACATTGATCATGGATTGGCCAATCATGGCACAGCCACCCATGCCACCGAAAAAGCCTGTGATCGTGTTTGAGATGCCTTGCGCCACACATTCTTGCGATGCACCGCCACGTTTGCCCGTGATTTCGCCAACAAGGTTGAGGGTCAAAAGGCTTTCAATTAGGCCAATAGCCGCGAGGATCATCGCATAAGGAATGATAATTTGTAACGTTTCAAGATTGATCGGCACGGTCGGAATATGGAACGTTGGCAAACCGCCTTTGATAGAGGCCAAATCGCCAACCCGCGGCACATCAAGACCAAAAGCAATCACGAGACCCGCAACCACGGCAATACCTGCAAGGGGAGCTGGAATGATATTGGTGATTTTTGGAAGGCCCCAAATAATCAACATGGTAAGGGCAACAAGACCCAGCATCATCATAAGCGGCCAGCCGGTCATCCAAACAAGTGCACCATCAGCGCCTGGCACTTTAAATTGGGTGAGCTGCGCCATGAAAATGACGATCGCTAGTCCGTTCACAAAGCCAAGCATAACAGGATGTGGCACCAGACGGATGAACTTGCCAAGCCTGAACAGCCCAAACAGAATTTGCAAAATGCCCATCAAGACGACCGTTGCAAACAAATACTCAACGCCGTGGGTTGCAACCAAAGACACCATCACAACAGCAAGCGCACCTGTTGCGCCTGAAATCATACCCGGTCTGCCGCCAATGAGTGCTGTTACCAAACCAACGATAAAGGCTGCATAAAGCCCAACCAATGGGTGAACGCCTGCGACAAACGCAAAGGCCACCGCTTCTGGAACCAGCGCCAATGCGACCGTTAGGCCGGACAGCAATTCTGTTTTTATACGCGAAGGGGTAAAGTCACCGGGATCACCGCCTGTCAATTCAGGTATGGTCAATTTGCTTGCAAAGGCAGCAAGGGTCGGTCGAAGCATAAAGCTATCCGATCTACAGCTAGATTGTAACTTGGTGGTGAATAAAACCGGGAGGTTTCACCTAACCCCTCAAATACAGATTTTTTGACAGCCCGCAAGGGTTTTAACTGATTTTGAGTGTTCATTCTGCTGTTTTCAGCATTGGATATATTGTGTATGCAGGGTTTAGGGTCCTGACCTGAGCTGGAGCGTACCATGACAGATACGAACTTAAGACAAGAATTGATCGATACCTGCCTTGCGATGAATGCCTCTGGCATTAATAGCGGCACGTCGGGAAACATCTCAGTGCGCACCAGTGAAGATCGCTTTCTCATCACGCCGTCTGGTTTGTCTTATGACACCATGACAACCGACCAAGTCGTCTCAATGAGCATCGATGGTTCGTTTGATGGGGCTTGGCAGCCATCAAGTGAATGGCGAATGCACGCTGACCTTTACCGTGCGCGGCCAGAAGCAGGCGCCGTGTTGCATTGTCATGCACCGTTTGCAACCGCCATTTCCTGTATGCGCCACGATGTGCCCTCGTTCCATTACATGATTGCCATAACTGGCGCGTCGACAATCAAATGTGCCGACTACGCGCTTTTCGGCACGCAAGAATTATCCAATGCCATGATTGAGGCCTTTGGGGAGGCGAACACATGCCTTCTTGCCAATCACGGTATGACGTGTTTTTCAAAAAATCTGACGTCTGTGTTGAAGCTTGGCATTGAGATTGAGAATATATGCCAACAATACCAGTTAGCTTGCACAATGGGAGAGCCTGTTCTCCTTACTGATGCTGAGATGAACGAAGCGCATGCGGCCTTTGCAACTTATGGCAAGCAACCTTCTAAGGCTTAAGGTCAGCAAATAAGCTTTTTAAGCCCTCTTCGCTGGCGTCGCAAATGCCGCGTTCTGTTATCAAGCCTGTTACATATTTGGATGGCGTTACATCGAAGGCATAATTGCTGCACGGTGTGGTTTTGGGTGTGATCAGTACTTCTTCGATCTTGCCTCTTAATAAGCCTTGAACATAAGCAACTTCGCGGCTGGAGCGCTGTTCGATCGGAATTTCCTTTAACCCGTCTCGTGTCCCCCAATCAATTGTCGGGGAAGGCAAGGCGACATAAAACGGAATATCATTGTCTCGGGCCGCGAGCGCCTTCAAATAGGTGCCAATTTTATTGCAGACGTCACCGGTTGCCGTCACCCGATCAGTGCCTGTGATGCACACATCAACAAGGCCATGTTGCATGAGGTGACCACCAGCATTGTCCACAATTAGTGAATGGGAAACGCCATGGCTACCAAGTTCCCAAGCGGTTAAATGTGCGCCTTGATTGCGCGGGCGGGTCTCATCAACCCAGACATGAACATCGATGCCAAGCTCATGGGCTTGATAGATTGGAGAGGTAGCCGTTCCCCAATCAACTGTTGCAATCCAACCAGCATTGCAGTGGGTGAGAATGTTGACGGGACCTGTCTTGTTCTCCGCGATTTGCTTAATGATCTCGAGACCATTTTCGCCGATCTTACGGTTGATCTCAACATCCTCATCGCAAATTTCACCAGCGCATTGAAACCCAACGGCTTCCCTGTCTGATGGTGCTAACATTTTAAGATGATCAGACATGCGGTCGATTGCCCAGCGTAAATTTATGGCCGTTGGGCGGGTCGCTGCAAGTGTTTCAGCGGCTTGTTCAAGATTGTTGTTTGACGGGTCATGGCGCATGGCAAGAGCAATGCCGTAGGCAGCTGTTGCACCGATTAAGGGAGCACCACGCACCAACATATTTTTAATCGCATGGGCTGCATCATCCATGCTCTTAAGTTCAACTTTGTGAAATTCATGGGGTAATCGGGTTTGATCAATGATGATGACTTTGCCAGATTTATCTACCCAGATTGAGCGGTGAGGAATGCCATTTATTTTCATGGATTTACCTTTGATTGATCGCCCTTGCCATGCGCACCACGTCATTAAAATCCGAAAGACTTTTCCGGTCCGTAATCATGATGCGCCCAAGGGCGAGTGCTTTTCGTTCGCAGTCGGCGCGAAGATTTTCATCTTGAATTGTTTCTAGGTCTTCCACATGGGCAATACCTAAAATGCGCCGCACCATTTTTGCACCCCCAAAGCCGATGCTATCTTCCATGACATCACGCAAGTACCGGCTTAAAGCCTGTTCATTTGCGCTATCATCGTCAGGAGAAAGCAAGGTTTCAGGATAAAGCGCGCCTGTGCGTTGATCGCGCCATTTTTGCGAGAATGTTTCTTCAAACACAGCATAGGTTTGAAGAAGTGTTTCCAAAATCCATTCTGCATAGTCTTCGCGGTTGTCTTTGCTGGTTGCGTGGCCTGCTTGCGAGAAATAGGCAAGCAATAGGTTCGCCATAAGAGCGCCAATGTCAAAACCCATTGGGCCGTAGAACGCAAATTCAGGATCAATCACCCGCGTATCATCATCTGTTACCATAATGGATCCAGAATGAAGGTCGCCATGTAGCAATGTTTGTGACTTTGTCATAAACAATGATTTGAGTTCTTGGACGGCAATTTTCAAGCCTATATCTTGGCGAATGTCGCGTGCGACCTCATCAAGTTGTGGGCTGGTATGTCGGTTGAGTTCGGCCTCAAAATACGGATCGTCAAAGATGACTTGCTCAGTTAACCCGCACATGACGTGATTTTCAGAAAACATCGCTACGTTGAGTTTTTTCGTCTCAGCGTCGAGGCAAAGGTCTGAATAATCAAACAAAGTGGCGGCCATGAACTGGCCAGCGTGATCGGCTAAATGTGGGTAACGAATGCCTTGAATAAAGCCTTTGCGCAAAATGATGTGAGGCGTGAGATGCTCCATCACAATCAGTGCCATTTCATGATCATATAAAATGATTTCGGGCACAAATTGCGAGGCAACATCTGCTTCACGTTTCAACGCTTGATATTCAAAATAAGCGCGCGATAAGGGCAATGGCCAACTTTCACCAACCAACCGCACATAGGGTAGTGCTTGTTTGGCAATGACGGATTTATCGCCATTTTTGACGATGAAAACTAAGTTGAGGTTGCCATCACCAACTTCTTCCGCGCTCCAACTTTCCGCAGAACCACCAAGCAAAGCGCTGACTTTATCATTTTGACCGAGATAAGCCGCGACGGTTTCTGTCGTCAGTGCGGTGTAATTTTCGGGTGCTTGGTAGGCCATTTTTCCAGTTCCGCCATTTCAAAATTTCGAGGCTAACCAACAATGGCAGCTTTTAATTGAGCAGGTTACATGATAATTGTGTTCTGACATCGAGTATCTGACTTTTTTACACTTTTTAGTTTATTGACCTCATTCACTGGTCGGGGCACTCTTTAACAGAATATTAGTTCAACATGGAAATTTTGGAGACATTCACACCATGACATTCTCTTTGAAATCAATCGGGCTTGGCGCGGTTGTCGCAACAGGTTTTGCGCTTGGTATGACTAGCGGTGCTGCGGCCGCTGACGCTGTTGCAGGCGAAAAAATCTTTAAACGCTGTAAGGCTTGCCACGTTGTTGGTCCTGACGCCAAAAACAAAAATGGCCCTCAGTTAAACGGTATTGTCGGTCGTATGGCTGGTATTTCTGATGGTTTTAAATACGGCTCTGGCATCATCGAAGCGCGTGGCGAAGTGGGTGAGGATGCTGATGGCGACGGGTATCTTGATGTGCCAGAAGGCTCAACAGGTCTGGTTTGGACGGAGGAAGCTCTTCTTGAGTACCTTTTAAATCCGAAAAAATACCTGATTAAAGTAACGGGTAATGACAAAGCCAAAGCACGTATGGCGCTTCGTCTTAAAAAAGAAGACCAGCGAGCTAATGTGATTGCTTACTTGAAGACATTTGGTCTTGATGGAAGCCCTGCTGAATAGTCTAACCATTTCAATTTTGACATTCTAAAAGGTCGCGAGAGTTCTCGCGGCCTTTTTCTTTTTGGGTTTCGTTAGTTGCCCACAGGTCGCTTGGAGCCTGAAACCATCTTATATATATGCACCATAAAAGCGGTCGCAAAGAGTGGTGTTAGTAGGTTTAAAAATGGGACGGCAAGAAAGCCCGCGATAATGAGGCCTGAAAAAAACACAGTTGTTGAGTGCTTGCGACGAAGTGCCCGTGCATCGTTTGTCGGCATAAAACGCATGGCCACCATCTCGAAATATTCACGGCCCAGCAAATATCCATTGGCAATGAAGAACACTGGAAGGCCAAGGCCAAACACGAAGACCAATAAGAGTGCGACCAAGTTCACCGCAACGACTAAGGCGACGAATTGAATGGTTAGACCAAGTGACTTGAGCAGGGGCATTGGTGTGCCTTGCTCGTCTTGCGGGTAGTGTTGCCATTCAACTTTTTCGGCAATTTCATCCAAGAAGATACCGGCGAACAAAGAGGTTACAGGGGCGATAAAGAATCCTAGCCCAACCAACAGACCAGCCCCCGCAGCCCATGCAATCGCCGTCTCTAGCCAAGGGTAGGGAATAACGAGGAAAAAGGTCAGTGCCGCTTGAACGCCAACCCATAAAAGCATCAGCATAAGAAGGGTAAGGCCGAGAGCTTTCCAAAACACCGTTCTGAACGGTTTTGAGAAAATTTGATTAAATGCAAGCGTGGCGGCGTGAAACATGTAGGCCTTTTCCCTGTTTTTGGTATTGCGTGCTTGAAGTAAGTCTCTATTTGTGTTTGTGCAAGCATGCAGTGTGATAATTGTGATGTTGCCAATGATGAAGTGGACCGAAAATGACTGACAAAAAGTTTGATGTTCTGGGTATAGGGAACGCAATTGTGGATGTTCTGGCAAAGGTTGATGAGAGTTTTCTCGCCACCCATGAACTCGACAAGGGAGCGATGATGCTGATTGATGCAGAACGGGCTCTTTATCTCAGCGGCAATATTGAAGATGCGCAGGTGCGTTCTGGTGGCTCTGCCGGCAACACCATTGCAGGCCTTGCAGAACTTGGCGCTTCAACAGCCTTCTTCGGCAAACTTGCTGATGATGAAATGGGCAAACAATACCGCGCTGATATGGTCGATGCGGGTGTGCATTTCCCAACGGAGACATTGGCCGAGCAAGCACCAACAGCGCGTTCCATTATTGTGATCACGCCAGATGGTGAGCGCACAATGAATACCTATCTCGGTGCCTGTACAGAAATTGGCCCTGAAGATATGGACAAAGATGTGGTTGAGGCCTCGCAGGTTATCTATTTCGAAGGCTATCTCTGGGACCCACCGCGGGCAAAAGACGCCTTGCGTGCTGCCGCTGAAGTGGCGCACAAAGCGGGCAACAAAGTAGCCCTTACTTTGTCTGATGCCTTCTGCGTTGACCGTTACCGCGATGAATTCCGCGAGCTCATTCAAAACGGCACAGTGGACATTTTGTTGGCCAATGATGCCGAGTTGTTATCGCTTTATGAGTCTGATGATTTTGATGCCTGTGTTAAAAAGCTAAGCACTGAAGTTGGTTTGGCCGCGATTACCAAAGGCGAAAAAGGTGCCGTTGTCGTCACGAAAGACGAAACGGTTTCTTGCGATCCATTCCCTGTTTCTAATGTTGTTGACACAACAGGTGCTGGCGACATGTTCGCGGCGGGATTCTTGTTCGGCCTTAGCCGTCATTACGCGCTCAAAGACGCAGGCCGCTTAGGCTGTCTTTTGGCGTCTAACATCATTCAAGTTGTTGGCCCAAGACTGGACGGCGGTTTGAAAGAGATTGCGGAAAAAGAAGGCTTTAGCCTCTAAACATCTTTCCGCTCTTAAGTGGTTTAAAATAGCGCTCTTCTGATTATCAGGGGAGCGCTATTTTGTTTCAAAAATGGTTTGCAAGAGAGGTGAGTGCGTGTCGCATAACCCGTCAATTACATTGAAATGATGTTTGTCTGGTTCTTCAATCGCTGCTGTTGCAAGCCCAAGGCCGCGCCACATACTCGCCAGCAGTGCATTTTGCCGTAGAAATTCTGATCGTTCATTCGCCCCAACCCAACAGGTGACGGGGGTATCAATGAGAGGGTGGAGCAGGGCGGGGCTTTCGGTTTGAGCCTCTGATAAATCCAGCCCGATCCCCTTGTTGAGATCGCTTTTGAGAAGGGGCCTTAAGTCATGCACCCCAGAAATTGAGACAACATGCTCGATACGTTGGAGCGTTGCTTCTTCTAGTTTAGATCCTTGTGAAATCAGCCGCGTTACCAAATGTCCGCCTGCTGAATGGCCCGTAAGAATAATGGGGCCCTCGACCTTGCTTGCCGCATGTGACACAGCCCGTGCGGCACTTTTTGAAATATCTTGAACACGCACTTCAGGACAAAGCGGATAAGTTGGAATGACGACGCTATAGCCGCGTTCAAGCGCTCCTTTTGCAAGGTGCGACCAGTAAGATTTATCAAGCCTTAGCCAAAAGCCGCCATGAATGAAAGCGAGCAGCCCCTTGCTCTCTCCCTCAGGTGAAAACAAATCATAGGTTTCGCGTTCATGCTCACCATAGGAAATATCCGCTTCCACATGTGGCCAGTTGGTGCGGAAGGATTTGGCAGGGTCAACCCATGCTTCAGGCCAGGCATCACCGTTTGGAATGTTGGGAGCGTTGGCATAGGCATCGGTGAAATCTGTGATTTTAAAGTGCGGCATGGTGAGGCTCGAGATTAAAGAGAGTGTTGACGAGCATAAGCGTAAATCCCACCATGTGGAAAGTGAAGTGCTTGTATAGATAAATAGTCAAGCTGCGAAGCTGTTGCGACAATGCCCTTTTCCAATAGGGGCGTGGCTTCATCAATCAGTGCTGCAACCACACGCGAGACGATTTCTTGATCGGTGATTTGCCGCCGTTCGATCTTAGCAAAACGGGCTTCTTCAACGATCAAATCTTCAAGCAACGGATCAATCACCGCACCGCCGCCGCCAGGGTAGCGATACCAACCAACCCCAACTTTCTTGCCCAAGCGCCCTTCTTGCACCATGCGGTCAGAAATGATGCATGATTGGTAAGGGTGCAACGTCTGACCTCTAAGCTGTTTGCGCTCATAGTAAGGGCCGTCCAGGCCGCTCAAATCTTGCGCTTCAAAAGGGCCGATTTTAAAGCCAAAGGCAGCAAGCGCCTCGTCGATCTCATAAGGCAGCGCGCCTTCAAGCAAGAGAACGTCGAGTGTCTCGTAAAGCTTGGTTGATAAACGGCTTGAAACAAAGTGGCCTTCAACTCTCGTGCTAACCACCTTCTTTCCTAGGGAGTGCCAAAACGCCGAAAACACGTCGTTATCCGTGTTTTCAAATGCTGCGCACTCGACAAGCTTTGCAAGGTGAGGCGGACCAGAAATATGGAATTGATGAACGTGGGGGAAGTCTGCCGTTTGATGTTCAGCTATCTGAGGATCAGGCATTGATGTTTGAAAGGCGACGAATGCGTGTGGGTTTAAGTGGTTTGAAAGTTGATTGAGGGTTTGGAAGCGTCCCTTTAAATTCGTGTCACCCGCATCAATCAAAACATCAAACCGACCGCTTAGGCTTTTAAGGGGCAGGGCTGTTGGTTTGTTTTCGTCTGCGGCCCAGACTGGCTGTCCGTCATAAAGACGTTTGAGAAAATCAGTGCTGCGCAAAACACCGCTTTCGTCTTCTTCCAGTAAAATGGTTTCAAACCCATAATGGGCCAGCAAAGCCGCATGGGATAACGACGCGGAGCTTTCACCAGTAACAAGGGTGCGTCTTGTTGGTGACGTGTTTGGCATTAGGCGAGAAACTGCTTGGTTTCAATTTTATTCAATAGGGCCTGCGTGCTTACATGGAGTGAGGCGCCTGTGGTGTCCACAACAGTGCTCGCTTTTTGATAAAGCGCTTCTCGACTGGTCAAGATTTGCCGAAGCTGTTCGAAGGCTTGCGGGTTGCCGGCCATCGGGCGTTCATCACCTTGGGCGAGCACGCGGTCCATATGTTCTTCAGGCGCTGCCTTGATCCATATGGTGTGATAGTGGCGCAGGAGATAATTGAAGGTTTCTGGCTCTGACACAATGCCCCCTGCGACAGCGAGAATGATCTGTTCTTGTGTCGTGGCAATGTGTTCAATTGCTTGGCGTTCGAGCAGTCGGTAGCCTTCTTGTCCGTATAGCTCGATTGTTTCATTGACCGACATCCCATTGGAGCGTTCAATCTCGTCGTTTAGTTCCATAAAGGGTGTTTGCAGATGAGTGCCTGCAATGGCGCCAAGGGTGGATTTTCCCGCGCCACGCAAGCCAATGAGAGCAATCCGTCTACCTCTTAGTTGCAGCGCTTTTTCAGGATCAAGGATGGCAAGAACCTGTTGCTTGGTCGCTTCATCGGCGCTTTTGAAAAGGGCAATCGCATGGTCATCATCATCGAAGCTGTCATGGTTGATGATAAAGCTTTCAATTGGTTCACCAAGGCCCACCGCAACTTTTAACAACAAGGCGATTGAGATATTGCCTGATCCAAGTTCCAGCTGCGCGAGATAGCGCTGGGAAATGCCAGAGCGTTCCGACAAAATGCGCCTTGAGATGCCGCGCATTTTTCGCACACGCCGCACCCGTGCGCCCACTTCGGCGATGAATTCACTGGTGTTGATTTCAGGCTGATGAGTTTCAGGTTTATCTAGCAAGTAACATTCTCCTGATTTTCAAGAAGAGGGCGAATGATTGCTTCGACATGTTCAGGCGCTGCTATTTTTTGCATAGAAGGGGCTTTGACAAAAACGCAGACGAAGTTGCCTTCAAAACAAAGCGTTTCATCTTGATAGCCCATAACGTTGAAGCCAACTGATGTGGTGCCGAGTTTGTTTGGATTGACCACGCATGTCAGCCGATGATCGGGGGTGATGGGCTTGCGAAAATCGATGCTTAGATGGACGAACGGTGTGCCAAACCCTAAGTCTCGGTTTATCTGATACCAGCCATGACCAAGGTGATGCTCCCACCAAACGTCAATTGCCTCAAGCGCAAAATCGGGTATCCGCCCCGTATAGGCAATATTGGCAGGGTCGCAGTCGCTCCACCCAACACGTATTTCATGATGAAAACCCGATGCGATCATAACGAACCCTAAGCCGCGATGGCGGAAAGTTGAGGGATGATGGTTTGCAACCACGGAAGGCCAATATCTTCTGGCAGTTCGCCTGTAGACGTATCGTAAATACCGCGTTCGCCAATCATAGTGGCTTTGTTTTCAATCAACGCTGACATGAGCCGTTCGGACCCTTGATTGAACGTTGCATCAAACACCATGTCGCCAAGACCGAAAACAGCAAATTGAATGCCGCTCAAATCAGGCTTTTCTTCCACCAAGCGGTCATAAAAAGAAACCGCTGTAGAAGGCAGGTCTCCGCTGCCGTAGCTTGAGGCAACGAAAATATAAAAGCTCTCGCGGTCGAGACTGGTTGGGTCAACATCACCCATATTCTGGATGGTGCACTCGTAACCGTCTCCCAATTCGCCCTCAAAATCGTCACAAAGCATTTCTGCGTTGCCAGTTTCTGTTGCGTATAAAAGTTCGATCTTCATAAAAATACCTTTGTTCTAACGGGCAGGCCTTACGCCATGTGCAGCTTCACATATTCAAAGTCACCAGGCTTATTGTCGATGCCAACCCGTGGCGGTGCAATCCATGAGGCGTATTTGCCCGGCTCATAGCACGGCACCATGAGTGATTGAATAAACGCGCCATCCTCTTTCGTCGGTAGCCAATTGTCTTGGCTCTCATTCCAACTTTCATTGGAAATAATATCACCCTCAGGGTTCGCTTTAATCGCAGAGAAGACACCAATTTGGCGATGGAATGCTTCATGGGGGAGGGTCAGTTCAAACTCAATGCCCATTTTCGCCATCTGCTTGTTCCAACGGCGAAGGCCGCCAGATGCATCGCGAATATAATCGTCGCGCAATCTCATGTTAATCGCGGTGAGAGCGGGCGCGTCATTTTCAACGATTTTGCCATCTTCAACCGTGCGCACTTTGTAGGTGTCATTGTTGAGCTTGTGATCGTCTTCAATGCGGCCTTCAAGATAGCGACCTTTAATGCCTGCGTTAAACGCATTGGCTGCATTGGTTGAAACCTCTTGCCCGAACAGGTCAAGCGACAGCGAATAGTGCATGTTCAGCTTTTTCTGGATTGTCGGCAGATCAATCACATTGAGGTCGCGGATTTTATTGATGTCGTAAGGATCGGTGATGCCCGCGTTCTTCATGGCTTCACAGGTTGCTTGTATGACGCGGCCAACACCTGTTTCGCCAACAAACATGTGGTGCGCTTCTTCTGTCAGCATAAAGCGGCAGGTGCGAGACAGCGGATCGAAACCAGATTGCGCAAGGCTTTCAAGTTGCATCTTGCCATCACGGTCAGTGAAGTACGTGAACATGAAGAAAGAGAGCCAGTCTGGTGTTTCTTCATTGAAGGCACCCAGCATGCGCGGCGCTTCTTCTGAACCAGAAGAGCGCAGCAACAAATCATCTGCCTCTTCGCGGCCTTGCTTGCCGAAATATTTTTGCAGCAAATAGACCATCGCCCAAAGGTGGCGACCTTCTTCAACATTCACTTGAAACAGATTGCGCATGTCATAAAGGGAAGGGGCTGTGAGGCCGAGGAAACGTTGTTGCTCAACGGAACCCGGTTCAGTGTCGCCTTGAATGACGATGAGGCGTTGCAGCATAGCGCGGTATTCACCGGGCACTTCTTGCCAAGCTGGTTCGCCGTAACTTTCGCCAAACGGAATTTTGCGGTCTTCGCCTGCTGGTGCCAGCAAAACGCCCCAGCGGTATTCTGGCATTTTCACATAATCAAACTTCGCCCAACCCTTTGGATCAACACTTACGGCAGTGCGCAGGTAGACCATGGATTCTTGGAAGTTTTCAGGAATGAGTTTATTCCACCAATCAATATAGCCGGGGTGCCAACGCTCCAGCGCTTTCAAGACTTTCTTATCGCTTGAAAGGTTCACATTGTTAGGAATGAGTGAATCGTAATCTACATTGATGAGATCAAGCATGGTCTTTCCTTAGATTTTGATTTTGTTTGCAGCAGTGGCGTCATCGCCTGTATTCGGTGTGCCTGCCGGTTCGATAAGCAAAACATGTGCTTCTTCATCTGCAACGGGTCTATGTTCAACCCCCTTAGGCACGACATAGATTTCGCCAGGATTAAGGGTGACCGTTTCATCCCTCATTTCAAGGCGAATTTGACCTTTGATGACTTGAAAGAAGTCATCGGTATCGGGGTGGCTGTGCCAAACAAACTCACCTTTAATTTTCACAACCATGAGATCATGACCATTGAAAGAGCCGACAATTTTAGGCGCCCAATGGTCATCAAACTTGGAAAGTTTATCGTTGAGGTTAATTGCGTTCGTCATCACACTCTCTCCATGTCGAACTTGGCGCGGGTGCCAGAGCCGTATTTTTGTAAAGCGCCGTCTTGGCCAACAGCATTGGGGCGTTGGAAGACCCAGTTTTGCCAAGCGGTAAGTCGCCCGAAGATGCGGCTTTCCATTGTCTCAGGTCCAACAAAGCGCAAGTTTGCTTCCATGGCGGTTAGGCCATCGGGTGAGAAGCTGCCGCGCTCTTCTAAGAACAGGCGAACTTCATCATCCCAATCAATATCGTCAAAGGCGAAAGTGACCAGACCCAGCTCGTTAGCGTCAAAGGCTTCAAGCGAATTGCCAAGCTCTTCCTTCGCGCCATCCACCATTTCTGGTGTGCCGTAAAAGCGGGCTTCTAAACGGGAAATATCATTGCCCATTGGCATCATGCCGAAATTGCTTTGGGTTAAAGTGAGGGTGGCGACGGGGCGGTTGTCGCCGTCGAAGTCGCCTTCCATCATGTACGAGCGGTCACAAGCAAAGGCGAGTTCTGCCAAAATGCCAACAAAGCAGGAGCCGTTTTCAATCATTGCAACGAGTGAGCGCGAGGTCACGTCGATGCGTTTTAACAGGCGCTTCCAGTAGTTGAGAATTTCATTGGCAAGCCAGTGGTCTTTGTTCTCAATTAAAAACGCTTCGTGGTTTTTCAATGTTTCAGGGTCGCCTTGGGTTTTGAAGGCAATCAACCCGACGTCAAGTTCGTTAAGGCGCAAATGTAAAATGGCATCATCAAGCTCACGCGCGGCAGCCAGCATCCATGTGTCCGCACCGTCTGCCTGCAAAGCATCGGTTGAAGATGGGGCGGCGGTATCTGGGCCGCTGATGGTGATGGTCGCCATGTTGAGCGAGCGGTCAATCGCCACTTCAACCGTGCTGTAAGTCAGCGAACCATCATCTGCGATTGTGCGTTGGAGCGGTGTTAGCGCAATGCCTGTTAGATCGCTCGGGCGGGGCGATTTCTCGGCAAATTCCTTGGCGCGTTCAATCACAGTTTCATCAAAGGCTGAGTTTTTTACGGCCTCATCAACAAGGTTCCATTCTTTGGCTTTCTTGCCCTTTATGCCTTCTTCAACCGTACAGAAAACATCGGCCAAATCGCGGCGCACCTTGCGTTTGTCTGTCACGCGGGTAAGGCCGCCTGTGCCAGGCAATACTGCGAGTAAAGGAAGTTCAGGGAGAGAGACACTCGACGTGCTGTCGTCAGTTAGCATGATGTAATCGCAGGCAAGCGCCAACTCATAGCCGCCACCGGCGCAAGAGCCTTTAATGGCGCAAATCCATGTTTGGTCCGAGTCTGTGCTCGCTGCTTCATAAGTATTGCGGGTTTCATTGGTGAACTTACAAAAATTCACTTTGTGCGCATGGGTTGCACCGCCCAACATTCTAATATTAGCGCCTGCACAAAACACTTTGTCTTTGCCAGATTGCATGACGACGGATTTTACTTCTGGATGCTCAAACCGCATACGCTGAATAATGTCTGAAAGCTCAATATCGACGCCCAAATCATAGGAGTTGAGTTTTAACTCGTAACCATCAAACAAGCCGCCATTCTCATCCACGTCCATCGTGACAAAAGCAACAGGTCCATCATATTGAACGCGCCAATGCTTATAGTTTGATGGGTCGGTTTGAAAATCAATCCGCTTGCTCATGCTCTCGCCTCCTAAAAGTCCACATAGAGCACTTTAATGCAAAGCCTAGCAATAAAAAGCATGAAAATGCATAAATAATAGAAATTTCTATAGAAAATAAAAACAATAATGCATTATTATAACTTATATTGCATAAATTATCCGATTGCTAGGTTTTTGCGTTGCTCGTGGAGACAGTTTCTCGTTCCAAGCGGTCTAGCCGTTTGCAAAACTCAGAAATGACGCTCAGCGTCTCATCGGGTTTTTCGATATGCGGGGAGTGTTTGCAATTCTCCAATACTGCGCAATCAAAGGGTGAATAAAGCCGCGTTTCTAGCTCGTCTATTTGGGCAAGCGTGCCATATTCATCATCGCGGCCTTGAATGCCGAGCACTGGAATTCTGAGATAGTCGATGTTCTCAGCAATGTTCCATTCTTTAAAGCCATCATCCAACCAAGCGCCATTCCAGCCATAAAAGGCGTCGTCTACATGGTTGTGATATTTGGCAAGTTTGGGTTTGAGGTCGCTGGTTTCATAAGCGGCTTTCGCAGCTTTAATGGCGGCAAGGCCGACAGGCTCTGTGAAGAAGTGTGGGGCCATCAAGACCAAACCGCGTATGCGTAAATCTTCCGTGCTGCCTGCATAAATTGTTGCAATGGATGCACCATCACTATGACCAAGCAGAATGCCCCGCTGAAAACCGATTTTCTCAAGCACTAATGGTAAAACATCGAGTGCCTCACGGGTCATATAATCGAGTGGCTTTGGCGGGGGACTCTCATTTGAGGCGCCATAGCCAGCACGTGAATAAGCAACCACCCCAAAACCAGTGGCCTTTGCAAGCTGCGCTGGAAAGTCACGCCACAAGGCGACGCAGCCGAGCCCTTCGTGCAGCATGATGATTGTTGGTGCCTCACTTGGTGGTGGGCCAAAGCACTGGGCTTCCAGCTTGGTGCTGCCAACTTTTATGTGCTGCGGTTCTGGGTTGTTCCAATCCATCATGTGTTCACTTTATCCGCGAAGTTTGAAGCGTTGAATTTTACCTGTCGCAGTCTTCGGCAGGTCGGGCACGATTTCCACCCAGCGCGGGTATTTCCATTTGCCGATGGCTTGTTTGACGTGCTCTTTCAGTTCGTCCGCCAGCCCCTCTGCATTTGCGCCTTCTTGTAAGACAACGAATGCTTTTGGTTTTTCCAAACCGTCGGCATCTTGAGCGGCAACAACGGCGGCTTCAAGAACGCTGGCATGGGCGCTCACCGCTTGTTCGACTTCGAAGGGGGAGACCCAAATGCCGCTTACCTTGAACATGTCATCGGTACGCCCGCAATAAACATAACGGCCATCATCGCGGCGCTCATATTTGTCGCCCGTGCGTGTCCAGTTTCCTTCAAAGGTTGCACGGGATTTTTCGCGTTGGTTCCAATAGCCGTCAGCAGCAGAGGCCCCATTGACCAGAAGCTCGCCAACCTCGCCGTTTGCCACTTCGTCTCCTTGTTCATTGACCAGACGAAGCTCATAACCTGCCACCGCGACCCCAGACGTGCCGTAAACAACATCGTCTGGTGCGTTGGACAAAAAGATATGCAGCATCTCGGTTGAGCCAACACCATCCAGAATATCGACGCCTGTTCGTTGATGCCATTTCTTTCCTATTTCGGCAGGCAGTGCTTCGCCTGCTGAAATGGCACAACGCAAATTCTCAAGGCCGTCAGTCTTATCTCCCATCTGCGCAATAAGAGCGGCATAAAGCGTCGGCACCCCGCAATAAAGCGTTGGCTTGGCCTTGGCGATGGTTGCAAACACACTGTCAGGCGTGGGCCGTTGGGCAAGCAACCAAGCGGTCGCGCCGACCGACATGGGAAAGGTCATGCCATTGCCCAAACCGTAAGCGAAAAACAATTTGGCAGCAGAATAAACAACATCATCCTCACGCATTTTCAGGATGTTGTTTGAATAAGTATCCACGGTTGCCTTAAGCGCGCTGTGCACATGTTGCACGCCTTTTGGTTGCCCTGTGGAGCCGGACGAATAAAGCCAAAACGCACATTCATCACTGCTGACTTCAATGGTGGGGCGTATATCGCTTTTTTCAAGCTCGCTCGTGAAGTCATGGCAGCCGTTTGGTGTGTCATCGCCGATAACAAAAACGGCTTTCAGATAAGGGTTATCAGCAAGCAGCGGCGCAACAGTTTCAAAAAGTGCTTTCGAGACAAAAAGCACGCGCGCGCGACTGTCATTTAAGATGATGCGATAAGTCTCGGTGGGCAAAAGCGTATTAATGGCTATCGGCACCACGCCCGCTTTCATGCTGCCCCAAAAAATGATGGGGAATTCAATCTGGTCGAGCACCAACATCGCAGCGCGGTCTTCTTGTCCAAGGCCGTGACGCTCATAAAGTGCTGCCATTTTGCCAGAAGCAGCACCAAGTTCGCCATAACTCAAACAACGCTCTGCGCCATCAGCTTCTTGGAATGCACATTTGTCAGGAATGGAATCAGCATGGCGATCCACAAACCAACAGGCCGCATTTTGGTTCAAAGCACTCACCATCATTCCTCCCAGAAACGTCAGATATGGTTGTATCTGCTCAATTGAGCCACATCCCACGTAGTGATGCAAGATAACGTGATAGTAAAGTTCCTCCACGGTGAAAAATGATGAAAATTGGCCTATGTATATGAATTATATTGCTAATATTTCCGGTGAATGATGGTTTGTGAAGCTTGGAAATGGAAGAATTATAGGAAAATTAAGAAAATACTTTAAATTGCATAAAACAATCTATATAAACCTATGAGTGTATCTAATTGGGGGGTCCTATGGAAAGTAAAGTTTTAGAACAAACGAGTGCTGGTGCGAGTTGGCTAACAGCCAATGCAATGAATGTTCTTTTTGCCATTATTATTATTGTTGTGGCTTATTGGGTGGCTGGTTTCATCAAGCAGATGATTAAGAAAGTCGCCAATTCCAATGAGAAGCTTGACGATACGTTATTTGAATTTCTAGGCAGTCTCGCTCGTTACGCGATATTGGCTTTCGCGGGCATCATGGTGCTTGAACGTTTCGGCATAACGACAACGTCGCTGGTCGCCCTCATCGGTGCAGCCGGTCTTGCTGTTGGTCTCGCCTTGCAAGGCACATTGTCAAACCTTGCCGCTGGTGTGATGTTGCTATTGTTCCGCCCGTTCAAAGTCGACGACTTCATTGATGGTGCGGATGTGTTTGGTAAGGTTAAAGGCATCACACTTTTCACAACCGATCTTGTGACGTTCGACAACCAGCACATCATCGTTCCAAACAGCGAACTTTGGGGTACGAAGATTATCAACCACAGCCATTATCCAGAGCGTGGTGTCGATATGATCTTTTCCGTTTCCTACGATACAAAACTCGATAAGGCGAAGGCTGCCATTCAAAAAGTTTTTGATGCGCATGAGCATGTATTGAGTGAACCTGCTGCCTTCATCGAAGTGGACACACTGGGTGATTCGTCAGTGAACATCATTTCTCGCCCGTTCTGTAAGGGTGAGCATTATTTCGATTTGAGATACTCGCTTCCCCAATTGGTGAAGCAAGAGTTTGACAAGCAGAAAATTAAAATACCATTCCCTCATCGGGTAATGATTATGGAAAAATAATCGTCAAATTATAAGTCTCAAAGTCAACTGGCGCAGATCCATCCTCTGCGCCGGTTTTTTTATACGCCAAGATATCGTTGTTGCACGTCTTTTTGTGCTTTCAGTTCATCGGAAGAACCTGACCAAACAACGCGGCCCTTTTCAACGATGAAGTGCTTATTCGCAAGCTTCATAAGATCGTTGATGTTTTTATCAATCAGTAAAATGGAAACACCGCTCTGGCGAATTTCACCAAGAGCTGACCAGATCTTGTCACGGATAAGCGGGGCGAGGCCTTCAGTTGCTTCATCTAAAATGAGGAGCTTCGGGTTGGTCATTAGCGCACGACCAACAGCCAGCATTTGCTGCTCGCCGCCAGACAATAGATTGCCCATTGAACTGGCGCGTGTGGCAAGTTCTGGGAAGATGTCATAGATGCGTTCTATGGTCCATGGGTTGCTCATGCCAAGGTGATTGCTTGCCGTCGCGATCAGGTTCTCTCTAGCCGATAGATTCGGGAAGATTTGCCGCCCTTCTGGCACAAGGCCAAGGCCCAGTTTCGCGATCTTAAACGATTTCTCACCAGCGAGTTCATGGCCTGAAAACTGAATGCTGCCTGCACTCGGTTTGACGATGCCCATGAGTGAACTAATGGTTGTGGTTTTGCCCATGCCATTGCGGCCTAAAAGGGTGACAACTTCACCCTCATTAATCTCAAAATCCATGCCGAATAGGGCTTGGCTTGCGCCGTAAAATGTCTCGAGGCCAGATACTTTTAACATCTTAAGCCTCCCCAAGATAAGCAGCACGCACATCTGCATTGCCGCGAATGTCTTCTGGTTTGCCCGTTGCTATAATCTTGCCATAGACGAGAACAGAGATGGTATCTGCGAGTGCGAAGACGGCGTTCATATCGTGCTCAACAAGCAGCATGGTTTTCTCACCCTTAAGCCCGTTTAAAAGGTCAACCATACGCGCCGATTCTTCAATGCCCATGCCAGCCATTGGTTCATCAAGTAGAAGGAAGTCTGCTTCTGTTGCTAGTGCTACGGCGATTTCAAGCTGCCGTCGCTCACCGTGGGAAAGGCTACTTGCTAAATCATCTGAACGGGCACCAAGGCCAACACGGTCGAGAGCGGCTTGCGCTTTGTCGCGTAGGGATTGAATGCTACTTGCAGGACGGATGAATTTGAACGAGTGGCCCTCTTGTGCCTGCGCTGCAATCGCCACATTGTCGGCGGCACTCATCCCCATCAACAAACTGGTGATTTGAAACGACCGCGCCATGCCAAGATGCGCTCGTTTATAAGCAGGCAGGTTGGTGATGGCTTTGCCGCGAAAAGTCACCGCACCACTATCGGGGGCTAAGCCACCTGAAAGCTGTGAAATGAGCGTTGTTTTGCCCGCTCCATTCGGCCCGATGATGGCATGGATTTCACCCTGCTCAACGCTCAGTGAAACATCGACAGTTGCAGCAACGCCGCCAAAGCTTTTGTTGAGGTTATCAATTTGTAGGAGCGCACTCATTTCTTGCCCCCTTTGCCTTTGAATAGGCCAATTACACCACCGGGTACAAACAGCACCACCGCAATTAAAAACGCCCCAAACGGAAGGTGCCAATATTTCGCCCAGTCGTGATTGACAAGCGCGATGGTATTCTCAATGACAAACTCAAGCCCGATGAACAAGATGGAGCCAAGCACAGGCCCAACACTGGTGCCGCCACCGCCAAGGATGACCATGAACATGAGTTCGCCTGACCGTGTCCAATCCATCATTTCTGGTGAGATGAAGGTGGTGAAGTTACCCAGCAGCGCGCCCGCATATCCCGCTATCGCGCCAGAGATGACATAAGCCACAAGACGGTAGAGATAAACATTATAGCCAATCATCCGCATGCGTTCTTCATTGCCCATGCCACCGCGCAACACCATGCCAAAGCGTGAGCGCACAATCATCCGCACGAACAACACAGCCGCCACCAGCGAAGCATAACAAAGCAGATACATCTGCAACGGGTCATCCATGTTGATCAACGGGAGTTCTGAGCGGATGTCGATTGTAAGCCCATCATCACCACCATAGGTCTCTTGGCTGATGAAGAAGAAGAACATCATCTGCGAAAAGGCCATGGTTATCATAATGAAATAAACGCCCTTGGTACGCAGGCAAATTGCGCCAACGATGAGAGCGAAAAGGGCGGAGAGGCCAATGGCAATGCCGAATTGGAAGAGGCCGTTGTAGCTCGCAATCGCATCCCATTCGCCGTAGGTCGCGTGATAGCTTGGAATGCCAACAGCATAAGCGCCAATGCCGATGAAAACCGCGTGCCCGAATGAGACCATGCCACCATAGCCAAGGATTAAATTTAAACTGACGGCAGCAATGGCGAGGCACACAAGGCGGGTTGCAAGGTCGGCATAAAAGGGTTCGCCAATCCAGATGAAGACGGGCGGTAAGATGCCAAGAAGCACCATAATAATGAGACTGAATATTTGGCGGGGGCGATTGCTGCTCATCTATCGCACCTTCGGTGGAAAGAGGCCTTGCGGGCGCACAGCCAAAATGATCGCCATTAAGATATAAATCAGCATGGCAGAAACGGCGGGAGCTGCTGTTTCAGCGCTGTTGGATGACATGAACAATTTGAACGCATCGTCCAAGAACGAGCGCCCCAACGTGTCGATAAGGCCGATTAACATGGCCGCAATAAACGCGCCTTTCATGGAGCCGATGCCGCCAACAATGATGACCACGAAGGCTGTGATAATAATGCCGTTGCCCATGCCTATTTCCGCTTCTGTGATTGGCGAAATTAACATGCCTGCAATACCAGCTAAAACCGACCCAAGAGCAAAGACGAGGCCGAACAACATTTGAATATCAATGCCGAGGGCCGACACCATGGTTCTGTTTGAAGCACCTGCACGGATTAACATGCCAAGGCGCGTATAATTGACGAGCCAGAAAAGGCCAGCTGCAATGCTAAGACCTGAGCCAATGATGAGAAGTCTGAAGATTGGAAAGACAACGCCCGGTAAAATTTCGACCTGCCCATCAAGCCATTCAGGCAATGGCACAACAATGCCTGCTTCACCCCAGATGATTTGCACAAGTGTGTCGAAGATCAAGATTAAGCCGAAGGTTGCGAGAACGTGGGAAAGGTGGTCGCGGGTATAAAGCCAGCGCGCCAACCCAAATTCAACAGCATAGCCAAGCACGGCCATAGCGGGGATGGCGAGCAGAATGCCAATAAAGAAATTGCCCGTTGCAAAGGTGAAGGTCGCGCAAATGAAGGCGCCCATCATGTAGAGCGAACCGTGGGCAAGGTTCACAAAATCCATAATACCAAACACGAGGGTAAGGCCGGATGCCAGCAAAAACAGCAAAACGCCGAGCTGCAGTCCATTCAATGTTTGCGTCAAAAGAAGGACGAAATCCATAAACGTCAATTAGATGCAAGCGTTACAAAGCACTTGCAAATCCTCAAAAAAAGGAGAGAGCCGCGAAGCTCCCTCCTGATAAACTATTGTTTGTTCTTAGTTCAAAGAACATTCACCTGCATAGGGGTCTTGGTGACCTTCAAAGACAGTTTGAACAACTTTTGTCGTCCACTTGCCTTCAGCATCCTCAATAACTTCACGAAGATAGAAGTTTTGGATTGGCATGTTGTTGTTACCGTAGCTGTATTTACCACGAACTGATGCGTAGCTTGCAGACTTCATCGCTGCACGCATTTCATCTTTTTTGGAAAGGTCGCCACCAACAGCTTCAACCGCTGACTTGATTAAGAACATAGAGTCGTAAGCTTGTGCGGCATAAAATGATGGGTAGCCACCATGTTTTGCTTTGAAGTCTGCGACGAAACGCTTGTTTTGGTCATTGTCGAGGCTTGGGTCCCATTGCTGAGTGGTTTGCGAACCAAGCACCGCTTTGAAGTTTGCAGCCTGTAGTTTCGGCAAAGACAAACCATCAACGGTAAACACTGAATAAAGCGGTAGGCTCTCAGTTAGGCCGGCTTGTTGGTATTGTTTGATGAACGCGCCACCAGCAGAACCTGGGTAGAAGACGAAGATGCCTTCTGCACCTGATGCTTTGGCTTTTGCAAGTTCCGCAGAAAAATCAAGCTGACGGTCTTTACCCCATTTTGTGAGGTCCTTGCCTTTAACTTCGCCCTTAAATGTGCGCTCAACACCTGCGACCATATTTTTGCCCGCAGCATAGTTTGGCGCCATGATGTAAATCGACTTCACACCTTTTTGGTTGAGCACTTCGCCCATTGCCATTGGTGTTTGGTCATTCTGCCATGATGTTGAGAAGAAGTTCTCGTGGCAAAGCTTGCCAGCAATTGGCGATGGTCCAGCATTTGCGGAAATCAAGAACTTACCAGCATCCAGCGCAGATTTGCGTGATGCGAGAAGAACGTGTGACCAAATATAGCCAGCAACGAAATCAACATTGTCTTGTTTGACGAGTTTGTCGGTGACTTGTTTGCCAGTTTCAGGCTTAAAGCCATCATCGCCATAGATGAGATTGATATCAAGGTCACCCATTTTGCCACCCATGTGCTCAACAGCCAAATTCACGGCGTTTTGCATGTCTTTACCGATAACGGCTGCAGGTGTGGTGAGTGTGGTTACAAAACCAACTTTAACTTCAGCGGCATGGGCGGTACTCGCCATGAATGCAGCTGCAAGGGTTCCAAGAAGGGCCTTTTTGAACATCTAATCCTCCCGATTTATAGTCCAGCAGAAAAAAGTGTATCTGCTTGCTATCGGTTGTCAATCATAAAGCGGAGACAACGCAAGTCGGGGCAGGGTAAGATTAGTCTAACTAATTAAAAGGCTTAGTCGGTTTTCTATGCGTCGATGCCGACAGGACAGCTAACGCCAACACCACCTAGGCCACAATATCCACTTGGATTTTTTGCCAGATACTGTTGATGGTAATCTTCTGCATAGTAAAAATCAGAAGCAGACTGTATTTCCGTTGAGATTTGGCCAAAGCCCTTTTTGATCAAAGCTTCCTGATAACGCGCCTTTACAGCATCCGCGATTTCTTTTTGGTCTTGGGTTTTAAAATAAATTCCTGAGCGGTATTGGGTGCCAACATCATTGCCTTGGCGCATGCCTTGGGTTGGATTGTGGCTCTCGAAGAAATGCATCAGCAGATTATCAAGGGAAATTTGGAACGGATCGTACATAACCAACACCACTTCATTGTGGCCAGTTTTGCCAGAGCAAACTTCTTGATAGGTTGGGTTCGCGGTATGGCCAGCTGAGTATCCAACAGCGGTTACATAGACGCCATGTAATTGCCAAAGTGCTTTTTCAGCACCCCAAAAACAGCCAAGACCTAGAACAATTTGTTCCAAATGCTCGGGAAACGGTGCCTTCATTGGGTTCCCATTGACGAAATGGAATTCAGAAATCATCATTTCTTCGTCGCGCCCTGGCATTGCTTCGTCAGCGCTGGGGATCGAGATTTTATTTTTCAATACGTCAAAAAGAAACATGACAGAAGTTCCCTTCTCGGCTGGTTGGTTGGCATCCCAGTTAGCAGGACTTTTCTAATGATAAACTTAAGTTAGTTTTCGGACTTTTCCAAAACAAAAATGGCAAATGGCACGCTCAGAGGAAACATATTTCTGTGATTTTAGCGTGAGAGCGGCTTAAAAAATCAAGGTCTAAGAAGGCTTTCCTCTTGGCAATGGTGGTCGTTTTGGCGGGAATGCTGGTAGTCGCGCGGTCCCTCTTTTTAAAACAGTCACACAGTAATTTGGCAGCCCTGCCAATGTAAGCGGTGGTTTTGGTTTTCGTGGTTTTGGCTTTGATTTTGATTTTACAGGGGGCGCGAACCAACGAGCTAGATCAGCGCCGCAGCCATCACCAGCAGCTGGGCGGGCTTGGTCTTTGCAGCCAGAAGAACCAGCAGGGCAGGCGAGGCGCACATGCATATGATAATGGTGGCCTAACCAAGGGCGAACTTTGCGTAAGAAACCACGGTCATTGCCAGCCACACGGCAAAGCTCTTTCTTGATAATTGGATTGACGAAGATACGAGCGACCTCAGGGTATGAGGCGGCGCGGCGGATGAGCTTCACGTGATCGGGAGACCAAACTTTCCGGTTCACTTCTTTCGTATCAAAATTGACTGTTGAGACCGCACTCAATTTCTCCCTCTCGTCGCGTGAAAGGCGTCGATTGGGCATTTGATTGAGCCAGATGTCCGCGTCAAGGCCAATTTGATGGGAGTTATGCCCCGTAAGCATGGGGCCACCACGGGGTTGAGCAAGGTCGCCAACCATAAGGCCAGACCAATCACCTGCCTGTCCTGCCTCATTGGCAAGTCGCCTTACATAGCGAATAAGCGATGGATGTCCCCAATTGCGGTTGCGTGATAAGCGCATCACTTGCCAGTAGCGACCATCAATTTCAATCGATGTGCCACCCGCTAAACAGCCTCTCGCATAAGAGCCGACGGCACGCGCTTTTAGGGGGGCAGGTGCTGATTTAAAGCCAAATAATCGTTTAGCAGGAACAGTTTCCGCAGCCATGACCGAAGCGGTAAGGCCGAGACAGATGGTGCTCGCAAGCGTCGTTCGTGCAATCTGGGCTAACAACTTCACGTTCATATCCAAGCCTTGCAGTATCAATAACGTTAAAGCAGAGTTTCCTTGATTGGCGGCATGTTTGCAATATTAAATTTTGTAATCTGCGTCTGTATCAGAAAACAGCAGGAGATCCCTGAGGGTAGCCTCCAGTTAAATTACCGCGTTATACTTTGCGATGTGCATTTATTCACAGCGTGTTCAATGTAGGAGCGTTAAACAGAAATTTTGAAGCTATTTAATGAGAATTTTTAAGGAGCGATAATGTACAAATTAATTGCAACGGCTGTTGTGCTAGGTGGCGGACTTTATTTGAGCGCTTGTGCAACACTAAACGAAAGCGAATGCCAAACCGTTGATTGGCGGCAGTTGGGCGACAGTGATGGTTCGCAAGGTCACGGTCAAACACGCATTGCGAAACATGCAAAAGCCTGTGAGAAGCACGGTCTTCCTATCAATACGGCGGCCTATAATGAGGGGTGGGGCGCGGGTATTGCTCGTTATTGCACACCGCAAAATGGTTTCAATATTGGTCGCCGTGGAGCAACGCATAAAGGGACATGCCCTTCTGAATTAGCTGGCCCTTTTGAGAATGCTTACCGCCCTGCCTATAATCTGGCGCGTGCTGAACGGCGTATCGGTGAAGTTCAAAGCGGGATCGATAAGAGTATCGATAATATAGCCAAATGGGCTATTTCGAAAGATCCGAAACTCACGGCGAAGATTCCAGAAGAGAAAAGACACTTAAACAATTTGCGCGGGGAGCAGCCGATTGCCCGTTCGAATGTTAGAATTGCAAGGCGAGAACTTAAGGATTATTTGGACCTCAATCCGCAAATTCAAGCGTTCTAAAATTTCTTATCTCTAATTTGCCAATCAAGGAGCATCCTTGGTTGGCGTTTTGTCTTAGATGCACTAAGTGATGGAGGAACAATTCATCACATAGGATGTTAGAACCATGACATGGCAAGTTTACCTCTCTGGCGAAATTCACACCAATTGGCGTGAAGAAATTGAAGAGGCCACCAAAGCGCAAGGGCTGGATGTTTCTTTCGCAGCACCTGTAACCAACCACCCTGCATCAGATGATTGTGGCGTGGCGATCCTAGGGGAAGAGCCAAACAAATTTTGGCATGACAACAAGGGCGCAAAGGTCAACGCTATCCGTACCCGTACGCTGATCGAGCGTGCTGATATTGTGGTGGTTCGCTTCGGCGAGAAATATAAACAGTGGAACGCGGCTTTTGATGCGGGTTATGCCTCTGCACTCGGCAAGTCACTCATCGTAATTCATGGAGCGGACCATCAACATGCTTTGAAAGAGGTGGACGCTGCAGCGCTGGCCGTGACGGATACGCCAACGGATGTTGCGGATATTCTAGCCTATGTAATCAACGGCACGCTTAAAGGTTATACCGACTAGGTTACCGCTGCTTCGTTGATGAAAACAAAAAAGCCCCAGCTCGATGAGTTGGGGCTTTTGTTTTTACGCTAAGGCTGATTTAGCCCGCCGCTTTTACTTCCAAACGACGTTGGTGCAAAATCGGCTCAGTGTAGCCAGCTGGTTGTTCTTTGCCTTTAAACACCAAATCACAGGCAGCTTGGAAGGCGATTGAGCCATCAAAGTCTGCTGCCATTGCTTGATAAAGCGGGTCACCAGCATTTTGGCCATCCACTTTTGCCGCCATCTTCTTCATGGCACCCATGGCTTCGTCTTCAGAACAAACACCGTGGTGTAGCCAGTTTGCCATGTGCTGTGAAGAAATTCGCAAGGTGGCGCGGTCTTCCATCAAGCCGATGTCGTTGATGTCCGGCACCTTTGAGCAGCCAACACCTTGGTCAACCCAACGCACAACATAACCAAGAATACCTTGGGCATTGTTCTCAAGCTCAGCTTGAATGTCTTCTTTCGGCCAGTTCGGGCGTTCAGCAACAGGGATAGACAAGATGTCATCCAAGTTAGCGCGGCCACGTTTGCCAATTTCTGCCTGACGCTCAGCAACACTTACTTTGTGGTAATGGGTTGCGTGAAGGGTGGCAGCGGTTGGTGATGGTACCCATGCACAGTTTGCACCTGCCATTGGGTGGCCGATTTTCTGCTCGAGCATGGCAGCCATCAAATCAGGCATGGCCCACATGCCTTTGCCAATTTGCGCGTGACCAGAAAGGCCGCACTCAATACCAACATCAACGTTCCAATCTTCGTAAGCTGCAATCCATGCTGCTTGCTTCATGTCCGCTTTGCGGATCATTGGGCCAGCTTCCATGGCGGTGTGAATTTCGTCACCAGTGCGATCAAGGAAGCCTGTATTGATGAAAGCGACGCGAGATTTTGCAGCACGGATACATTCTTTGAGGTTCACCGTGGTGCGGCGTTCTTCGTCCATAATACCCATTTTCATGGTGTTTGGTTTCATGCCGACAAGTTCTTCAACACGACCAAAAAGCTTGGCAGAAAAAGCGACTTCTTCAGGGCCATGCATTTTCGGTTTCACCACATACATAGAACCATGCACAGAGTTTGCGCCACGGCCATTTGGACCAACGTCATGCAGGGCTGCAAGCGCTGTCATGGCGGCATCCATAATGCCTTCTGGCACTTCCGCGCCGTCTTGGTCGTGGATTGCAGGGTTGGTCATAAGGTGACCCACATTGCGCACGAGCATCAGCGAGCGGCCTTTGAGAGGCATCGCTGAACCATCCGCTGCTGTGAAATCGAGGTCTGCGTTCAAGTCACGCGTGACCATCTTGCCACCCTTCATGAACTCATCTTTCAGGTCGCCCTTCATGAGACCTGCCCAGTTTTTGTAAGCGAGGATTTTGTCTTCCGCGTCCACAGCCGCAACAGAATCTTCGCAGTCCATGATGGTTGTCATGGCGGATTCAAGCCAAACATCTGAAATGTTCGCCGCATCGTCTTTGCCGATTGGGTGGTCAGCATTGATGTGAACGCCAATATGCAGGCCGTTCTTTACAAACATCAAAGCGTGTGGTGCGTCTGCGTCACCTTTGTAGCCAACAAATTGTGACGGATCAGCAAGAGCTGTTTCACCACCGCTGGTTGTTTTGATGGTCAAAGCACCATTTGCAACGCTAAAACCTGCAACATTCACCCAGTCATCGAGCAAAGGAGCTGAATCGTTCAAATGTTTGCGTGCCCATGCAATAACCTTTGCGCCGCGCGCAGGGTTGTAGCCGCCTGCTTTTTCAGCGCCATCATCTTCAGAGATCGCATCAGTGCCGTAAAGCGCATCATAAAGTGAACCCCAACGCGCATTGGCAGCATTCAACGCATAGCGCGCATTCATAACAGGCACGACAAGCTGAGCGCCTGCAACTGACGCAATTTCAGGGTCAACGTCTGCGGTATCCACAGAGAAGTCGTCGCCTTCTTCAACCAAATAACCGATCTCTTTCAAGAACGCTTTGTAAGCATCCATATCCATGCCATTGGCACGGTTATCGCGATGCCATGCATCAATTTGTGATTGCATATCTTCGCGTTTTGCCAAGAGCGCGCGATTTTCTGGGGTTAGATCATGAACAATCGTTGCAAAGCCATCCCAAAAACTTGTTTGGTCAACACCAGTTCCTGGCATTACTTCGCTGTTGATGAAATCATAAAGCTCCTGATTAATTTTCAGGCCACCATGTTCTACCGTGTCTGCCATTTCTAAACCTCCGAAATATGCGTGAATCTCTGCATTCCTAATGCTTTGAAAATGGTTGTAACCCAAAGCAGCGTGCAATCAATTTATCTTTTGGAATATGTCTTATGAATTTATGGCATAATTGGGCAAGGTTGCAATTATTGGTTATTATATCAAAGGTTGAACGTGGAGATTGGATTTAGTAAACGAAGACTAAGATTCTCGCTCAAGGACAATAAATCATGGCTGAATTGCTCACTATCGATAACCTCTTCACGCTTACCATGCTGATTTTGCTGCAAGCCGTACTTGGTTTTGACAATCTTCTTTATATATCGATTGAATCAAAACGTGTGCCCCTCCATCAACAAGCGGCAACGCGGCGCTGGGGTATTGGTATTGCAATTGCCTTAAGGCTGGTTCTGCTCTTTGTTCTTGTTAATGCGATTAAGCTTTTTCAGGACGTGCTGTTTGAGTTTAAATTTGACGGCATCATAGAAGCATCGATCAATGGTCATTCGCTCATTGTCTTGGCTGGTGGTGTGTTCATTTTATACACCGCACTCAAAGAGATTAGTCACATGATGACAATCGAAGATTTGGATCAAGAAGGCGAGGGTGGCGCGAAGCGTTCGATGGTCTCTGCCATTATTTGGATTGTGGCCATGAATGTTGTGTTTTCATTCGATTCAATCTTGGGTGCGATGGCACTAACGGACACATTCATCCTCATGGCTGTCGCTGTGATCATTTCAGGTATTATGATGATTGTCTTGGCTGATTATGTCGCGGACTTTTTGAAGAAGAACCGGATGTATGAAGTGCTTGGGCTCTTCATCTTGTTTGTGGTTGGTATTTTGCTCTTGTCAGAAGGCGGCCATATTGCGCATTTGAAACTTGCCGGTGTGCCCGTTGAGCCAATGGCGAAGAGTACTTTCTACTTCGTTATCGCTGTTATGGTTTTGGTGGATATCGTCCAAGGCCGTTATCAAAAGAAACTGGCGCATGAAAGAAGACTGCAATCAGCGGGAGACCATACGCCTGATCTTGGATAAGGCGACTGTTGGTTTTTAGAAGTATTTAGATTGCTTAGAGGTCGCTTAAATTTAAGCGACCTTTTCTTTTGGCAATTGGCAGCCTTCAAACTGGAGCTGATTGCGGCCATTGTCTTTTGCCATATACAAGTTCTTATCAGCCCGATTGAGCGCGATGTCGATCTTGTTTTCACCTGTCATCCACATGGTGCCACCAACACTGGTTGTGAAGCTGATTTCTTGGCCGTCGTATTTCACCTTGGTTTGTTCGGTGCGGTCAATAATCCGTTGGGCGATGCGTCGTGTTGCTGCTTCTGGAGCATCTGGTAACAAGAGTGCAAATTCTTCGCCACCCAATCGTGCAAAAACATCTGACCCACGAATGCAGTCTTCAATCAGCTTGGTGAAGGCGATCAAAACTTCATCGCCTGCTGCATGGCCGTAGGTGTCGTTGAGGGATTTGAAATTATCAAGATCAAGCATCAATACGCCAATGTCGAGTTGGCCAATTTCAGCATATGTCAGCAATTCCTCAGATTTGTCATAGAAAGAGCGACGATTTGAAATGCCAGTCAACGGATCAATCTCAGCAAGTTCTTTCAACTTACTTTGCTGTTCGCGTAGTTCACGGTGCTTGTCTTCGAGTTCTTGTTCGTAGGAAACAAAAAGGCTGATATCGCACAAGCTCCATAAAACAAGTTCGTTGCCTTGTTTATCTGTAACGAGCTTCGGCTTACCAAGCACCATGCATTCGCTTGCGTCTTCAGCGACCAGTTTGCACAAGATTTCTGAATCGAGCTTATTATCTGGTTTTGATAAATTGTCAGCTTCTGAACGGACAGGTTGGAATAAAGTGCTTTGCGGTCCAGCCTTGTGCCCAACCACTTTTTCCGAAGACCTATTTAGGAGATGGAGATAGGCTTCATTTGCATAAACAACAAAACCTTTGCCGTCTTCCAAACACATGGGAGTCGGGTAGTTTAGGAGGAAATCCCAAAGCTCTGGTTCAAATGCGCCACGCAAATTTTTAATCCTTTAGGGTTGTGCTCTCATGATAACAAAAGCCCCAGTTGAATTTATTGTCTCATAAGCTTACTAACGGAAGCTAAATTTTTAGGCGTTTTCGGCTATATACACGAAGTTGTGTTCAGAGAGTTGATGAGTGATTGGACGTTATGGAACAGTTTGATGGGCGCCATTCAACGAGAGCGACTGAAATTGAGCGCGGTGTTGGCCGTTATCTAAGAAGTCTTAACTTTGCTTATGTGCCAGAATTAACGCTTCCAGATAAGCGCCGTGCCGACATGGTAGCGCTTGGACCCAAGGGGCAAATCTGGATTGTTGAAATTAAGTCGTCTGTTGAGGATTTCAAAGCAGATCATAAGTGGCAAGACTATCAAAACCATTGTGACGCCTTGTTTTTTGCAACACTCAAAGATGTTCCAGCTGATATTTTTCCCTGTGAAGCGGGTTTGTTGATTGCTGATAACTTTGGTGCGGCTTGTATGCGAGAGGCACCGGAAGAAAAGCTATCTGCCCCCATGCGCAAAAAGCTGACTTTGATGATTGCAAGGTTCGCCGCCACACGGTTTCACAACCTTCAAGATCCAGCCCTCAATGAGAAGTCGGTTATGTAAACGAGCGCGCTCACATGCACTCTAACGCGGTGCACGTTTTGCCAAAATACGTTGCAAGGTTCTGCGGTGCATGTTCAAGCGCCGTGCTGTTTCTGAAACGTTGCGATTACACATTTCATAAACGCGCTGAATATGTTCCCAGCGCACGCGGTCTGCCGACATTGGATTTTCGGGGGGCGGCACTTTTTCTTTTGGGCCACGGGTGAGCGCACTAATAATTTCGTCAGCATCTGCTGGCTTTGCTAAATAGTCGGTTGCACCCAGTTTTACAGCTGAAACCGCTGTTGCGATATTGCCGTAGCCCGTCAAAATAACCGATTTGCAATCTGGCTGGCTTTCGCGCAGTTTTTCAACAAGCTCAAGGCCATTACCATCTTCAAGGCGCATATCAACAACGGCATAAGTGGGCGGTGTTTGCCTCGCTATTTCCAAACCCGATGTGATTGAATCAGCAGACAAAACGTTAAACCCACGCGTTTCCATTGCTCGACTAAGGCGAACAAGGAACGGCTTATCATCGTCGACAATCAACATTGTCGCGTTGGGTTCTAAATCGTTGGCGAGAGCTGCACTGTTTTGCATAGAAAATCCAAGGGTTGTTAATCAGCTGATTAAGACACAAACAAGTAGTTACCCTTATCCATATAGAGCAGTCGTGGAGTATTGGTTGTGATTGCTACATTCTGACGCAGGTATATGTTTAAGCCCTTTTAATCATTGAGGAATTTCTACCGTCTCCATCGCGCTATTTGTCTTTGATTTGAAGAGAAGCGCCTCAGGGGGCCATAAAACGGTGACATTGGCTCCACGGGTTGAGCCTGTACGATTGGAAAACTCTATCTTGGCCCCTGATCGTTCAATCAGGGTCTTTGCAATGAAAATACCAAGACCGAGGCCGCCGCCTTCAATGGGGTGATTTTTACGTCGTGATTTTTGCGCTCTGCTTGTGACATAGGGTTCGCCTAAACGAGCAGCAACTGTTTCACTGAATCCTGGCCCATCATCTTCGATCTTTATCAAAATCGCATCGTCATCCCATGCAATTGTGATGTCGACTTTTGAGTGAGCAAAATCGACGGCATTTTCTAAAATATTGCCCAATCCATAAAGAACACCGGGTAGACGTTTAACAAGTGGGATGTCTTCTTGCTCTGCCACTGATGCATGTCGGTTGATTTCCAGCTCAATGCCAAAGTCGCGATGCGGTTCTACAATCTCGTTGACCAAGTCTGTGAAGCGAACAGCAGCCATCGGCCCACCACCATCTGAATTGAGAGAACTGAGCTTGCCTAAAATATTACGGCATCGGTTTGTTTGACTGTTAAGCAACTCAATGTCAGGACCAAGTTCAGGGTGGTCACCCCACTCGCGTTTAAGTTCTTTAATGACCACAGCAATGGTTGAAAGGGGAGTGCCAAGTTCATGGGCCGCCGCTGCCGCCAGCCCATCAATAGCAGATAAGTGTTGTTCTTTGGCCAGCACCAATTCAGTCGCAGTCAATGCCGCTGCAAGGTTGCGACTTTCTTCCGTTACGCGATAAGCATAAAAACCCATAAACACCAAGCAAGACATCAAAGATGCCCAGATGCCAATTAGATAGTAGGTGTTGATGGACAGTGTTTTGTCTGCATGCATCGGTAATGGTTCGTGAAACATCACCAAAACTGAGGCACTAATGATGACGAGCAAGCCTAAGCTTAGCGTTTCTCGTCGTTTCAATGTGGTGGTGGAAATAAAAACAGGCGCCAGTAAGAAGAAGGAGAACGGGTTTAATAGCCCTCCTGTAAAATAGAGCATCGCTGATAGGTGGATAACATCAAAGGTTAGATGCAGGGTCGCCGCATTATTGCTTATGCGTAGCGTGCGCGTTTTTGTGTATTTTGAATAGATGTTGACCGCGATGGATAAAGCGATGAGCAACCCACATGCAAGTTTGGGTACGGGGAAATTGAGAATCTCGTTCACGAATAAGAGCGTAGCGCTTTGACATATGATCGCTACCCATCTCACCCGAACGAGAGTATCAAGCCGCAAACCTTGTTCGATTGGGTCGATACCAATTTCACCTGGAGTGGATATTGGTAGAGTATTTACCTGTTCCGCCATCTTGTTCTTAATCCTTACCTTGTCGAAACCACCGTCGTCTATACGTTTTCCAATGTCTCTAGCGTGGACTTGGCGCCAAAGCGTTTAGGGCGCAGGCTGGATGTAAAGCTTTTGGCAATAATAGTGTGAAAACATCACTGCATCCTTCAAAGGGATAGTTGTTCATTTATTATTATCTGTTATGCTGCGCTGCAAAATCAATGGGTGCGCTGCAAAATATCGGGCATCTCGAGACAGTTGTTTGTATGTTTTGCAAATATTAGCCGTCATTTTTTAGAGAGATCGTCCAATGCCGTTTTATTTCATGCACGAAATGACCCATGCAACGATGAGCCCATGGCGCACAATGGCTGAGACAAGCCGTGCCTTTGTCAATAATTCGATGAACCCAATGGCGAATACGCCGATTGTACGCTCGCTTGATGCGGGCTTTGAAGTGTTCGAACGGGCCACGCGCCAATATGGCAAGCCTGCTTTTGGGATTACAGACGTAGAAATTGACGGCCTTACTCTAAGCGTCTCTGAAAAGACCGTTTGGTCTGATACCTTCTGCAACTTGGTTCAGTTTCAACGCATGACACCTGCAGGGCAGGGACCAGACATGGAGGGTCGCCTTTCAAAAGTGGTGGTTGTCGCTCCAATGTCGGGTCATTATTCAACATTGTTGCGTGGCACTGTTGAGGGGCTTCTCCCTTATCACGATGTTTACATCACGGACTGGGTTGATGCGCGTCAGGTTCCCTTGACCGACGGTTCATTCGACCTTGATGATTATATTGATTACGTCATCAACATTGCTCATCACTTTGAAGGCGATGTTCATTTCGTTGCGGTGTGCCAGCCATCCGTGCCGGTTTTGGCCGCTGTCGCAAGAATGGAAGAGCTTGGTGACCCGCTTGCTCCAAAATCAATGACATTGATGGGCGGACCTATTGATACGCGGATTAATCCAACTGTTGTGAATGATCTGGCTCAGAAAAACGACTTCGATTGGTTTGAAAACAACGTCATAATGACCGTTCCTTTCCCTCATCCTGGTGTGATGCGACGGGTCTATCCTGGCTTTTTGCAGCTTTCGGGCTTCATGAGCATGAATATGGATCGTCATGTTAGTGCGCAGCGTGAGTTTTATAACCACCTTGTTGAAGGTGACGGTGAATCTGCTGATAAACACCGCGATTTTTATGATGAGTATCTGGCCGTAATGGATTTGACGGCTGAGTTTTATCTTCAAACGGTTGATACGGTCTTCATTCGCCACGCTTTGGCAACCGGTGACATGATGCACCGTGATGATCCAGTGAAAACAGAAGCCATCAAGAACGTCGCTCTCATGACGGTTGAAGGTGAGAAAGACGATATTTCTGGTGTTGGCCAAACAGAAGCCGCCCATGGGCTTTGTCCAAACATCCCAGATGCGAAGCGGATGCATTATGTGCAACCGGAAGTCGGTCATTATGGTGTGTTCAACGGATCACGCTTTAGAAAAGGCATCCGCCCTAAGATTACAGAGTTCGTGCTGAAAGCTGATAAACGCGCAAAAATTGCGTCTAAGCCAGCAAAAAGCAAGAAGGCGACTGCGGCTAAAAAAGCATCGTAAAACCTCGCTGTTAGTACAGTTTGACTGAATTTCAGCCCCAGAAACGGCTTGTTTCTGGGGTTTTTTCTTGAAAACTCACCTCATCATCACCATATCTTCAAGTAAGCGGGGACAAACAGTTCGCTGCCATGCAGCTTGTTGGTTCCTGAATGCATCTAACTTTGATGCGATTGTTGAATCGAAACTACGAGGTGTAAAATGGTTCATTCACAGACTGCTTCTACTGCGTCTGCTGACACGTCGGGTCCATTCCTTAAACCAGGTTGGGCACCGCTAAACATTTTCTTGATGATTGTTGGCTTCATGCTGTTTTGGCCTTTGGGCCTTGCCATGCTCGGCTTCAATCTATGGGGACACAAACTAGGGGAGTTCAAGAACGATATGAAAAAATCTTTTGCCGTTCAAACTGACTGGATGACAAGCAATCCAGATCGTGCATCTTCAACTACAGGTAATTCAGCGTTTGATGCATTCCGCGAAGCTGAATTGGCGCGACTTGAAGAAGAGCGTACAAAGCTTGATGCTATGCGCAAGGATTTCGACGATCATCTTGAAAGCTTAAGACAAGCGCGCGACCAAGAAGAGTTTGATCGCTTTATGTCAAAGCGCAAAAAGAATTAGCGTTATCGACGATTAGGTTTTGAAACACGAAACCTCACGCAAAAAGGAATACGGGGTCTTTGGGCCCCGTTTTCTTTTGCCTCTTTAAAACGTTGATTTGCCCTATGCGAATAATTGGCGAGTCACCTATAATAAGTACATGCTCGGCTCTTTTTTCTCTTCATCTAAATCTTCAGGTTCAAAAACGGCCTATCAACAAAGCATATCGCTTGAGATCAATGGTCAAGATGTGCCGATCGAAATCAAGCATAATGACCGTGCAAAAAGATATACCTTGCGTATGCCGCAAGTTGGCACCACGCCAATTCTAACAATTCCCAAATATGGAACCCATAGTGAAGCCGTCGATTTTGCGCGGCGTCATACCGGATGGTTGGCGGCCCGTATTGCTGATAGACCGCAATTGACCGTATTTGAACCAGATGTGTTGGTGCCTTTGCGTGGTGAGCCGCATCGATTGGTGTCAAGCGGTAAGACACGCGGCGTGGTTCAAGTGATTGATGAAGAGCCAACGCCTCTTTTAAGTGTTTCTGGTGATCTTCGTCATTTTGAACGACGGGTAACAGATTGGCTAAAAGAGCAAGCAAGGGCAGACATCACGGCTGCTTGTCATTATCACGCTGATAATCTTGGCCTTCATTTCCGTTCTATTTCAATTAGAGACCAACGCACGCGCTGGGGTTCGTGCTCGACAGGTGCTAATTTGAATTTTTCATGGCGCTTAATATTGGCGCCGCCGCAGGTTTTGGATTATGTGGCAGCGCATGAAGTAGCGCATCTACAGGAAATGAACCATAAACCGCAGTTCTGGGCGCTGGTTGAGAAAACATGTCCTGAGATGGAAGTGCATAAATTCTGGCTCAAAAAACACGGTGCAACACTGCATTCTTATGGTGCATTGTGATTTTTCATCGCAAGTTTAATTGTTGGAACATCCATAATGGTAAATACTTTGTAAAATTCAAACTTATGTATTAATTTAAATTTTATTATAAATATTGTTGAATTTGCGCTAAATGTTCACTTTTGACCTGTAATTCGGTGAAATTAGGGACTTTTAATAGTTCGTTTACTATAGAATTGGCGTAAAACTATATAGAATTTTATTGCGTCGTATTAACTGTAGTGAAAGAACTTTTTTGTAGTGTGGGGACATCGATGGTTCCGGACATGAAATAGAGAGCCACGGTTTAGTTTAACACATGTGATCGATTAGGAGCTCACAATGAAACTTTTTAAACAGTTCCGTAAGGACGAAAAAGGTGCGACAGCAATTGAATATGGTTTGATCGCGGCACTTATCTCAGTGGTAATTATTACAGCGCTTAACACGCTTGGTGATTCATTGACAGATACTTTTGAAGAGGTATCTACCGAGATTAACGGTAATGTGGGTGGTGGTGCAACTCCTCCTGTTACTCCTGGTGGTTAATCCCACGGCATTATCAGGCAGGCTTGATTGTGTGAATGTATGATTTAGCCTGACTATGGAATATAAGCGGGGGCCTTGGCCCCCGCTTTTTATTTAAGTTAGTACGGATCCCAGTTTAGGGATTGGCCAAAGAAGAGGGCGTAATGTCTTATCTTGTTCTTGCATCATTTTCAGCACTCATGATTTATGCTGCTTATTCAGATTTAAAAGCCTATACGCTTCCCAATTTCATATCTTTGCTATTAATGGCCGGCTTTGTGATTGTTATGTTGGTGCTTCAGCCACCTCTTAGTGCAATTGGTTGGCACATCGGGGTTGGTGCTATCCTCTTCGTTATCGGATTTTTGATGTTTGCCACTGGTTTGTTTGGTGGTGGAGACGTAAAAGTCATTGCAGCTCTTGGTCTCTGGTTGGGTCCAGTTAATGTCTTGCCGTTTTTAACCTTGATGGCGATTTTTGGCGGGGTTTTAGCTCTCACCTTAATCGTATTTCGTAAAATCAAAATACCAGATCATTGGTTGAAACACAGTGCAATCGCAGGACTTCACTCGAAAGAAGAAGGCATTCCTTACGGAGTTGCGATCGCTTTAGCTGCGCTTATAGAATTCCCTAAAACTGAAATATATCTTGGTCTTACTAGGCTATAGTTGTACATTTTCAGTTCAATTTATAAATTGTTAAGTATAAATCATCACCGATCATTAACCATAAATATACGTTTGTCGTGCAAGACTGAGTCCTAACAACGCCCTTAGTGGGTCACTAGTGAGGAAGTCAGATGAGTCCGACGCGAATTTTAATTTTGGGAATTGGTTTTGTTGCTGCAATCGTTGCAGCAGTGCTAGCTGTTAACTTGACCTCTGGTGAACCGTCAACGGTTCGCAAAGTGGTGAAGGTGCCATCCATTAAAACAACTGATATTTTGGTTACAAAAAAGCGCCTTAAACGTGGCGACGCTGTAAAGTCTCAAGATCTAGTTTGGGCGAAATGGCCAAGTGGTAGTGTCACTGACCGCCACATCACGAAGAGCAAAAAGCCAGAGGCGATCAAAGAATATGACGGTACGCGTGTTCGTATTGGCATGGAAAAAGGCGACCCTGCGCATCCTAGCAAGTTCATCGGAAAAGGTAATGGCTTTTTAGCATCGGTGCTTACAAAAGGCATGCGCGCTGTTTCAACCAAGGTTTCACCTGGCACGGCAGCAGGCGGCTTTATTCTTCCAGATGACCGCGTCGATTTGATGATGACAAGAACTATCGGCAGCGATGATGAAACGGAAATTAAGACAGAACCTGTTCTTACGAACGTTCGCGTCCTCGCAATTGACCAGATTGTACAAGAAAAAGACGGGCAATCTGTTGTTGTTGGTAAAACTGCAACGCTTGAGCTGAATGATGAACAAGTGAGAATTTTGACGGTGGCTCAACAAGTTGCCGACCGCATGACGCTTGCGTTGAGAAGCTTGAGCGATGCATCCGAGAAGCCAAAATCGCCAGCAATTTATTTAATTGGACGTGACGAAAACGGCAAAAAATTAGAAAAAAGTACTGTTTCCATTGTGCGCTATGGCGCGCGTCAAGAAGTGAAAGCAAAGTAGAGGAAATCATTGTGATTAAAGTAAGAAACTCATTTCACCCTTTGGCTGCGCTCCACCGCTTTACGCGATCAGCCATCTTGCCTTTGCTAACTGCGGCTGTCGTTTTGACAGGTTCGCAAACGGGTGTAAGCGCTGCAGATAATGGCCTTCAGGTTATTAAAGCAGGTGCCGTTGGTGCGACTAAAACCGTATCACTCGGATTGAATAAGTCGGTTGTTGTTGAACTGCCTCGGGATGTGCGCGATGTTCTCGTCGCTAATCCAGAAGTTGCTGATGCGATTGTTAGAACGGCTCGGAAAATTTTTCTGATCGGTAATCAGGTCGGGCAAACCAACATTTTCATGTTCGATAAGGCTGGCAACACAGTTCTTAGTCTAAACTTGGCTATTGAGCGTGATGTTTTGCCATTAGCAGATCTCATTGAAAAATATGTACCAGGTTCCAACGTCAAAGTAGAAATCGTAAACGATAACGTTGTGCTTACAGGTTCTGTACCAAATCCAATTGCAGCACGTCGTGTTGCCGATTTGGCGCAAGCATTTGTAACGGGCGGTGAAGCGACAACTGGCCAGTTCACTCAAACAGCAACCAGTGGAACAAATGGCGGCGATTCAGCGATCTCCAACCCAGATGGTCTTGGCCGTCAAACCTCTCAGGTTATCAACCTTTTGAAAATTGAAGGCGCCGATCAAGTCCATCTGAAAGTGGTTGTGGCAGAGATCAGACGGAGTGTTCTAAAACAACTTGGTATCAGTCTTTCTGCCTTTCAAAATGGTGCTCAACCCTTCAGCTTTTCTCGTACAGCGGTTGCGGGAGCGACTGGCGCTTTCCAAGCTGGTGGCCTTGCAGGGTCTGTAGCAAGAACTTTTGGCGATACTGACTTTTCATCAGCTGTCCAAGCCTTAGAACGTGCAAATGTTCTGCGGACCTTAGCGGAGCCGACACTAACCGCGCAATCAGGTCGTGAAGCAACGTTTCTTGCTGGCGGTGAAGTGAATATCCCAACCTCGTCTAGCTTTGATGACAATGGAAACCTTGCAATTGAAACAACGGCACGGACCGTGGGTGTTTCCCTCGCTTTCACGCCTGTTGTGCAATCAGCAGAACGCATTAGCATTTCATTGAATACAGAAGTCAGCGCAATTGACCCAACGCAAGCCGATGCAGGCGCTGGAGGGGTTACTTTCCCTGGTGTTTCAGTTCGCCGAGCTTCGACAACAATCGAATTGCCATCGGGCGGTACGATGATTGTTGGTGGTCTTTTGAAAGATGATCTTCGTCGTACTTCAAGTGGCTTACCTTACCTAAAGAACTTGCCAGTGCTTGGTCCTTTGTTTGGTAGTTCAGGTTTTGCTCGCAATGAGACTGAGTTGGTGATCATGGCAACACCTTATCTTGTTCGTCCAACGGCACGCAAAAACCTTACTCGTCCAGACAAGAATTTCGCATCACCAGCAGATTCAGGAACCTTCTTGTTCAATCAGATCAATCGCATCTATGGCGGGAAGAGCGGGACTAACGGAAAATATCACGGACGTGTTGGCTTTATATTCGACTAAGCAACTAGGCCGACCACAATACAAACGCATATCCAGACGGCGCAACGCGCAAAGGAAAAGAACATGAGTGACACTCGTAAAATTATAGCAGATGAGACAAAGGCAAAAAGCCATCCTTCTGCAGTATCGTCCTCTAAGAGACCACAGTCCGTTAACTTTGCATTGGCAGCATTGGCAGGTGTAGCACTTGCTGGTTGTGCTGTGAAACCTGAGGCTGGCCTTAATGTTGCGCCATCTTCGTATCAAACACGGCATCCAATTGTGGTTGATACTTCGCCAACTAATTTGGATCTTCCCGCTGGCGACCAAAAAACCCATTTCACCCGAGGGATGAAGAGTGCCATTACTGGATTTGCACTTGCCTACCGTCGTTCTGGTGCGAGTGGCATTGATGTTTTGGTTCCTTCTGGCTCATCTAACGAAGCCGCTGCAAGCCATATCGGCGGCCACGCGCGCGCCGCTTTGAAGCAGGCTGGTGTACCAAGTTCCCACATTAGAACACGCACTTACAGAGCTGTAAGTGCACAGCACCCAGGGCACGTTCGTCTGACATATTCGGGCGTCAAAGCACGGGTAGCTAGCGAATGTGGTGTTTGGCCAACAGACATTGGTACTGGATTTGAAAATAAGAATTATGAAAACTTTGGGTGTGCAACCCAGAGTAACTTGGCTGCCATTATTGCCGATCCAAATGACTTGATTGCACCGCGCGGACCGGGTGAAGTTAACCCAGAACGCACAGATGTTGTGATTAGTGACTTTGAAGCAAACACAGCACCGCCAGCGCCTTCTATCAGCACGACCTCATTCTAGGAGTTTGGGAAATGGATAATACCAATACAGACATTCGCCCAATTCCTCGCATTTCGCTTCAGGCGTTTTGCGAAAGTGATCGGGTTTTATCGGCACTGAATGACTTTGCAGAAGACCGCCGAATGTCCCGTGCCCACGTGAAAATTCACAATGGTGGCACGCGTGCTGCGATCGAATTTTATGAAAGCGCACCAACGCCAAATGTGATTGTTGTGGAAAGCACAATGGTTGGAGAGGAGTTGATTAATGAACTCAACCTTCTTGCAAATGTTTGTGACGCAGACACACGCGTGATTGTCATTGGCCAAAAAAATGATGTTGAATTATATCGTCAGCTCATTCGTTTTGGCGTGTCAGAATATATGGTAGCGCCGATTGCGCCTATGGATTTGATGGCAACTGTTGGTGAGATGTTTGTTGCGCCAGATGCCGACCCACTTGGGCGTACGATCGCCTTCATTGGTTCCAAAGGCGGCACGGGTTCTTCGACTATTGCGCAAAATATGGCTTGGTCGATTTCAGAGCTATTTGAAAACGAAGTCATCATCGGTGATTTTGATTTGGCTGGCGGTACAGTTGGGTTGAATTTCAACCAAGACCCAACGCAGGGTATCGCGGAGGCTCTTTTTTCCAGCGAGAAGTTGGATGAAGTTTATCTCGATCGTTTGCTCGCAAAATGCACAGATCATCTCAATTTGTTGACAGCTCCTGCAGCGCTTGATCGCATATATGAATTTGGAAGCACAGAAGTGGACCGTCTTGTCGAGCTTGCTCAAAAGTCTGTTCCATTTTTCGTTGCCGATCTGCCGTATCAATGGAGCGACTGGATTGAAAATACACTGGTAACAGCGGATGAAGTCGTCATCACAGCAACGCCTGATCTTGCCGGTCTTCGCAACACAAAGAACCTCTTTGACTTACTGGTTCAAAAACGTGCAAACGACCCAAAACCACATATCGTTTTGAACCAGGTTGGTCGAAGTAAAGAAACAGAAATCAAAGTGGCTGCTTTTGAAGATGCGCTTGATTCTGAGGTTGCATTGTCTGTTCCTTTTGATCCAAATCTGTTCGGTATGGCCATGAATAATGGTCAAATGATTGGTGAAAGCAACGCTAAGTCTCCAATAGTGCAGCAGTTTAAATCAATGGCAGCAAGCCTTACTGGGCGTGTTGAAATGAAAATGACTGACCGTAAAAAACCAATCCTCCCATTCCTTGATAAGTTGCGTCCAAAGAAAGCATCTTAGTCGGTATATTAGAGTTTAAGTAGGGTAAAGGCATAGCAATGTTTGGCAAACGTCCCACAGGTGGAATAGATGATCGAGGTTCTTCTGTACAAGAGGTTCCAACCCCAGCTCCTACCCAAGAAGTAGCAGTTGAAGCTCCTAAAATGGTGGAAGCATCTCCACCTATGAAAATTGAGCAACCAGCTCCCGTAAAACACGCGGAAGCTAGCGATCACAACGAAGAATATTATGACATTAAGACGTCTGTATTTGCGGCCCTGATCGACACAATCGATCTGTCGCAACTGGCATTGCTTGATCCGCAAACAGCGCGCGAAGAAATTCGTGATATTGTAAACGATATTATCGCTTTGAAAAATCTTGCATTGTCTATCTCAAAGCAAGAAAACTTGCTTGATGACATCTGTAACGATGTTCTTGGTTATGGTCCGCTTGAACCGCTTCTCGCTCGTGATGATATCGCTGATATCATGGTCAATGGCGCAAATACGACCTTCATTGAGGTTGACGGTAAGGTTCAAAAGACCGGCTTTAAATTCCGCGATAATTCGCAGTTGATGAATATTTGCCAACGTATTGTGAGCCAAGTTGGACGCCGCGTTGATGAAGCAAGCCCTATATGTGATGCGCGATTGCCTGATGGTTCTCGTGTGAACGTTATCGCACCGCCTCTGGCTCTTGATGGTGCATCGCTCACAATTCGTAAGTTTAAGAAAGACAAACTTACGCTCGATCAGCTGGAATCTTTCGGTTCTATTTCGCCAGAAGGCGCAGAGATCCTGAAGATTATTGGCCGTGTTCGCTGTAATGTGGTGATCTCTGGCGGTACTGGTTCTGGTAAAACAACACTACTTAACTGTTTGACCCGCTATATTGATACCGATGAGCGTATTATTACTTGCGAAGATTCTGCGGAACTTCAGCTTCAGCAGCCGCATGTTGTGCGCCTTGAAACACGCCCACCAAACCTTGAAGGCGAAGGCGAAATCACCATGCGTGATCTTGTCAAAAACTGTCTTCGGATGCGTCCAGAACGTATTATCGTTGGTGAGGTTCGTGGACCAGAAGTTTTCGATTTGCTTCAGGCAATGAATACCGGTCACGATGGCTCAATGGGTACAATTCACTCCAACTCTCCACGTGAGTGTCTTGCTCGTATGGAAGCGATGATCGCGATGGGCGGATACACCTTGCCAGCGCGAACTGTCCGTGAGATGATCTCAGGGTCTGTAGATATCGTTGTACAGGCATCACGACTGCGAGATGGTTCGCGTCGAATTACCCACATCACCGAAGTTATCGGTATGGAGGGTGACATTATCACGACCCAAGATCTGTTCGTCTACGACATGCATGGCGAAGATGCGAACGGAAAAATTATTGGTACGCACCGATCAACAGGTATCGGTCAACCACATTTCTGGGATCGTGCCCGCTACTACAATGAAGAAGAGCGACTTGGTCGCGCATTGGATGCATCAAATACCGAAGATGAGAACTCATTTTAATAAATGAGTTCACACTAAACTAGTAAAGTTTCCCTACGATTTGGGGGAATGGTTGATGAAGTGAGGATGTTGATTTGTTTGGCTTGCCTATAAATGTAGTGATTATTGCAGTGCTTGTTGCCGTGTGTGCAATGTTGTTGGCTGTCGGCGTATTGCTTCCAAAACTTGATTCTGAAAAACGGACGGATACGCGGCTTAAGGGTATTAAAAGCGTTGGCTCTGGTAGAGCGGCGAAAATAACAGAACGTAACCGTCAAGGTGACGCAGCAAAGCGCCGCAAGAACGTTCAAGATACGCTTGATGAGATTGATCATAAATCCAATCGCAAACAAAAAGTGTCACTTGCGTTGCGCCTTCGTCGTGCTGGGTTGAAAATATCAAAAACAACCTTCATCATTTTATCGATTGTTAGTGGCTTCCTCTTAGCGCTTGTTGGGCTTATCTTTAAAGTCTCACCACTCATGATCGGTTTACTTTTGATCGTTGGATTGTTTGGACTCCCACGTTTTGTGTTGTCATACCTTGCAAAGCGCCGTGTTGCGGCATTTGTGGATGAGCTTCCCGATGCCGTGGACATGGTTGTGCGCGGTATTAAAGCTGGCTTGCCTTTGAATGATGGATTGAAAATGGTGGCTAGCGAGGCAAAAGAGCCACTTGCTTCTGAATTTCGCAATGTTGTTGAAACACAGCAGCTTGGTGTCCCTATGGCGGATGCAATTCAAAAAATTAGTGAGAATATGCCAATTCCAGAAACTAACTTTCTGGCAACCGTTATTTCTATTCAACAAACATCTGGTGGTTCATTATCTGAAGCGCTTGGCAATCTTTCAAAAATCTTGCGTGAACGCAAGAAGATGAAGGCGAAGGTTAAAGCGATCAGTTCCGAAGCGAAGGCATCGGCTGGTATCATTGGCTCTTTGCCAGTTATCGTATCGGTTATCATTTATATCGTTAGCCCAGATTACATCAGCCGTTTGTTTGAAAATTCAACAGGCCACCTCATCTTGGCCATTGGCGCTATGATGATGTTCACTGGCAGCATGGTCATGCGCAAAATGATCAGTTTCGAAATTTGATGATCGTGGGATTGTAGGAATATGGCAGACTTCATTACAACAATTGCAGAAGGCCTAACCAACCCGCAGGCACTTATTGCCGTTGGTGCAGCTTTAGGTACCTTTGCAACAGTAGTTGCGTTAAGCAGACCGTTGTTTGCACGCGATCAATTGAAATCGCGTATGAAATCGGTCTCGCTGGAACGGCAACGGATCCGCGAGAGGGAACGTTCCCGCTTGGTCAATGGTAAAGACGAAAACGGTAATTCACTGCGTCAAGCTGATAGCAAGCGACAAACGGTGATGGGCAACATCGTCAAAAAGTTCAACTTGCGTACGGCGCTTGATGACGGCTCCCTTACAAACAAACTGGCAATGGCTGGTTACCGAGGTCCACGCCCAGCGACATTTTTTCTGTTTGCACGTTTCATTCTACCGTTTGCGTTTATGGTTGTTGCAGCGATTTATATTTTCAGTCTCGGCCTTTTACCTGAGCAATCGCTTACAATTCGTCTTGGGGTTTGTACCTGTATTGGCTATTTGGGCTTCGTGCTACCTAATATTATATTGAAAAATAAAACGGTTAAACGGCAGCAGTCCATTCAAAGGGCTTTTCCAGATGCACTGGATCTTATGCTGATTTGTGTGGAATCAGGTATGTCTGTTGAGGCATCCTTTAAGCGTGTCGCTCAGGAGATCGGGTCACAATCTCCGCCTCTCGCTGAAGAGTTAGCGTTGACGACGGCAGAACTGTCTTTCCTTCAAGTGCGGACCAAAGCTTATGATAATCTTGCCTCACGTACAGGTCTTGATGGCGTTAAAGCTTGTACCTTGGCGCTTTCCCAGGCAGAAAAGTTTGGTACGCCTGTCGGTTCTGCATTGCGTGTTATGGCGCAAGAAAACCGCGATATGCGTATGAATAAGGCAGAAGAAAAAGCGGCCTCATTGCCGCCGAAACTAACTGTGCCAATGATCTTGTTTTTCTTGCCAGTTCTCTTCTTGATTATTATTTCGCCAGCCATCATGCAGCTTTATGAATCAGGCGTCTTCTAAGAAGCCTTGTCGAAATAAAACGACGCTTACAAACAAAAAAATGCAGCGCCATGGCGCTGCATTTTTTTATTCAGTTTTATCTCATTAAGTTGAGGCTTAGCTCTTTTTCTTATCTGCGTTTTTCAACTTGTCCCATGTGTTTTCTTGGGTCAAAAGCGAACGAAGATAAGCGATATTAGCGGCAGCTTGTTCTGGTGGTAGATCGGAACGAGCAATCTGTTCAGCCTCTTCAAAGCGGCCTTGAAGCCCAACAACTAACGATAGGTTTTGTCTGACGCGACCATCGGCCTTTGGCTGGTTCAATGCTTGGCGCAAATGTGTCTCGGCAGACTTAAGGTCGCCAGTCAAAACAAAGGACATGCCAAGATTGCTCAAGACGGATGGCTGGTTTTCCGAAATCGTAAGCGCATATTGATAGCGCTCTCTCGCATTTTGGTGATTGCCTGTTTGGTCCAGAATGGCACCTTCTGCAGAAATCAAACGCCAGTCTGGTAGGTCAGGGCGTTGTGCTGCTTGGATGACATTAAGGGCGCTTTGCAGATCACCTTCTGCTGCGAGTGCTTTGCCGTAAGCTGCCTGTACACCACTATCATTGGTGTGAATTGTCGAGGCTCGTCTTAGTACGGCGACGGCTTGTTGTGATTTACCAGACCTGCGAAGGGCAGATGCAAAATTCAACGCCGCTGTGCGGTCTGATGGAGATTTTTCATATTTCTTACCCCAAAAATCGACAGCAGCAAGTGCGTCTTGATGGGTAACGGCCCGTACAGAGCTTCCAGAATTTGGAGTGCTTGAACAACCAGCAAGAACAATTGCAGTTGCAAGCGGCAGCCAAGCGACACCACGCAGGAGTGTTTTTCCTACAGGGTTCTTAGGCATTTTAAGACTTGAAATCGAACTCGCCATGATGACCATCCGGATTTGAGCGCAAATTCAGTGCGCAATTAGGTTGTCTATTCGTAAAGCGTTAACCCTAATCATTGGTTAACATTGGTGGTTTCAACAGCTAAATTGATACAAGTGAGTCGTGTGATTTGAATGATTGAGAATGGGATATCGGATGAGTGTTGAGCTAATTGCGGCGAGTGAAGCGGGCGCGTCAATTGAAATTAAGGTGCTGATGGCTGGGGATGGAGTGCTTGATGGGCTTAGTGGCGCGGATCAGGCTTGGGCTAAGAGTAGCGGCTTCAGTGCGAAGCCTGGCGAAGTTTGCTTGTTGCCTGACCAAGAAGGCGTTTTGAAAACAGTCTTGTTTGGTGCGCCGAAACAAGGTTCTGAAAGAAGCGAGCTTTCCTATGGTGTACTGGCTGCAAAACTTCCATCTGGTAGCTATCATTTTGAAGAAGCGCATAGAAACGAAACACTTGTTGCCCTTGCGCTTTGCCTTCATGGGTACGAATTTTCTCGTTACAAAGAAAACCGTGGTAGCAAAAAAATCAAACTCGTCGTTAAAGATGAGAAGGCATTAGAAGAAGCGCGTCGTTTGAGTGAAGCTCATAACCTTGCCCGCGACCTCATCAACACGCCTGCCAATGATATGGGGCCACTTGAGCTTTCTAACGCGGTTAAATCGGTCGCAGATACCTATGGTGCTTCATTCAAAGAAACCGTGGGCGACAAACTTCTCGACGATAATTTCCCACTCATCCATGCCGTGGGTCGAGCCAGTAGTCGTGAACCAAGATTGATTGATATGACATGGGGTGATGAAAGCCACCCCAAAGTGACATTGGTCGGCAAGGGCGTTATTTTTGATACGGGCGGTTTGAACATTAAGACCGGCAACTTCATGACCTTGATGAAGAAGGATATGGGCGGCGCGGCAAATGTTTTGGCGCTCGCGAAAATGGTCATGGATGCGAAATTGCCGGTGCGTTTGCGCTTGCTTATTCCAGCCGTTGAAAACGCTATTTCGGGCAATGCTTTTAGGCCAGGTGATATTCTACCATCAAGGCTTGGCTTAAGTGTTGAAATTACCAATACAGATGCTGAGGGTCGGTTGGTTCTTGCAGATGCTTTGGCTTTAGCGGATGAAGAAGAGCCAGACATCTTAATTGATATGGCAACACTCACAGGCGCCGCTCGGGTTGCTCTTGGTCCCGATTTGCCACCGTTTTATACTCACGATGAGGCCTTTGCAGATGAGCTAAAAGTGCGGGCAAAAGACATGGCAGATCCACTTTGGCACATGCCGCTTTGGGCTCCTTACCAGTCCATGTTGGATACACCCATTGCGGATGTAAACCATGCACCGGGTGGTGGCTTTGCAGGCTCAATTACGGCAGCACTTTTCTTGGAGCGGTTTGTCAAAAAAGCAGCGACATGGGCGCATTTTGATGTTTATGGCTGGACGCCAACGGCCAAACCTGCGCGGCCTAAAGGCGGTGAGGCGCAAGCCATTCGCGCCCTATACGACCTGCTCAAAGCGCGGTTTTAACCCTGATTTGCAACGTTTCGCCTGCAATCTTGAAATGCTTCATGCCTCCGTTTAAATTAAAACGGTTCCGTAATGAAGAAGGGTTGTATTGTTGGCGATTAATTTGCGTGCAAGTCAGGCGTTAAGTTTGTGGCGCGAGGTCAATCTCGATCTCGTCCATAAAGACGATATTGACTTGTCTTATCGTCAGCTCACCATTCTTTTGACGATCTATCTAGAAAAGCCGCCGCACACCGTGCGTGGGCTAGCGCAGCAACTCAATGTGACGAAGCCAGTCATCACCAGAGCCTTGGACACAATGGGCAAACGCGGGCTTGTTTCGCGTGTCCGTGATGAAGAAGATAAGCGTAATGTTATCATTCAACGCACGGTAGAGGGCGCCCTCTATGTAGAAACGCTTGGTGATGCTATACAAAATCGCGCACGTTTACTTCCTATTTAGTATAATAGGCGATGCTGCAGCCAAGAATTGGCAAAGGATCTGCACCATGGACGACCGTTATTTAAATATTCCAACTGAGCTTTCTAATGACGTGCGTTTGAGCCCTATTCGTGATGGCGTTGCCGCAGAACAGCTCCAAGGCATGGTGCAAGCAGATAAATTTGCCGAAGGCAAAGACCTTCACATCACGGCACCAGTTTGTGTTTTAAAGCGTGAACCCAATGATAATGCAGCCATTGACAGCCAGTTGCTTTACGGTGAGCGCTTTGTTGCTTTTGGCGAAAAGGGCAAATGGCTTTGGGGGCAAGCCCCTCGCGACCATTATGTTGGCTGGATTCGTAAGAGCGTTGTGGCTGAAGGTCATTTGGACACGACCCATCAAGTGATGTCTCGTGGGACGTTTTTATACACAGAAGCAGACATGAAATCTCAGCCAGTGATGAAAATTCCAATGGCGTCTCGCTTGGTCGTGACAGATCGTGTCACTGTTCGTGATACAGATTACCTTAAAACCCGCCATGGATGGCTGATTAAGAAGCATATTAGAGCTTTGTCAAAGAGCGCGCGCGATTTTGTTATGGTCGGCGAAAGCATGCTTGGCATGACATATCTTTGGGCAGGTCGTTCAACATTTGGATTGGATTGCTCCGGTCTTGTTCAATTAGCGATGCAAATGGCTGGTATTGCCGTTTTGCGTGACACTGACATGCAAGAAGCAACCATTGGTGAGCGTGTTGACTTGTCACCTGATCTTACGGGTCTGAAAAGAGGCGATCTCATCTTCTGGCCGGGTCATGTCGGTATGATGCGCGATAGTGACACCTTGCTGCATGCCAATGGTCATACGATGACCGTTTTCTCTGAGCCATTGGAAAATGCTGTTGAGCGAATTTCATACCTTTATGGGGCACCACGTTCTGTTCGCAGGCCTTTTGCGCTCACGGGACAAGTGGCTACTCCCGTTGAAAACGCTGCACCAATCGCGCAAGCAAGTTAATCGCTAAACCAGTTTAGTCCGATACAACGCCCGTCGTTGCCTCAATATTGAAGGCAGCGGCCATCAATGCTTTTGTGTAATCAGTTTCGGGCGCATCGAAAATTTGCGCGGCTGGGCCATGCTCAACAATCTTGCCTTGCTGCATCACCATCACATGGTTTGATAAAGCACGGACGACTTTCAAATCATGGCTGATGAACAAATAGGTGAGCTGATGCTTCTTTTGCAGGTCACGCAACAAATCAACCACTTGCGCCTGTACGCTCATATCAAGGGCAGATGTCGGTTCATCTAACATCACAAATTTTGGTTCGAGCACCATAGCGCGCGCAATTGAAATACGCTGACGTTGCCCGCCAGAAAATTCATGCGGATAGCGAACACGCGTATCAGGATCAAGCCCTACTTCTTTAAGCACATTACAAACGGCCTGCTCGCGTCCACGGCTATCCAAGTCAGGCTTATGAATACGCAGACCTTCCTCGATGATGTCTTGCACAGAAAGGCGCGGGCTGAGTGAGCCGAAAGGGTCTTGAAAGACAATTTGCATATCGCGGCGCAGCGGTCGCATGTCTTTGAAACTAAGATTGTTAATCTCGCGATCGCAAAAGCGGATATTGCCTTCAGATGAAATCAAACGCATCAGCGCAAGGCCAAGCGTTGTTTTGCCCGAACCACTTTCACCCACGACACCAAGCGTTTGCCCAGCTCGCACGGCAATATCGACACCGTTTACAGCCTTTACATGATCAACCGTGCGGCGCATCAAGCCTGCTTTAATCGGGAACCAAACTTTAAGGTCGTCAACTTCCATAACCAAAGGTGCTGTGGCATCTTCTGCAATGGGATCGCCTTTTGGTTCAGCTGAGAGCAAATGGCGGGTATAGTCATGTTGCGGGTGATCAAAAATTGCGGTTGTGTCCCCACGCTCAACAATTTCACCATTGGTCATAACGCAAACTTCGTCTGCAATTTTTCGCACAATACCAAGGTCATGGGTGATGAACAAAAGACCCATGCCTGTTTCATCTTGTAGCTTTTTCAACAGCTCCAAAATTTGCGCTTGCACGGTCACATCAAGGGCGGTTGTCGGCTCATCTGCAATCAGAAGATCTGGTTCATTAGCCAGCGCCATGGCAATCATTACCCGTTGGCGTTGTCCACCTGAGAGCTGATGCGGGTAAGATTTTAACCGAGACTTTGGATCGCGTATGCCCACTTGTTCGAGTAATTCGAGTACCCGTATTTGTGCCTTGCTATCACTCATACCGCGATGAATTTTCAAGGTTTCCGCAATTTGCCGTTCAATCGTATGCAGTGGATTGAGCGAGGACATCGGCTCTTGGAAAATGAACGAAATGCCGTTGCCTCGCACTTCCCGCAAGCGCTTTTCAGGGATGGAGAGAAGGTTTTCGCCCTCATAGATAATCTCACCATGCGGGTGGTGGGCGGCAGGATAGGGAAGTAGTTTCAAAACAGAAAGGGCCGAGACTGATTTGCCAGAACCAGATTCGCCCACGAGCGCGAGCGTCTTACCTTTATAAAGGTCAAAGGACACGCCTTTAACAGCATCCGTTACCTTGCCGCCTTGGCGGAATTGTACGCCGAGATTTTTAACGGAGAGAAGAGGTGCCTCACTCATGCTAAGGCCTCCAATTCATCAAGGCTTAAAACATCAATCGGGCTATAATGGCGCATGTCTTTATCTTGCGAAATGACGAAGGCACAGTCTGCCGCTTCCGCTGTTGCACAATGCACAGCATCTATCAGCTCAAGACCTGATGTAGCGGCGAAAGTGGCAGCTTCACGCATAATAGTACCGTCGGCTGCAAGGGGTGTTAGGCCGTTGCTGTTATCAAATAGTTCTTGATAACGTGCAACCAAATCGATGTTTTCGTTTTGCATTGGTTTTAACAGGACTTCACCGCGTGTGACTTCACTGGTGACCAGATAGACGAGGCCTTGCTCCGCCGCGCGAAACAGGTCGATTGCTTTGGCGTTGAAGGCTTCCACCATCGCAATGAAGATGTTGGTGTCGAGGTAGACTTGTTCGTGAAGAAGGCGTTGCATTTATTATCCCTCACACAAATGTCTTGCGCGGATCCAGCGCATCTCGAACGGCTTCGCCGATAAAGATGAGCAAGCTCAGCATAAAAGAGATAATCAGGAATGCAGAAATACCAAGCCACGGTGCTTGTAGTTCATCCTTACCCTGTCGCAACAATTCACCCAGTGATGGCGACCCCGGTGGCAGGCCAAAGCCTAGGAAATCAAGCGAGGTCAATGTGGTGATTGACCCGTTCAAAATGAAAGGCATGAAGGTGATCGTGGCGACCATGGCATTGGGTAGCAGGTGCCGCCACATGATGGTTCTGTTTGATACACCAAGGGCACGTGCCGCATTGACGTATTCTAAGTTACGCGCCCGAAGGAATTCAGCTCGCACAACGCCCACAAGCGCCACCCAAGAAAATAGCAATAAGATGCCAAGCAGAACCCAAAAGCCCGGCGCAATCACTGAAGCGATAATCAGCAAGAGGTAGAGCTGTGGGACTGACGACCAAATCTCGATGAAACGCTGCAACAGCAGGTCTGTCCAGCCACCGAAATAACCTTGCACAGCACCAGCAGCAACGCCGATGATGGAAGAGAAAATCGTCAGCACAAGACCAAAGATGACGGAAAGACGGAAGCCATAAATGACACGGGCAACAACATCGCGGCCCTGATTGTCGGTGCCAAGAAAGTTTAAATTGCCGAACGTGCAATTCACGTCCTCAACGCCATTTGGATATTTGCCACAGGCTTCTGAACGCTCCATCAACCAAAAGGGTGCGGAAGGGGCAGGGCGCGGAATATCTTTATTGACGGTGCGGAATGAATAACGAAACAGCGGCCAAACCATCCAGCCATTTGCTGTGATCTCATCTTGAATGAAAGGGTCGCGATAATCTGTGACGGCTAGGAACCCGCCGAATTTTTCCTCTGGATAGTCCACCACCACAGGAAACAGCAGTTCGCCATTATAGCTTGCGATAATCGGTTTATCGTTGGCGATCACCTCTGCAAAAAGCGAGACTAAGAATAAGAAAATGAAAATCCACAACGACCATGAGCCGCGCTTATTCGCATTGAAATTTGCCCATCGACGCTGATTAAGCGGAGAGAGGCGCGACTTCTTCGTTTCTTCGGCCAGAGGCATGGTTAGACTAGACAATCACACCTCCCGCGCTTCAAAATCAATGCGTGGATCAATCGTCATGTAAACCACGTCAGAAATCAAATTCACAATCAAACCCATAAGCGAGAAAATATAGAGCGTGGCAAACACCACGGCGTAATCTCGGTTGAGGACAGATTCAAAGCCAAGAAGGCCGAGCCCATCGAGCGAGAAGATAACCTCAATCAAAAGCGATCCTGTGAAGAACGCTGTGATAAAGGCTCCTGGAAAACCAGCGATAATAATCAACATCGCATTACGGAAAACATGGCCGTAAAGCACACGCTGCTCACTTAAGCCTTTGGCGCGAGCGGTGACCACATATTGTTTTCTGATTTCATCCAAAAACGAATTCTTGGTGAGGAAGGTGGTTGTAGCAAAAGCGGCAAGCGCTAAGGCTGTGATTGGCAGAGCAAGGTGCCAGAAATAGTCAACAATTTTGCCAAATAACGACAAGTCATTGAAATTATCCGAGGTCAGTCCCCTGAGTGGGAACCAGTCGAAAAACTCACTGCCTGCGAAAAACACAATCAGCAAAATGGCAAACAAGAAGCCCGGTATAGCGTAGGCGACGACAACAACACCGGATGTCCATATGTCAAATTTACTGCCATCTGATACCGCTTTTTTAATGCCAAGCGGAATGGAGATGCCATATTGCAGCAGGGTGAGCCAAAGCCCGAGCGAGATGGAGACTGGCATTTTTTCAATTATGAGATCGATAACAGAGACATCACGGAAGAAGCTGTCGCCAAAATCGAACCTTAGATAGTCCCAAACCATAATGAAGAAGCGCTCAACGGGTGGTTTGTCAAAACCAAATTGTGCTTCCAATTCTTTGATGAAATCGGGGTCTAGGCCCTGCGCACCGCGATATTTTGAGCCAAGTTCATTGAGCGACAGGTCTTTGCTGATATCACCCGCACCGCCACTCACACGATCAGAAGCCCCACCAGCGGCGCCGGTGAGCTCTGCAATTATCTTTTCAACAGGACCGCCCGGTGCGAACTGGATGACCAGAAACGCAATCGCCATGATGCCAAGCATCGTTGGTATTATGAGCAAGAGTCGCCGAAATATGTAGGCGGCCATGTAATCTCCGTAGCGCGCGAATCAGTTGTTAGATCTTGGCTGCTTTTTCCGCATCATACCACCATGTTGATAGATACGGGAACGCATAAGCTGGTTTTTCAACTTGCGGGAAGCCAAATTTATTCCAATAAGCAACGCGGTGGATGTCAATGTGCCAATTTGGAATGGTGTAGAAGTTAGCACGCAACACGCGGTCTAGAGCGCGGGCGGCAACTTCCATATCGGCGCGGTTTTTTGCACCTTCTACGGCTGTAATCAGCGCGTCGACTGCTTTCAACTTAACACCGGAGAAGTTGCCAGTGCCTGGAAGGTCTGCGGCTTGTGACGAGAACGCTGTTTTGAAGCCTTGCAGCGGTGTCGCAGAGAAGCGGCGGGCTTGGCCAACAACATCGAAGTCATAGTTGCGCACGCGGTCGTTATATTGTGCGGCTTCCACATGACGAATATTGGCTTTAACGCCAATGAGCTCGAGGCTTTGAATGTAGGGGGCAAGAACCCGTTCAAAGCGGCGCGAGCGAATAAGGAACTCCAGTGTTAGTTGGGTGCCATCATCCTTGGTTTGGACGCCATCAATGCGTTTCCAGCCCGCTTCCTTGAGCAATTGTGCCGCTTTGCGTAACTGGTTGCGGTCACGGCCTGTGCCATCTGAAACAGGTGGTTTTACGGCTTCATCAAACACACGATCGCCAAGCTCTTCGCGGAAAGGCTCAAGAAGCGCAAGTTCTGCACCTTCTGGTTTGCCCTTGGCTTCAAAGGTTGATGTCGCAAAATAGGATTCTGAGCGGGTGTAGGAACCATAGAAGAACGTCTCGTTGATCCACTCATAGTCAAACGCCAGCCCCAAAGCTTCGCGCGTTTTAGGGTCTGCAAATTGTGGCTTACGAGCGTTGATGAAGAACGCTTGAAGGATCGCAGATTTGTCACCTGGCAGGGTTGTCTTGATAACCTTGCCTTCTTTTACAGCATCAAAGGTATATTGCGTTGCCCAGTTTTTCGCAGTGTCTTCTAAACGGAAATCAAGGTCGCCTTTTGCAAAAGCTTGGAAGCCCACGGCCCAGTCGCGGTAAAATTCGATGCGTATCACATCAAAGTTTCCGGTTCCGATATTGATCGGTAAATCTTTACCCCAATAATCGTCCTTGCGTGCGTATTCGATAAAGGTGCCTGGTTTGAAATTACCAACTTTGTAAGCGCCTGAAGAAACAGGGATATCCATTGAGTTGCCAGCAAAATCACGACCATCGTAATAAGCTTTAGAAAAAATCGGCAAGCCTGCTGCGGAGAATGGGGCGAACAAGGATTGTTTGCCGTTGAAGGAAATTTCTACCGTGTGGTCATCCAACGCGCGGCAACCAGCAAGGTCAGAAAGCGATTGGCTGATCGATGGGTAGCCTTTTTTGGGATCAATTAGTGTCTCAATAGACCAAACAACATCATGGGCTGTAATGGGAGATCCATCTGAGAAACGGGCTTCTTTACGCATGTTGAATGTAAAGGTATTGCCGTCTTCAGACACATCAATGGTTTTTGCAACAAGTCCGTAGATGGAATCTGGTTCATCAGCTGTGCCAACGACAAGGCTGTCATAGCAAATTTCGATACCCATTGGACCATCACCTTTGGCGGCAAAGCCGTTCAGTGTGTTGTAGGTCTGGTAATTTTGGTTATAGCCCCAGCTTGACGGGATAAAATTAAATTGCCCACCACGTGGTGCTGATGGATTAACGTAATCAAGATGTTTGAAGTCGGCTGGGTATTTAAGATCGCCAAAGGCTGAAAGACCGTGGAGCCCTTTTTTACCCGCAGCCCAAGCTAACGGTGCCATACCTGTTAGGGCCGCTGTTGCAGCGATACCTTTTAAAAATGATCGTCGGGTTGTTTCACACCGTAAAATTGGCGGTCTGCGATCAAAACTCATATCCGGTCCTCTCCCATAGACTTTAACAGGGGAGAACATAGCCGCACGATTTTGAAATGGCGAATAAAAAACCGCTCAAAAGGCTATTTTGAGCGGTTTTTGAACTTTTTGTGAAGTTTTAGTTACTCGCCTGGAAGCGGAGCCGGTGACGCAGACAGGGTGCGCATATAAGAAATGATGTTTGCGCGGTCTTGAATTTTCTTCAAGCCAGCAAAGCCCATTGCCGTACCTTTGATCCACTTGCTTGGCTTTTTCAAGAAACCATCAAGCTCTTCGTAACTCCAAACTTTGTCTGCAGCGTAAGTTGTTAAGCCACCTGAATAACCAAACCCATCGGCAGAACCGATTGCTTTGTTGACTACGTTATAAAGTGCTGGGCCAACTTTATTCTTGCCGCCTTCTTCAAAAGAGTGGCAAGCAACGCAACGCTTAAGAAGCTTTTCGCCCGCCGCAACATCTGCTGTCGCAAGCAACGGGCCGATTTCTTCTACTGGAGCGGGTTCACCAGCTGCATCGCCAGTGCCCGCGTCAGCGACTTCGATTTTATAGCCCTTTGTTTCAGGTGCTTTGTGATGGAAGACTAGTTCGCTAATAAAGCTTACGCCGAGAACGACGAAAATAGTGAACAATAGGCCCATGAAAACGGTATTTATGTCGAGTTTTTGCATCGCGAATGCGACTCCCTTTAAAAACTATGCCCCATACGGTAGCTGACGTCAGATCTTGTGTTTGCGCGGAAACTACCCTTTTTGCTGGGAAAATCAACTATGATCAGCACCTCTTGTCAGTTTTGCGACAAAAAGCTGCACCTAGTAGTGAATTTCACCCTTGATATGGCCCTAACAAAGGTGCAGGAACAACGCCGTTGTATGACAAATGACCCTTTAAATAGAGATTCTTTATGAACCCGCTCGTTCTGATCCCTTCCCGTATGGCCTCAACCCGCCTACCAGGAAAACCGCTGGCCGACATAAATGGGCTTCCGATGATTGTTCAAGTCCATAAACGGGCAAGCGAAGCCAATATTGGGCGCGTGGTGGTTGCTGCGGATGATCAAGCGATTATCGACGCTGTTCTAGCCGCTGGTGGTGAGGCGATTATGACGCGGGCCGACCACACCAACGGGTCGGATCGTATCCATGAAGCGATGGAAGCGATTGATCCTAATGGCGACCACGATGTGATCATCAATGTTCAAGGTGACCTGCCAACCATTGATCTCCAATCTATTCAGGCGACCTGTAAGATTTTGGAAAAAGACAATGTCGATATTTCCACGATCGCGGTCGAGATTATAGAAGAGGCTGAAAAAACCAATCCCAATGTGGTGAAGGTTGTCGGCACGCCGCTTCAAGATGGCAGTTTGAAAGCGCTTTATTTTACCAGAGCAACGGCACCTTATGGCGACGGTCCGCTTTATCATCACATTGGCCTTTATGGCTATAAGCGCGAAGCATTGAAGCGCTATGTGTCGCTTTCGCCTTCAACGCTTGAGATGCGTGAAAGTTTGGAGCAATTGCGCGCCCTTGAAGCGGGCATGTCAATTGAGGTGGCGCTCGTTGACACAATCCCACTTGGTGTCGATACTCCTGCCGACCTTGAAAAAGCCCGTGCCTTACTGGCTTCTTAAATCACGAGAATAAATTAAATGACTGACCAGCAACGTGCAAAAATTTCCTTTCAAGGAGAGAAGGGGGCGAACTCTGATTCGGCCTGTCGCGACATGTTCCCAGATATGGAGCCTTTGCCGTGTGCCACTTTTGAAGACGCGTTCGCAGCGGTTGAAACAAGTGTTGCAGATCTTGCAATGATACCGATTGATAATTCGCTCGCAGGTCGCGTCGCGGATATTCATCATCTATTGCCAGCTTCAAACTTACATATTGTTGGTGAGTATTTCTTGCCGATCCATTTTCAATTGATGGTGTTGCCAGGTGTTGCCAAAAGTGAAATCACAGAGGTCCACAGCCATATTCATGCCCTCGGTCAGTGCCGCAAAGTGATCCGTGAGAATGGCTGGGCTGGAATGGTTGCAAGCGATACCGCTGGTGCTGCCAAGATGGTGGCTGAGAGAGGCGACCGTCATGTTGCAGCTCTTGCGCCGTTTTTAGCGGCGGACCTTTATGGTCTTGATATTTTGGAAAAGAATGTCGAAGACGCCGATCACAACACGACCCGCTTTGTTGTTTTATCTCGTAAAGACAAAGTTCCCGCTAAGTCAGAGCAAGCAACGGTGATGTCATTTGTATTTCGGGTGAGAAATGTGCCAGCGGCTTTATACAAAGCAATGGGTGGATTTGCGACCAATGGCGTTAACATGACGAAGCTTGAAAGCTATCAGCTTGATGGAAAGTTCACGGCAACCCAGTTTTATGCGGAAATTGACGGGCACCCTGACGATCAAGGGGTCAAATATGCGCTTGAAGAATTGGGTTTTTACTCAGATGAAATTAGAATTCTTGGTACCTACCCAGCAAGCTCATTTCGTAAAAAGATGAAGCAAGCAAGTTAGTTTCGTTATCCAAAACAACATAAAAAAAGCGGAGCTTTAGAAAGCTCCGCTTTTTCGTATTTGTTACTGGGTGAAGTGTTTAGAACTTCAATTCACCACCTTGCGCGCCAGCTTGTGTAGCAGTGCTACCCAATGAGGCAACGATTGCTGAGGAGTCAAAGAATGTTAGTTCAACTTCTTTCACTGTTGGCCCTTCAGGTAGATTGATCGCAAAGTAGTAATTACATGCGTGTGAGAAACCTGTGGTTGAGGCGTCATAATTATTGCCAACCATGCTTTGTTTTACCATCGCGTCAAAGGTTCCCGCTTGAGCTGAAACCAATGCGCCACAAGCTGGAGATGAAGCCACTTTGTGGTTAGCTGCATCAATCAAAGGCTTATAGCTTGCAGGCATTGGTGCAAACACATTTGCCGGCGTTGTTGGTTGATTGAACGATAGTTTGCGTGTGATTGTGTGGATCTTACCACCATTTGCTGCCACTGCAATTTTGTCAGAGCCGTAGCCTGTTGATTTTTCGCAGAAGATAGCATTGGCAAATGATTCACAGTTCACAAAGCCTTGGCCTTGCAAGGTAGCAGGAACATTCACGAATGATCCACCAACGGTAACACCAAGAACTGCGGGGCGATCAGCCATCGTTGAATATGGTGCACCGCTTGCAGCAGGTGACGTTGTTACTGGTGTGGACACTTCAAGTAATGGCGCAGGTTGAACCGCTTGCGGTTGAGCTGGTTGAATTATTTGCGGCTGTACCGGCTGAACCACCTGTGGCTGTACAGGCTGAATTACCTGTGGCTGTACAGGTTGCAACGCAGGCTGGACGACTTGTGGTTGAACCGGCTGCAATGCAGGTTGAACGGGTTGGAGAGCCGGTTGCTGTGGCTGAAGTGCTTGATAGGCTGCAATGCCTGTTGCTGGAGCAATTACTGCTGGCGCAACAACGGCTGGTGCAACTGCTTGTGGTGCGGCTGCAACTTGGGTTCCTGGTGCAACACCAGCAACAGCTACTGCTGCTTGTTGTGAAAGCGTTGCCGTTTGCTGTGGGCTTAAAGCACCTGTTGCAGGCATGCCGTTTGCAATTTGGAACTGGCGAATAGCAGTTCGTGTACGACGACCAGAAATACCATCTGCAGACCCTGCATTATAACCCAACTGGTTCAACCATGTTTGTGTGTTGAATGTGTTTTGGTTAAACGCTGACCGAACGCGGCTAGACGATGTTCCACGGTTTGTGTAACGGCGCTTTTTCGTATAGCTGCGACGTTTGTTGTAGTAACGACGCTTTGAGTAATAACGACGCGCACGCTTCTTGCGCTTTTGATGCTTATAAACTTTATGAGCGATGATACCTGCGGCTGCACCTGCTGCAAGACCACCAAGAATTTTACCAGCGTTACCAGCTTGCGCTTGTGGCGCTGGCACTGCGATGAGGAATGTAGCGCTGAGTACAGCAGCTGTTAGGGAACGTAAAAGCATTAAGCCCTCCTGAAAATAAATTTTTAATATGACTTCGATTGAAGTCTAAATGAGCAAATCTGTACGGTAGATGAACCGTTAAGCCGCCTTATTCCTAAAAATAGCGGTGACTGTCAGGTTTTGTCAAAGCACAAATCCACTTATCTCGTTTCAAAACTGTACGCTTTAGGCGGATTTTGTGATGTGCATTAATGCACGCATCAAAAATTATTATTTAATTTCAATTAGTTAATTGATTTTAAAAAAAGTATTTTTGCTGCGTTTTAGTGTCGCCGTGTTAAATAATTAATGTTGTTTATACCTAAGGTACTTAGTAAATACGGTTTTAGACAGGGCTGATTGTGTTAGTCACGCCCGAAAATTTTCTTAAAGAATCCTTTGATCCCTTTTTTGCCTTCATTGGCTTGAACAATCTGCGGCGGCGGTGTTGTGGGCACGGGTGTGCCGCCATTTTGAACGATTACGTCGTTGATGTTTTGTGGTAGGTTGTCAGCGAAAATTTGATCTTTATATCGACCTGGTAAATCAGCAATCGGCACGCCCTGATGGGCCTCTTCCATGAACTGCTTCCAGATAGCTGCTGGCAAGTTGCCGCCTGAGGCTTTCTTTGTGGGCTTGTTATCATCATTACCAACCCAAACCACAGTTGTCAGGTTTGCGGTAAAGCCTGCAAACCATGCGTCGCGAAATTCTTGACTGGTGCCCGTTTTTCCGCCTGCTGGCCAATTTTTCAATGCAGCTCTTTTACCTGTACCATTTACCAACGTTTCTGACAGCATTGCGTTCATCATGCCAAGATGTTGCGCGTTGATAACTTTGACAAATTGCTCATTGCCGTCGCGCTGATAGAGCACTTTGCCGCTCTTGGTAATCACCCGTTTGACGATATAAGGCGCAACACGGTAGCCACCATTTGCAAAGGGCACATAAGCGGTTGCAAGTTCAAAAGGTGTTACTTCAGACGTTCCAAGGGAAATCGAATAATTGGGCTTTAGCTTTGAACGCACACCCAATCTGTTTGCCACATCCACAACGCTGCGAGGGCCGACTTCATAGGCTAATTGTGCAGCAATCGTATTGAGGGACTTTGCAAGCGCGGAGCGAAGTTTGATTTCACCTTCATATTTCTTTGAATAGTTCTTAGGCTTCCACCCTTTAATTGAGATGGGTTTGTCCACTCGGATGGTATCAGGGGTTAAGCCGCTCTCGACAGCTGCCAAATAAACAAAGGGCTTAAACGATGAACCCGGTTGCCGTTTCGCTTTGACGGCGCGGTTATATTGGCTTTTGCCATAATCACGGCCTCCAACCATTGCCCGCACCGCACCAATGCCGTCCATTGAGACGAGTGTGCCTTGCGAGACGCCAAGTTTCTTGCCGCTATCATCAAGACCTTTAGCAATGGCGTTTTGTGCAAATTCTTGTAAATGACGGTCAATTGTGGTGTCGACGATTATGTCTTCTTTGATGTCACCAACATATTTTGGCAAAACATTCATCACCCAGTCAGCAATGTAATTATGGGCACCGGTTTTGCGCGGTGGCACTTTGCTGGTTTTGATATCGAGGGCGATTTCGCGTTCGCGTGCCGATATATAGCCTTCTCGCTCCATAGCGGCCAAAACTAGCTTCGCCCGTTTGCGTGCACCTTCAGGATTTTTTGACGGAGCAAGGCGGGAAGGGGCTTTAACAAGACCTGCCAACGTTGCAGCTTCGCCGAGATTAAGGTCACGGGCTGATTTCTTGAAATAGCGACGGGCAGCCGCATCAACACCGTAAGCATTGGCGCCGAAGTAGACACGGTTCAAGTACATCTCGACGATTTGGTCTTTGGTATATTTCGTCTCTAGCCAAAACGCTAAAACCAATTCTTGCACTTTGCGTTCAAAGGTCCGTGCTGGAGATAAGAACAAGTTTTTTGCCAATTGTTGACTGAGTGACGAGCCACCTTGAGCCAAACGTCCTTTGACAACATTGGTCACCATGGCACGGGCAAAGCCCAAAATGTCGAAGCCAAAATGTTTGTAGAAGCGATGGTCTTCGATGGCAACGATAGCCTCTGGCATGTAGACAGGCATTTCATGCAGGGGAACGGCTTCTCCGCCTGTTGTCCCGCGATTGCCAATCAAGGAGCCATCAACAGCAACAATCTTTACATTCGGTGGACGGTCGGGCACGGCCCATTGTGCGCTGTTTGGTAATTTCGCTGTATAAAAGCCCATAATGCCAACAACACCGATGACAGCCCAAAGGCCCAAAACCAGCGACCAGTAGACCCCACGGCGGACAAAGCCGATAAGACCACCCGATGAGCGCGCCTTTTTGCGGCGACCCTTTGCCGTGGCTTTTTTAGGTTTGCGGCGAGCGCTTGATTTTGCGGCGGTATTCTTGCGCGAGGCTTTGCGCCCCTTCGACGGTTTTGCACCGGGACGGTCATCTTCGCTCAAGGCAAGATTTAGGTCGCCTTTGCGTCCACGCCCAAAGTTCGCATCGATTTTAGGTTCGATCCGCTTTGTCTTTTTCTTGGCACGTTTGAACACTGACTAAAATCCCGCCGAACTAAATAATTCCCCTACCGAATTGGAACTTAAATGAGGCGGTTTAAGGTGCAGTTAAGGCAAAAGGCCAATTAACCTTAAAAGCCCAGTTTTCTGCCTATTGTGTTAGGTGGGCATTAAGCATACGGCCAGCTTTCAGCCGATTTCACACAGCCGTTACCCTGATTTACAGACTTGCATGATATTTTAAAAACTGACGGAAATATTTTGAGTGAGTTTTTATATGACAACGGCAAGTACATTAAAGGCCGCATTTCCTAAGGGTGGTGCCGGACGAATTGAGTGGGTGGATTATGCAAAGGGCTTTTGCATTATCTTTGTTGTAATGATGCATTCAACGCTTGGCGTTGGCAAAGCAGCTGGCGGCGAAGGCTGGCTTCATTATGTCGTAGAATTTGCGCGCCCCTTCAGAATGCCTGACTTCTTCATGATTGCAGGCCTCTTCTTAGCTCTTGTGATTGATCGGCCTTGGAAGAGCTATCTCGATAAAAAACTGATGCACTTTGTCTATTTCTATTTGATTTGGACCTTCATCCAGTTCGGCATTAAAATTCCGACCAATGGTGCCGAAATTGGGTTTGCCAATTTGCCATTGCTTTATTTGCAAACATTCTGGGAGCCATATTCGACGCTTTGGTTCATCTATATGTTGCCAATCATGTTCATCGTGACGAAGCTTTTAAAGCCGTTGCCTTGGTATTTGGTTTTTGGTGGTGCTGCTTTGTTGCAAATCGCACCGATCCACACAGGTAGCTTGATTGTTGATGAATTTGCATCGCGTTATGTCTACTTCTTCGCGGGCTATTTCTTTGCGCCATATATCTTCAAATTGGCTGAGTGGGCGCGTAAAGACGTGTCGCTTGCGATGCTTGGCTTGATCTTTTGGGGTCTTGTGAACGGTGCTTTGATGTTCAATTCGATTGAAATCATGCGCGGCGGTGAGGCGAGCCTCATTAAGCTTGGTGATTTGCCTATCGTGTCTTTGCTTCTAGGTTTTTCAGGTGCAGTGGGTGTGATCCTCGTCTCTGCGCTGCTTGCTAAAGTGCGTTGGATGTCATTCCTTCGCTTTTGTGGGCAGAATTCCATTGTGGTCTACCTTGCATTCTTCTTCCCAATGGCCGTCTCGCGCGCCATCTTGTTGAAGTTTGAGGGCCTACTAGACCTTGGAACCATCTCCGCTCTTGTAACCGCAAGTGCTGTGATTGCGCCGCTCGTGCTTTACTGGATTATCAAGAAAGTTGGCTTTGGACACTTCTTGTTTGAGCGTCCTGCATGGGCTCACCTAGACAATCGTAAAACCTCTAGCGGTAAGGTGTCCCTTACACCTGCTGAATAAAGCATAGGGTTTTCAAAAAGCGAGTTGCAAAACTTACAAACGAAAATGCCGCTATCTCTTTAATGGAGACAGCGGCATTTTTTGTTGGTTGTGTTCGAAACCAACGGGAAAACTGAGTAGAGTTCTAAGCCTTTAAGGCTTCGGCACTTTTCTTGGGTGCAAAGAGGAAGAAGGTGAAAACGCCGTAGCAAATCGACACCAGCAATCCGAATTTTGGATGTAAAAAAGTCGATGCCCATTGCCATACAAGCAAGAAATTGAGGCCCGTTAAAATCAATCGGTCTAAGATTGAATGGTAGCCTTTATCCATTTCCATGAAGGAAAAATACTGGTGATTGCGCGCTGAGATGGCGCAAAGTGCGACCACGAAAAACTGCCATGTCATATATTTGTTGAAGGCACCGTCGCCATTATCGCCAAGCAAAAGGGCGACGGCCACAAGGGCAGCACCAATCAGCTGCGCCATAAAGATGTTACCCTTCGCAGCGAGGCTCGCGAATAACATTGTCTGGAAGGTAACCTCTTTAGGACTGGTCAGCCTTAGGTACCAATGTTTTAAACTCTCCATAACTTGCCACCTCATTATCTATTGCAATGGGAAAAAATTCGTTGAGCAACAGATTAATGAGAAGGGTTAAAAATTTGATGGACAGTTATGGTAAACCAAATATTAATTTTGAGGCTTGTCTCAGCCGCCATAGACCGCTTTGACGTTTGCCATTTGGCACATTGCATCAAACGGTTCCACAAGGGCTGTATGTTTTTCACGCCAGCCAATGGTTTCATATCTGAAGTCTAGATATTTTAGCATCGCGACAAAGGAAGCTTCAGATAAGTCAAACGGTCCACTGAGCATTTCATCGACATGGCTATTGATCCATTCGAGACCTTTTTCAATGCGGTCCATATTGTCATCAATCATGGCCGGCCAACGATATTCTTCAGGCCGTGCAAAGGTTTCATAACGGGTGGCAACCGCACGTTCAGTAATGCCGTTACACATAGCATGGAGTTGCAACACATTGGTGCGCTCATCACCTGATGTTGGCAGCATGGTCTTGTTGCCAGAAAGACGGATGAGGTAGTCGCAAATGTTCAAGCTATCATAAAGCTTTGTGCCGTCTTCCAAAACCAATGTTGGGATCATGCGAAGCGGGTTTTGCTCCCCAAACTCATGGTTCGGATTGCCCGGCACGACTACAATTTCAACCAATTCAATTTGGTCTGCAAGGCCGCATTCATGAATAACGATGCGGGTTTTGTTCACGAAAGGTGACGCTGGATTTTGCCAAAGTTTCATCATTATTTTTTATCCTTTTTAAGGGTGCGCTCAAACCAATCAACCGCAAGTTTTGCCCATGCTTCAGGCACTTCATGGCCGCCTGGGTGAAGGGCAAATTCTAACGCGGACCCTTTTGTGCAATGGGTCCATATGCGGCGCCAAAACGGTCCGTCTGTTACAAATTTATCTGCACGGTATTTTGCACATCCATTTTCAATGCGCCACTGGTTTAATGTGCGATAGATGTCGCCCTGTTCCACGCGACCATTTGGTGTTTCACCTAGAGGGCGGCCTTCAAGTGGCACGGTTTGATCGCGCCATCCATGGGTGTGGAGAAGTTTTACAGGACCAGCGCAATCTTCAGGATGCGGACGCCAAAAGCCGCCTGCGACAGGGGCATAGGCTGTTGCAATTTCTGGGTCGCGGCACGCAAGATAGGAGATGTTGGAGCCGCCAATTGAATACCCAGTCATCAAGACGCGGCTACGGTCAATGTTGAAACGGTTTTCGGCATCATCCAATATTTCCCGCGTGAAAGCGGCATCATCACGGTGTGGTTCAAACTGCGGAATGAACGCCCACCCAGGGCCAAACCGCGAGCCGGGCCGTTTCTTGCCGTTAGGGGCAAGCACCACATAACCGCGTTTGGTGAATGTTTCCGCCATCTTCGCGCGGAGCTTAAAGATGCGTGACCCCCAGCCTCCGCCGCCATGAAAGAAAATCACAGCAGGGCGTTTCACATCACCAGCACCATCAGGTTCTACTGCGTAGTAAGAGCCAAGCGAAACATTGCACAGGCTATCTTTATTATGCCCGCATTTTTCCGCCGCTAGTGCCGTGTTTGCGAAGAACAAACCGAGCAGGACCGGCGCGAGATAAAAGAAAGGCATAAACAAGTTCCAACAGTCTTGGGCTGAGAAAAAACAAAGCCATCAAAACCCTTATTAGGTTTGATGGCAATTTGTTTTTCGTCTGCTCTTTAGAAAGTGATTGCAGTCTTAAAGGGCGTCTATAATTCGTCCAACGCCGGTGCGCACGGGGTCTACTGTTGGTAGGCCATATTTTGCTTCAATATCGGCAAGACACTTTTCAGCTTCATCATCGTTGAGCGCTTTTGTGTTGACGCAAATACCAACAAATTTTGCTTCAGGGTTGGTGCGAACAGCAAAACGCAAAACGGTTTCCATCGTGTCTTCAATGCTTGGCAAAGAATAATGCGGAAGGCCGCGCATATGGGTACGGGTTGGTTCGTGGCAAAGCACAAGCGCATCGGCTTGTGAGCCATGGATGAGGCCAGCGGTCACACCGGAGTAAGACGGGTGATAGAGGGAACCTTGGCCTTCAACGATGTCCCAATGGTCGGCATCATTGGCTGGAGCCAGTTCTTCAACAGCACCAGCAAGAAAATCTGAGACAACCGCATCAATTGAAATACCTGCACCCGTGATCAAAATGCCAGTTTGACCCGTTGCACGGAAAGCGGACTTCATGCCGCGCGCTTGCATTTCTTTATCAATGGCAAGGGCTGTATACATTTTGCCGCAAGAGCAATCTGTGCCGACTGCAAGCAGACGTTTGCCGCTTCTCTTTTTACCGTCAGCAATTGGTGGTGTGTGGGTTGGGTGGCGCACATCAAACAGGGTGCGACCAAGGCTATCGGCCTTTGCTTTGAGTGCAGGAATATCATTGAGCTTGTTATGAAGGCCTGCGGCAATATCCATGCCTGCCTCGAGTGCTTCGATCAAAACGGCTACCCATTCATCAGAAATGAGGCCACCGCGATTGGCAACACCAATCACAAGTGTTTGCGCACCGGCTGCCACGCCTTCTGCAATTGACATGTCTTTAATGCCAAGATCGGCATTGCAACCATCCATACGATATTGGCCAACAACATTTTCGGGACGCCAATCAACCATACCCTGCGCGACCTTCGCTGTGAGCTGGTCAGGAGCATCGCCTAAAAAAACCAAAGCTGGGCGTCTAATTTCCATGAACAAATTCCTTCTTAAAAATGCCAAGTTCAAGGCATTGCAAACTGGTAGTTATGTAGCGGGGAAGGCACGCCTTCATCTACGCAAAAAGCACATAACTATATTTAGGCTCTTATTTCCACATCAATTGGACTCATCAAGCAAGAAAGGTGACTTGTTCGGCAACAAAGACGCCTAAGCCGTGCTCAAGTCTTAGCTTGCTCAGCAAGGAGCGCATCAAGGTCTTTGCGTGTGGTTTTATATCCAGACCATTGATCGCCAGATGGCGTGAAGATAAAATCCACATCAGCAAGCTGTTTAACCCGATCAACCACCAGCTTTAACAAAGCTTGATAGGCCGCGAGCTCTAGGGCTTCTTGGGTTTTTTCTGCTGGCACATCAAAGCGCACAGCATCAATGATGGTGCCTGTATCTACTTTTGGCTTCATATAATGAAAAGTCACACCATAAGACTTTGCTTCATCTTTCAGGGCAAAGGGCGCTGGCATATAGCCGGGGCGCTCTGGTGGGCCTGGGTGAAAATTAAAACAATTCTCATTAAGTCGCTCAATCACATTTGCTGGCACGATATCGCCTGTGCAAAATGCAATCAGTCGCATGTCCGCATCCGCTTTAAGCGTGAAGGCATCCAGCTCTGCAATGCTTTTCATATGCAAAACGCTCATGTCAGGGCTGACACCCTTGATAAGCTTTGCGAAAAAAGAAGCATCCACCTCGCTCATCAAAAGTAGAATAGCTTTCATTCTAGAATTTTCGCTCATTCCCAAACAGCTCTTGCAAATAAAGTGGATTAGTCGTTATTGTGTGCCACTACCGGGGGTGTCCTGACAAGGGACTGAGAGGTTGCTAGGCCTGAGATGGTTATCTCAAGACAAGTGCAACTGACCCATAGAACCTGATCCAGTTAACATTGGCGTAGGGAAGGTGAGTTCTCGCAATACTTCTTGCATGCTCAATTCTCCTAGAAAACCTATGTAAAGCTTGGATTTTCAAAGCGAAACGCTATGGAGAAAAGCTATGAACGCGCTGACACCAACCGTCACCTCTGGCCCGCTGCCAGCTTCCCAAAAAGTTTATAAGTCAGGTACGATTTATCCCGACATAAAAGTGCCTATGCGTGAAATTCAGGTCCACCCAACTGCTGGTGAGCCGAATGTTACCGTGTATGATTCGTCTGGCCCTTACTCCGACACGAATGTTGAGATCGATATTGCGAAGGGCCTGCCCCGCACCCGTGAAACATGGGTTGAAGCGATGGGCGATTGTGAGCGGTATGAAGGGCGTCACATTAAACCAGAAGATAATGGTTTTGCTTCTGGTGACAAACTCACCCAAGAATTCCCAGTGCGCAACCAGCCGTTCGTTTCCAAAGATGGGAAAGCGGTAACCCAGCTTGCTTATGCACGCGCTGGCATCATCACCCGTGAGATGGAATATATTGCGATCCGTGAAAATCTTGGTCGTGAAGCGGCTAAAGAAGATTTGGTGCGTGATGGCGAAAGCTTTGGTGCTGAGATTCCAGATTACATCACACCAGAATTCGTGCGTGATGAAGTCGCACGTGGACGTGCTGTGATCCCTGCAAACATCAATCACCCAGAAGTGGAGCCAATGATTATTGGCCGCAACTTCTTGGTCAAGATCAATGCCAATATCGGCAACTCGGCTGTCACCTCTTCCATGGAAGAAGAAGTTGATAAAATGGTGTGGGCAACCCGTTGGGGTGCTGACAATGTGATGGACCTTTCAACAGGTCGTAACATCCATAACATTCGCGAATGGATCATCCGCAACTCAGCCTCACCAATTGGCACGGTGCCGATTTATCAAGCGCTTGAAAAAGTGAACGGCATTGCTGAAGACCTCACATGGGAAGTTTATCGCGATACGTTGATTGAACAGTGTGAGCAGGGTGTTGATTACTTCACTATCCACGCTGGTGTGCGCCTTCACTACATTCCAATGACCGTTAATCGGGTCACAGGCATTGTATCTCGTGGCGGCTCTATCATGGCGAAATGGTGCTTGCACCATCATAAAGAGAGCTTCCTTTATGAGCACTTCTCAGAGATTTGCGACATTATGCGTGCTTACGATGTGACGTTCTCACTCGGTGATGGTCTTCGCCCTGGTTCGATTGCTGATGCCAATGATGAAGCACAATTTGCTGAGCTTGAAACGCTTGGTGAGTTGACACACATTGCATGGGAAAAAGATTGTCAGGTGATGATTGAAGGCCCTGGCCACGTGCCAATGCACAAGATCAAAGAGAACATGACCAAGCAGCTTGAGGTTTGTAAAGAAGCCCCGTTTTATACGCTTGGGCCCCTCACAACAGACATTGCACCGGGCTATGACCACATCACATCTGGCATTGGTGCTGCGATGATTGGTTGGTTTGGTACGGCGATGCTTTGTTATGTAACGCCGAAAGAACACCTTGGTCTGCCGGATCGTGATGATGTGAAAACGGGCGTGATCACATATAAAATCGCAGCGCACGCTGCTGATTTGGCAAAAGGTCATCCAGCCTCGCAAATTCGCGATGATGCCATCTCACGGGCACGTTTTGAGTTCCGTTGGGAAGATCAGTTCAATCTAGCCCTCGACCCAGAAACAGCACGTGATTTCCACGATGCAACCTTGCCAAAAGACGCGCACAAAGTAGCTCACTTCTGCTCTATGTGCGGTCCGAAATTCTGCTCAATGCGCATCTCACACGACATTCGTGCTGAAGCGCAAAAAGAAGGCATGGAAGCCATGGCTGAGAAATTCCGTGTTGGCGGTGAGCTTTACATGCCGCTTGATAAGATTGAAAAATCGGAGCCTGCTGAATAAGCCTCCTTAATCTTATTATTGACGTTGCATATGCCCGGATTTGTTCCGGGCATTTTGCATTATGGTGTTGAATTAGATTGCCAACAATTGTGTTTGTGACAATGATGCATTTTGATTACTGAATTTTTTTGAGTGACTGGTTTTTTCAAGCCTTCTGGCTTTCTCGTAAAGCCAATTTCATTCGGCCATGCTTGGGGGCAAGCAATGTCATATAAAGACGATCATTTAACCGCTAGCGATTTTAAGCCGCTTCTCGCGCTTATGGTGGGGTATGCCTTTTTGATGTTTGCAGGCGGCATGAACTCGCTTGTGGTTCCAATCCGTGGGTCGGCTGAAGGGTTCTCAACATTCTCGCTTGGTCTGCTTGGCACCAGTTGGGCGATTGGTTTCATTACAGGCTCAATCTATGTGCCGCATTTGGTGGCGCGGGTTGGCCATATCCGAATTTTTGCCGTGATGGCAGCGCTCGCAACAATGGCTGTGATTTTGACCGTGCTGCTCGTGCATCCGATTGCATGGATACCGTTGCGAGCGGCGGCAGGTTTCTGTTTTGCAGGAGCTGCCATGATTGTGGAAGCATGGCTCAACGAGCGCACCAGCCGAGGCACACGCGGGCGTGTGTTTGGTATTTATACAATGGTCAATTTGGGCGCGACCACAGCGGGGCAAATGTTCCTCGTTACGGGTGAGACGAGCGGCGTGACGTTTTTCCTTGTTGCTGCGATTTTTTACACCTTAGCAATTGTGCCGCCTGCGTTGTCAGCGGCCACTAAGCCACGGCCTTTGCGCAAAGTGTCTTTTGATCTGCCACAAACATGGAAGAACTCGCCGATTGCTGTTGTTGCCGTGGTGTTGATTGGCGTTTCAAACGGTGCATTCGGCACACTTGCGGCCGTCTTCGGGCAGAAGGTTGGTCTTGGCGTTACAGCGATTGCGACTTTTATGAGTGCCGCGATTTTAGCAGGCGCTTTGGTGCAAATTCCGATTGGCTATCTTTCAGACAAATTCGACAGACGGCTTGTCTTGATTGGCATTGCGGGCACGGCTGCTGCTGTCGATGTGTTTTTTCTGGTTACCGCTGATTTTAATTTTTATGTGGTGGTTGCCGCTGGGGCTGTTTTTGGCGGGGCGATTTATTCGCTGCCCCCAGTCGTCATGGCCCACGCGAACGACCATGCGCCACCAGACAAATATGTTCAAACCTCAAGCAGTCTTTTGATGATGTTTGGCGCAGGTGCCATTGCGGGGCCGGTGATTGCTGGTTCGATCATGGATATTGTTGGTGAGCGCGGCTTGTTCATGGTGACGTTATTCGCCCATGCCGTGATGATTTTTTATACCGTTTGGCGAACCGTGGTCTACAAGGTGAAAGCTGTTGCGAAGGAAGACAAGGTTGCCTTTACTCGCATGGAACCTGGTCGCGTGATTATGGCACCAGTTGAACTTTCCGAGATGGATTTTGGTTTAGAAGAAGAGGAGGAAACAACAGCTCCTGAAATACCCGATCGTATCCGCGAAGCCTTTGCAAAGAAGGGTGGCGACGGTGATAAGGAAACCAACTTCCAAAAAGGCCAATCAAGCGACGATACCCATGGCGGTTGGTAAGCAACACGCTAGATATTAGAAAACAATGTCATGCACTTTGCCTTGAATGAAACCAGCCATGCGCTCGATATTCGCGGTCGAATCCAGTGCTACTTGGTGATGAAGTTTGACATGTCTGTCTTTCAACCAATTCTTCGTATGGCGCGTGCGATCGGTTTTTTCGTCTCGCCATAAAAGTAATTGTAAGTCCCCATTTTCGCGGGTTGCAAAAATAGTTTTTTCAAAGGCAGAAAGTGTCACAGGCCCGTTGTCAGCGAGATGGTTCTCGCCGACCAGAAAAATTTGATCACTGTTTTCAGTAACAGCCTCTGCCCAACAATCGTTTGATATTGGGTTGCGACAAATCAGGAGGGTGTTCGGCGCGGCGCCTTCGCGTTCTTCAAGCCAGCGCGAAAGGTCGGTGTTTGATACGCAACTCATATCCAGATTTGTTTCATTGCTCATCACAATGTCCCAATCGTTCTTGGATGTTATCGGCGCACTGATTTTCTCAAGCAATTTGTCTGGCAATGCACCGTCATAACTGGCCATCAAAGCAACAATGCGTCCATTTTTAACGGTATTTGTTTTTTGAACTCGACTAAACGTCTCGGAAACCCGTCTTGCAAGCGCTGCGATGATTGCTTGAGGCAGGTCGGGCATTTGCGCGGTTAGTTTATGATAGGTCTCTTTGTCAAAGCTGATCACTTCCCCGCTTCTGGTTGCCCTAACATCAGCAATTCGGTCGCCGCCCGCAAAGAAAGCAATTTCGCCGATCAATTCACCAGAGGAGACTTCGGCAAAAACCGTATTGGCGTTGCTGACTTCAAATCGTCCACGCGTGACGATGACAAAAAAGTCTGCACTCTCGCCCTTTTTCATCAAAACTTCATCGCGTTCAATGGTGCGTCTTACAACATTGTTCGAGATGATTTCGATGTGGTCGTTCGTTAAATCGTCAAACAAGGGAATGGACCTTAAAATACTGTTGAGGTCTGTTTCCTCATTCAATTGGTCTCGATCAAAAATCAATGGATTAGCCCTAGATGTTATAAAATATTGAGATTGCCTCATCGCGCATTGCAGTCAATCAAAAGCAAAACGAAAAAAATCGCAATGGTAATCCTCTTCAACATTGCTCAGACAGATCACATTTGGCTTGCTGCACAAATTATATTGTGAAAGGGTCAGGCCAGATTTTATCGACAGTATAGGAAATGCAATGCGCATTCATTCCGCGTGGCAAGCATTACCTGCCACGCAAAAAGGCATTTTCTGCATTATTGGAACAACATTATGTTTTGCCATGATGGACACGATGGCAAAAACTATGGGGCAGCGTTATGACCCGTTTTTTGTGGTGTGGACCCGCTATGTTTCGCAAGCTGTTCTAACGCTCCTCATTTTCGCACCGACATTGCATATTTATGGCAAGACCAACAAATTGGGTCTGCAAATTATCCGCTCCATTTTGCTGTTTGGTGCAACGTGCTGCTTCTTTTCAGGCTTTGCTGTTATGGCGATGGTCGATGTGATTGCCGTTGCTCAAGTGGTGCCTCTAATCATTACAGGACTGGCAGCTTTGGTGCTGGCTGAAAAAGTTGGGCCTTATCGTTGGCTTGGTGTTGTTTTTGGATTGATTGGTGCGCTGATAATCTTGCGACCTGGGTTTAGCGGTATTGGCTTGGCGGTTTTGTTTCCACTAGGCGGCGCATTTTTCTTTGCAACCTATTCTGTCGCGACACGCTTTTTGGGCGGTGCAGATCATGTTTGGACGACCTTTATTTATACAGGTGTTGCGGGCGCTGTTGGCGCTACAATTGCCGTTCCCTTCTTTTGGTCAACGCCTGATCTTGTGGATATTCCGGCCTTGGCTTTCATGGGCGTGTTGGGCGGTGGGGGGCAACTTTTATTAATTTTTGCTTTTGGTTATGCCGCCGCTTCTCTGCTTGCACCGTTTCTATATGCCAGCATGGTTTGGGCCGCTTTGATTGGCTTTTTCATTTTCAACGAAGTGCCAGATGCTTGGACAATCACGGGCGCCTGCATGATTGTGTTTGCTGGGCTTTATGTTCGTCACCGAGAGTTAAAGCGCCAACGAGAGGCGCAATAAAAAACCCAGCACAAAGGCTGGGTTTTTGAAAATCGTAAAGCGTCTGGCTGATTAGTTGCCGAGAATGCCTTTATAGCGGTCTTTAAAGCGTGATACGCGACCACCGCGATCGAGAAGCTGTGTGCCGCCACCAGTCCAAGCTGGGTGCGTTGTTGGGTCAATATCAAGCGTCATTGTGTCGCCTTCAGAACCCCAAGTTGAACGTGTCTCATATGTAGAGCCATCGTTCATGACCACTTTGATCATGTGATAGTCTGGGTGTAGATCTTTTTTCATCGTTTTCTCTTTCAAAAACCGTGAATTGGTGGGGCAGGCCACATCCAATCCGGTTGCATCGTACTATTCCGTCGCGGTTCTATAATCTGAAGTGAGCAATAGCACAAGTCCTATTGCAATTTAGGGCCGTGCTCCTTTAAAACGGGTAAAATTCTTCCTGATAAAAGTAAGTTATGCAGACCTCCCAAACAAACAATAAAAACGGGTCCGAAAAAGCTGATAACGAGAAGGCGCGGCGTTCCGTCAAACCTTTGCGTTTGTTGGCCCCTTATATCTTTGGCAATAAGGGCCTTGTTTTGTGTGCGTTGATATCGCTGCTGGCAGCATCTGCGGCCACATTGGTTGTTCCCATCGCGTTAAGACGAGTTGTCGGCAATGGGTTTTCAAACACTGATATTGAAACCATCGATTATTATTTTATGGCGATGATTGGCGTGGTTGTTGTTTTGGCATTTGCCAGTGCGGCGCGATATTATTTCGTCACCAAGATTGGTGAGCGTACGGTGGCGCAGTTGCGCAAAGATGTTTTTGCGTCTGTGTTGAAATATGATTCAGCCTATTTCGACCAAGCCCGCACGGGCGAAGTTGTCTCGCGGCTCACAGCGGATACCACGCAGATTAAGTCTGCGGTTGGGTCTACGGCGTCTGTGGCACTTCGCAATATTTTATTGTTTGTCGGTGCAATCATTATGATGGCGGTGACATCCTTGTCGCTTTCAAGTCTCATCATTTTCGCCATTCCGTTGATCGTGGTGCCGTTGGTAGCCTTTGGTCGGTTGGTGCGGCGTCGTTCGCGTGAGGCGCAGGATAAGCTTGCTGACGCATCGGCCTATGCAACTGAGATGGTGGGTGCTGTGCGCACCATTCAAAGCCTAACGGCAACAGACCGTGTGCGCGGTAGGTTTGCGGCTGTGGTTGATCAAAGTTTTGAAGCGGCAAAATCGGCAGTTAAAGCCCGCGCCTTGCTAACCCTCTTCCTGATTTTTATCGTCTTCAGCAGCATTATCGGCATTTTGTGGGTCGGCGCACGGTCCATCGCCGATGGCACGCTTGCTCCAGAGTTCTTGCTGCAATTTCTGCTCTATGCGGTCTTTGCCGCCGGTGCTCTTGGTTCTTTGTCTGAGGTGTGGGGCGAGCTTCAACAAACGGCGGGCGCAACAGAACGTTTGATGGAATTGATTGCTGAGCAACCTGTCATCACAATGCCTGAAAATCCAAAACCAATTGAAGCGGGTGACATTGCATTTAAAGATGTGACATTCGCCTATCCTTCTTCGCCTGATAAGCAAGTGCTTGGCGGTTTGTCTTTGTCTGTGAAGCAAGGGGAGACAGTGGCCGTGGTTGGTCCTTCTGGCGCGGGCAAAAGCACGCTCTTCCAGCTGCTCACCAGATTTTACGATCCAAACAATGGCTCAGTTGAAATCGATGGCGTTGATGTGACCGACACGGACCCTGATGTCCTTCGCGCCCTTTTTGCTGTGGTGCCGCAAGATCCCGTCATTTTTAACGGTGACATTGAAGGCAACATCGCTTTTGGCGTGACGGGCGATAAGGCTGATGCTTTGACATCCGACATGATTAAACAGGCGGCGAAGGCTGCGCGTGCGGATGAATTTATTGACGGTATGAAAAATCAATACCAAGCGCTTGTTGGCGAACGCGGTGTGACGCTTTCTGGCGGCCAAATTCAACGCCTTGCGATTGCCCGAGCGATTTTACGCGACGCGCCAATTTTGTTGCTTGATGAAGCAACAAGCGCCCTTGATGCAGAGAGCGAAGCGCATGTGCAAGCAGCGCTTGATGATTTGATGGAAGGGCGCACTACATTGGTAATTGCTCACCGCTTAGCTACAATCTTGAAGGCTGACCGTATTCTTGTCATGGATAAGGGCCATATCGTTGAAGAAGGCACTCATACGAGCCTTGTGAAAAAGGGTGGCCTTTATGCCCGCCTTGCTAAACTACAATTTGAAAATGATGCGCTGTTAAAGCCTGCTGCTGAATAGGATCAATCATGGAACTTACAATCACACGGCCAGATGATTGGCACCTGCATTTGCGTGACGGTGCGATGCTTGAAGGCGTGCTGCCGCATACCGCCAAAGACTTTGCCCGCGCGATCATTATGCCAAACCTCGTGCCGCCTGTTGTCACCAGCGACCATGCCCGTGCCTACCGTGAGCGGATTATGGCAGCGCTCCCAAGTGACATGAACTTTCAGCCACTCATGACATTGTATTTGACGGAAGAGACAGATCCAGATGACGTGGTCTCCGCTTATGAAGAAGGGTTGATCCGGTCTGTAAAATTATACCCAGCGGGCGCAACAACCAACTCGCAATCAGGTGTGCGTAATTTTGATAAAGTGGTGCCAATTTTAGAACGCTTGGCAGAGGCGGGCGTTATCATGTGTGTGCATGGTGAGGTGACGGATGATGACGTGGACATCTTCGACCGCGAAGCTGTGTTCATCGACCGTGTGCTAGATCCTCTTCGCCGTCGTGTGCCTCAGCTCAAAGTCATGATGGAACATGTCACCACATCCAATGGTATTGATTATGTCAAAGCCCATGATGAGAACCTTGCGTGCACCATCACCACGCACCACCTCATCATCAACCGCAACCATATTTTAGCAGGTGGCATCAAGCCGCATTATTATTGCTTGCCTGTTGCCAAGCGTGAAAGCCATCGTTTGGCTCTGCGTGAAGCGGCAACCAGTGGTGACAGTCGTTTTGTGCTCGGTACAGATTCCGCCCCGCATGCGGATGACCTTAAAGAACACGCCTGCGGCTGTGCCGGTATTTTCACTGCGACCAACACCATGTCTTGCTTGGCGCATGTTTTTGAAGAAGACGGCAAGCTCGATAACTTGGAAGCGTTTTCATCGCTGAATGGTCCGGCCTATTATGGCCTGCCAGCAAACAGCGATACGATTACTTTGGTGAAGGGTGACACGCCTGTCCCATACCCTGAAAAAATTGAAACCGGAGCCGGACCAGTTACCCTGTTCGACCCCGGTTTTGATTTGTTTTGGCGCGTGGCTTAGCTCTATCGCAGTCACGCGAACTACTTAAAGGTTTTCGCTTCTAGCCTCTATCAAGATAGCCTTGGTAGCTTGCAGCTGTGTAATGGAAGCCTTGGTCTTTAGCGGTCAAATAGCCAACCGCTGGGAATGGCATGTGATAGCCGATAAACGGCACTTTATCAGCAGCAATCATACCGAGCAGGCTCTTACGCGTTGCGGCTGCTTTTTCTTTATCCATGTCAAAACGCACATGCCAATCCGGGCGCTGTAAAGAGACGACATAATGGTTCGCGCTATCTGCAATCAAAACCAAACGCTCGCCGTTGCTCTCAATATTAATGCCAAGTTGGCCCGGTGTATGGCCTGATGCATCAAGCGCTGTAATGCCTGCGGCAATGCTATCACCCGGTTTGATGAAGCTGAACTTTTCAGCCAATGGTTTCACATTGGCTTGCACCAATTTTGCAACCCGCTCTGTGCCACCAGAAAGCTTGTCTTCAGGTGACCAGAAGTCATATTCAGCCGCAGCCGTCACATAAGCCGCATTCGGGAATGTTGGCTTGCCGCCTTCCATCAGGCCACCAATATGGTCTGGGTGCATGTGAGTGATGACCACATGGGTGACTTCTTCTGCTTTAATGCCCGCAAGCGCCATGCGTGCCACGAGATTACCCGCTTTTGGACGGCGCTTGGTGATTTCGCCATTGCCTGTATCAAACAAAATCGTATTGGTGCCATCCCGCACGATAGTTGGCGTAAAACCAATTTCCATTTTGTCACCAGGTAGGAAGTTTTCCTCCGCTAGTGCTTTGACTTGGGCAGCGTCAACATTTTGACCAAAAATTGGATGAGGGCCGGGAAGTTGAATAGCGCCATCGAGAATAGTCGTGACTTCCATATTACCAACGGCAATTTTATTGGCGAAAGGACGGGTTGGAATATCTGGATGCCCATCGGCAAGCACTGGTTGCACAAATCCAGTCGTCGCTGTTGCCCCTGCTGCGGCAACAACGCCTGCTGCTTGAAACAAATTGCGTCTGCTTGGTTTGAATTCACTCATGAAATATCTCCTTTGGATCTGTGATTAGGCCACTCTATATGGAGCAGCCGCGGTGTTCGGACAGCTTTAAAGTGTATATAGGTTTCTTGTTATCGGTTCTTCAAAAACTTTACGGCAAGATCAGGGTGGTCGCTGAAAATACCGTCTGCGCCTGCATCAATGACAACGCGTTGCATAACGTCATCGAAATTTTCGGCCCAAGCAGGCAGTGCATCCGCTCTTAAAGTGTAGGGGTGCAGATCAAGCCCAACTTTGTGAGCCTCTTCAGCTAGGCTTGTTTTCGTGCCTGAGTTGTCGACCACTTGCGGTATCCAAGGGCCGATACCTTCGGCAACTTTTGCAACCGCAGTTAAGCCTTCAACTGTCCGTAAATAATCAAAATCCACATTCGGGCTTTCACCCCATGCATTCTCCGCAATCAATTGGATGAGCTTTCCTTTAAAGCCAAGCTCATGCCGAATGCGTTGGGTTTCGTTCCAGTCAAAACACTGGACATAAAACGGATCGTCCTTCGTGGCATACCCATGTTTCGCGAGTGTCTCTAAAACAATCTTAGAGATGTCTTGCCCTTCAGCACGATGAAAAGCAGGGGCTTTGATTTCAGGATAGATACCAATGGAATTACCTGTAGACTTGTTAAGCCCAGCAATCAGTTCCAGCTCTTCTTCCAATGTTGGTACACGGAAAGTGGAGGCGCCACTTGGGAACCGATTTGGAAAAACCTGCTTGCCGGTTTTTAAATCAATGCGCTCAAACGCAATCAGGGTTTTGATCTCAACAAGGGTAAAATCAATTGCATAATAGCGCCCATCACTGCGTTTGCGATCTGGAAACTGCTTGGCAACATCGGTCACTGTATCGAGGTAATGATCGTGCAAAACAACGGGAATACCGTCTTTTGTCAGCACCACATCTTGCTCGATGAAGTCAACGTTCATGCCGTGGGCGAGTGCTTTGGCTGGAAGCGTGTGTTCCGGTAAATATCCAGATGCCCCGCGATGGGCGATGACAATTTTATCTGAGGCGAGAGCGGTGTTGATCATAGAGCTCACAATAGCAGCGAGTAGTAAGATTGGAAAACGTGATTTCATAAAGTGCTCCCAAAGTTGCACGTCACGATAATCCATCGTTTCAATAATTCTATGCTGAGACAAGAAAAATTTGTTTGGTCACGAAGGGTTTACAAGTTGTGATCTTATTTGCTTAGTTAATTTTTCGCGGAGCTTATTTTTCGCGTTGTGCAATTTTTTGGAGGGAATAAAATGAATTTAAAAGCCACGATTAGTGCGCTTGCTATGGGAGCAGTGTTTGCGACAGGTGGGGCACTTGCTGCTGAACAACAGTTTATTTCAATCGGTACAGGCGGCGTTACAGGCGTTTATTACCCAACAGGCGGCGCTATCTGCCGTTTGGTCAATAAAAACCGCAAAGAGCACGGCATTCGTTGCTCAGTAGAGTCGACCGGTGGTTCAGTTTACAACATCAACACAGTTCGCGCTGGTGAGCTAGAATTTGGCGTTGCTCAGTCTGACTGGCAGTTCCATGCTTTCAACGGCACATCTAAATTTGCAGACCAAGGTAAGTTCGAAAACCTTCGCGCTGTCTTCTCTGTACACCCAGAGCCATTTACATTGATCAGCCGCAAAGGCACTGGCATTAGCGGTTTCGCCGATCTTAAAGGCAAAAAAGTCAATGTGGGTAACCCAGGTTCAGGCCAACGCGCAACAACAGAAGTTGTGATGGAAGGCTTCGGCATGACAATGAGCGATTTTGCTCTTGCTTCCGAGCTTAAGGGCTCAGAAATGGCGCAAGCGCTTTGCGATGGCAAGATCGACGCAATGATCTACACCATTGGTCACCCTGCAGCGGCTGTGACGGAAGCAGCGACAACATGTGATGTTGAGTTGGTTACTGTTGATGGCGCACCAATCGACAAGCTGGTTGGTGAAAACC
>JBDVXS010000143.1:0-59817 GCA_039964305.1 Hyphomicrobiales bacterium
CCGCTTTGACCTTTCACCGCTCGTCCCCTTTGAGCAAATAGGCGACCTTGCCAACCATCGCACAACACCGCCTCACCCCGTGATCGAAGGGCTTATGCTAAAGCGCTGGGATGCGCCTTATAAAACGGGCCGACCAAAAGGGCTTTGGTATAAATGGAAAAAGGAGCCGCATCTCATCGATGCCGTTTTGATGTATGCCCAGCGCGGCCACGGCAAGCGATCTGGACTTTATTCAGATTATACATTTGGCGTTTGGAAGGAAGATCAAGGCGAGATGGTATTGGTGCCTGTTGGTAAAGCTTATTTTGGTTTTACCGATGAAGAACTCAAACAAATTGATAAATTCGTCCGTGACAACACCACAGACCGCTTCGGCCCTGTTCGTGCTGTTCGCGCAGATGAAGAGTGTGGTTTGGTTTTTGAAGTCGCGTTTGAGGGTTTGAACCGTTCCACCCGCCATAAGTCAGGTGTTGCCATGCGTTTTCCAAGAATTTCGCGCCTGAGATGGGACAAGCCGCCCCATGAGGCCGATCGACTGACAACTTTAGAAAGTTTGCTCTCAGGCTAGATGCGGACTAGCAAAGCGCTTCGATTTCTTCGTCTTTCAAATCGCCAGGCACAATGGTCATGGGAATTGGGAAATGCGTCGACATGGTTCTGGTAAAACTTGAAACCAGTGGCCCTGGCCCTTCACCGTCAACACCAGCTGCAAGGATCAAGATGACAACATCCTCATCACTTTCAACCAGTTCAGCAATCACCTCAGGTGGTGCGCCTTCTAAGACCAATTGTTCTGGTTCAATATGTGCACTATCGCGTACAAGATCAGCGTATTTTTCTAGCACTGCCTCAGCAGCTTCATGCGCCTCAGCACGCATAATGGTTTCAACACCAATCCAGTGCTGAAATTCTGAGGGCTTGATCACATAGAGCATAAGGAGCTGACCACCGGTCTTTTCCGCCCTCTTAGAAGCATAAGCGACAGCACGGCTGCATTCTGGGGTCTCATCGATAACCACCAAAAACTTCCGTTTGTGACCTTCTTCAGAACTTTTTCTCTTAAATCCCATAAGATAACCCTGCCATTAGTTGCTGAAATCGACAAGCGTCTTATCGAAGGAAGCCCAAAATATCTTTTACATCATCCATGATAGGGCGCGCAATTGCGCTGGCGCGTTCACCACCGTTACGAAGAATTCCATCAATATAATCAGGCTGTTCCATCAACCGACGCATTTCATTGGCAACCGGGCTTAGTGTTGTCAAAGCCAACTCTGCAAGGGCAGGTTTAAATTCGGAGAATTGCTTACCACCGAAATCATTCAACACGTCTTGTTTGCTAACGCCTGAAAGGGCGGCAAAAATTCCGACCAAGTTTTCAGCTTCCGCGCGACCCTTAAGGCCTTCTTCTTCACTCGGTAGGCCATCTGGATCTGTCTTTGCTTTGCGTAGCTTCTTCATGATCGTATCTGCATCATCGGTCAAATTAATGCGCGACAAATCAGATGGATCAGATTTTGACATTTTCTTAGACCCATCACGCAAGGACATGACACGGGTTGCAGGCCCTTGGATCAAGGGTTCAGGCAGCGGGAAAAATGCACCGTCATGGCCTTGTTCTGCGATGGCTTCAGCAAGATCAAGATTAAACTTAGTTGCAATATCACGAGAAAGCTCAAGGTGTTGTTTTTGGTCATCACCCACAGGCACATGAGTTGCCTTATAAGCAAGAATATCAGCAGCCATTAAGTTGGGATATGAGAACAGACCAACAGACGCATTTTCTTTGTTTTTGCCCGCCTTGTCTTTGAACTGAGTCATGCGGTTCAACCAGCCCATGCGGGCAATACAGTTGAAAACCCAAGCCAGTTCCACGTGGGCTGTGACTTGGCTTTGGTTGAAAACAATGTGCTTCATTGGATCGATGCCAGCTGCGATAAACGCGGCACTGACTTCACGAATGCTATTGCGAAGAACTTCTGGCGGTTGAATATCTGCCGTGATCGCGTGTTGATCAACCACGCAATAAAGGCACTCGTGGCTTTCTTGCAGCGCGACGAATTTGACGATGGCGCCAAGATAATTGCCGAGATGCAAATTGCCTGTTGGCTGCACACCAGAAAATACCCGTGGCTGGAAAGTTGTTTCGCTCATATCGTCCCCGATCCGTTAGTTCTTTTTCGGTGTTCGCCGAAAGTTTGCGAGGATTTGCCTGAAATTTACAGCACCCGTCAACCTACACAGCACAAAATATATAATCATACCGACAAGAACGATGCCGATCATAGAGAAAGCCTGCGAAAAGGCGCCCGTTAAAAAGCCTGTATTTTCAAGAATTTCTTGCAGCCAAAACAATGCAGCCCCCATGCCAATGCTAGCAGCAAGCATCATGGCCAATCGTTTCACGGTTGCACCATCAAGTGGCCAATGGCCCTTCATCTGCAAATGGATAAAGAGCAGCACCACATTCACCCATGCTGAAACACTGGTCGCAATGGCAATGCCGATATGAGCGAAGGCTGGGAACAGGGCGATAGACAAAATCACATTCATGATTGCATTAATGCCAGCATAGTACATGGGCGTGCGGGTGTCTTCTCTGGCAAAAAAGGCCGGAGAAAAAACCTTAATCAAAACGAAGGCAGGCAAGCCAAAGGCGAAAGCCGAAAGCGCTGCCGCCGTGCCGCTTGTTGCTAACGCATCAAACGCACCACGTTCATAAAGCACCGCCGTTATAAGATGGGGAATAACCACCAAAGCAGCCGCTGATGGCAAGGTTAAAAACATCGCGAATTCGAGTGATTGGTTTTGGGTCTTTATCGCTTTATCACCAACGCCTGCCCTAAGATCGCGGGATAATTCAGGCAGAAGAACCACACCAATGGCAATACCAATCACACCAAGCGGTAATTGATAAATGCGGTCAGCATATTGAAGCAATGAAATCGCACCGTCTTGAGCGGAAGCAATGATCTGGCCAACAAGAAGATTGATTTGCGTGATGCCGCCAGCAATTGCCGTTGGGACGGCAAGAATGAGAACGCGCTTAACTGCTGGCGTGAGTTTTGGCACCGCAAGGTTCAATCGAAACCCAGTGCGACGCACAGCCACCCAAACTAAGGCTAATTGCGCAAAGCCTGAGACAAAAACACCCCACGCCATCAAACGGCCTGTGATTGGGTTGTTGCCCGTTTCTAAAAGGGTGCAAGCCAAGAGCACAGCAATCATGATGACGTTCAAAAGCACTGGCACGAAAGCTGCCGCAAAATAATGTCTGAACGAATTCAGCACCCCTGACAGCATCGCCACAAGCGACATGCAAAACAGATAGGGGAACATGATGCGGGCAAGGTCGATTGTTAGCAGCGTCTTTTGCGACCCCTCACCAAAACGCGGAGCGATAATGGTTTTGACCAGCCAAGGCATAGAAATTTCTGCAAGGGCTGTCAGAACCAACAACACGAGGAAGAGAACAGAGAAAACCTGACGGGCGAAATGTTGTGCCGCTTCGCGCCCTCCCCCTTCTAGCTCTTTGGCAAAAAGCGGGATGAAAGCCGTGTTAAATGCGCCTTCGGCAAATAGTCTGCGGAAGAGGTTGGGAAAGCGGAAAGCGGCATAGAATGCATCTGCAACAGGCCCCGCGCCAATCAGGCTCGCAATCAATATCTCGCGCACGAAGCCCAAAATACGGCTTGCAATTGTCGCCCCGCCAACGGTTGCAAAGCTTTTAAACAACCGCATGGTCAAGCTGCCTTCTTGGTGGGTTTTTTGGGTGGTGCAAAAGCTTTTTCCAAAGCCTTTTTGATACGGTTTTGACGCGGCTTATCTGTGATTTTATGGCCCACCAAATCGGTTACATAAAACACGTCGACGGCCCGTTCACCAAATGTCGAAATATGAGCGGTTGAAATATTCAAGTTCAATTCAAACAAGCTGTTCGCCAAATCACGCAACAGTCCCGTTCTGTCTTTACCTGATGCTTCAATAACCGTGAAGTTGTTGGAGAGCGTATTGTCAATGACGATGGTTGTTTCCACGGTGAAGGCTTTGGTCGACTTCTTGATAGAGCGAAGAGACTTACCGCCATTTTGCACTGGAATTTGGCCTGCAACAGCCAGTTCAATTTCTTCACCAATCCGTTTGGCACGGCGAAACTCATCTTCTTCTGTTTCAAATTCACGCCTAATATTGACCATATCAAGCGCAAACCCGTCACGGGTGGTGAAGATTTGCGCACCAACAATGCTGGCACCAGCCCGCGAACAGGCGCCGGCAAGGATCGACAAAATATTGGGTTGATCAGGCGCATAAATGGTAATCTCGGTGATCCCTTCAAAGGCCGAGGTTCTGACATCTGTCGCAAGGGGCAGCTTGCCCTTGTGGGATTTTAAGATGAAATCGGCGTGTCGAACTTGCGTCTCAACGTCTGTTCGCAACAAGTATGGCGGATAATGCCGCTCAACATAATTATCACGATCTTTTTTGCTCCAATCAACTAAGGCTTTTGACAGCTCATCGCGGGCGAGATTGGCCCGTTCTTCAAGCGCCATAACATTGAAACCACCTGTTAGAAGGGGCTGGGTTTCATAATAGAGCGTTCTGAGAAGCTGCCCTTTCCAGCCGTTCCAAACCCCCGGCCCAACGGCTCGAATATCGCAAATGGTGAGGATGAGTAGAAGTTTCAACCGTTCAGGTGTTTGAACAATATTGGCAAAATCGCGAATGGTTTTCGGGTCGCTCAAATCACGTGACTGCGCGATGACGCTCATGGTCAAATGTTCCAGAACCAACCAAGAAATCGTATCAATTTGCGAGGGTGTAAGCCCCAAACGTTTCCCAAGCTTCTTGGCAACCTTTGCCCCAGCAATCGAATGATCTTCTGGCCGCCCTTTGGCGATGTCATGCAGGAAGAGCGTGACATATAAGATCAAGCGATCATCAATTGTGTCGATAACATCGTTTGCAAGCGGGTGCTCTTCAGCCAGCTCTCCCCGTTCAATCAAAGCCAGCATACCAACCGCGCGAATGGTATGCTCATCCACGGTGTAATGGTGATACATATTAAACTGCATCATCGCGATGATCTTACCAAAGTCAGGAATGAACCGCCCTAAAACACCAGACTCGTTCATTTTACGCAAAATCGTTTCAGGATCGCGCTTGGATGCAACAATTGTCAAAAACAGTTTGTTCGCTTCTTTGCTGTTACGAACATTTCGGTCAATCAACTTCAACGATTTAGACATTAAGTGAAGCAGATTTGGATGTAGCGAATGGCCCGATTTATCGGCAATTTGAAACACGCGTAAAAGATTGATCGGATCATTTTTAAAGATGTCAGAGTCAGCGTGGATGATCCGCTTATTTTCCAGCAAGAAATCTTTGTTACCTTTAATGGCACTGGGACGACGGCCCCTTACGGCTGCGACAAGACGACTAATCCCTGGTGTGGATTTAACCTGTTCCTGCTCCAGTTTTGTGGAGAGAATATTCGTCAAATTGCCGACGTCTTTCGCGACCAAAAAATAGTGCTTCATAAAGCGTTCAACATCCAACATGCCAGCTTTGGTTTGGTAGTTTAACCGCTGCGCCATTTCTCGCTGAAGATCAAAACTCAATCGTTCTTCTGCACGGCCTGTTAAATAATGCATATGGCATCGCACAGCCCATAAAAAGTCTCCCGACCGCTGGAAGGTTTTGTATTCTGCGCGTGTAAAAATTTCGGCCTTCAATAATTCGCGGGCGGTTTTCAGGCGATAGAAATATTTCGAAATCCAAAACAGCGTATGCAGGTCGCGCAACCCGCCTTTGCCCTCTTTGACATTCGGCTCCACCAGATAGCGCGTATTGCCACCTTTACGATGGCGCTCATCGCGTTCTTCCATCTTCGCTTCAATGAATTGCGATCCCGTACCTTGAACCACTTCTTTATCGAAACGCTGTTCTAGATCATCAAAAAGCTCACTATCGCCCCACAGGAAGCGAGATTCCAAAATAGCGGTTCGAATGGTGAAATCTTGTTTCGACAAGCGTACGCATTCATCAACATCGCGGGTTGCGTGGCCGACTTTAAAATTCATATCCCACAGCATGTAGAGAATATACTCTACAACGCTTTCACCCCACGGGGTTTGTTTGTAGGGAAGCAGGAAAAGAAGGTCGATATCCGAACCCGGCGCAAGCGTGCCACGGCCATAACCACCAACTGCAATCACAGCCATGCGTTCAGCAGACGATGGATTGTCGACGCGATAAATATATCTCAGCGCAAATTCATGGATGACGCCAATTAGTTCATCTTGCAAATTACTCAGGCGCGCCGCGCATTTGAAGCCTGATCCATCTTGTAGGAGTTTTTGTTCGGCAATGGCATGCCCCTCAGCCACCACCTCTTTGAGAAGGTTTAGAAAAGCCAGCCGACATTTTGAGGAATTGGGATCCCCATGCTCCTCAACAAGCGCCGTCACGTTCTCGCGCACAACAGAAAAATCGATCAAACTATCGATTTCTGCGAAATTTTGGCTTGGCTTAGCTTGGGGTTTAGACGGTTTTTTTGCCACAGATAACGGCCTTTATTAATGCTGCTTTGTTTCGCTTATAGCTGCTTGATCCCTGCTGGCAAAGATTTGAAACGGAGAGTTGGACAAAACAGGGAAAAAATTATCATGGTCCAACTCCTAATCTAAGCTATATAAAGGTTAGAAAAGCCCTATGACCAGCCATCGAAAATCAGCTTATGTCTCAAATTTCGTTTGATAATTCTTACGCAAAACTACCGTCCAGTTTTTACGCAAAGCTTCAGCCAAAGCCTGTGGCGTCGCCCACGCTGATTAAAATCAATCATAAGCTGGCCAGTTCACTTGGTTTGGATGCCGCCTTTTTTGAAACTGAAGAAGGCATCGCCATATTGGCAGGCAACCGTGTGCCAGAGGGGGCGGAGCCTTTGGCAATGGCTTATGCGGGCCATCAATTTGGTAATTTCGTGCCACAACTCGGTGATGGCCGCGCCAATCTGCTTGGCGAAGTATTGGATAGTGATGGCTTGCGCCGCGACATCCAATTGAAAGGGGCAGGACCAACACCGTTTTCACGCATGGGCGATGGACGCGCAGCACTGGGCCCCGTTTTGCGCGAATATATCGTGAGCGAAGCAATGGCCGCTCTTGGCGTACCAACAACACGGGCACTGGCCGCCGTTACCACAGGCGAACCAGTGGTGCGCGAAAACTTTCAACAAGGTGCGATTTTAACACGGGTTGCAAGCAGCCATATTCGGGTTGGCACCTTTCAATATTTCTTTGCCCGTGAAGATGTTGGAAGCCTTGAGACCTTGCTCAACCATGTCATCAATCGCCACTGCCCTGAGGCCGCCTTCGCAGAACGCCCCGCCCTTGCTGTGCTCGACCATGTGGTTGAAAAGCAAGCAAAGTTGATTGCAAAATGGGTGTCACTCGGTTTCATCCACGGTGTTATGAACACCGACAATATGTCGATTGCAGGCGAAACCATCGATTACGGGCCTTGTGCGTTTTTGGACACCTATGAACCATCAAAACACTTTAGCGCCGTGGATCAAAACGGTCGCTATGCCTATCAAAACCAACCAGCAATCGGCCAGTGGAACCTTGTTCGGCTCGCACAATGTTTGCTCGGCATGCTTGATAAAGATGAGGACACGGCACTTGAGTTGGCGCAAGCTTCAATTGATGCTTATGGCGAAAAATTCGACGCGGCTTTTATGGCAGAATTTACCAAAAAACTAGGGCTGAATGAACCACAGGACGACGACAAAGAACTGGTGAAAGACCTGTTGAAGCGCATGGCGGAAAACAACGTGGATTTCACTTTGATGTTTAGAAAGCTTGGTGAACTATTAGCGGGCGGTGATGGGCCAGCCAACCTTTTTGAAAATCCAACCGTCTTTGAAGAATGGGAAGTCGTTTGGCGAACTCGTCTTGGCAAAATGAATGAGCCAGATGATGTGATTGCTGAGCGCATGATGACATCAAACCCTGCCATCATCCCGCGTAATCATCTTGTTGAAGAGGCCATTCGTGCTGCCGAAGATAATAATGATTTTTCTGTATTTCATGATCTTGTTGAGGCAATCGAAACACCATTTAAAGATCAACCAGCTGGATCAAAGTTCACTCTTCCGCCTGAGCCACAACAAATCGTCCAACAGACTTTTTGCGGCACTTAGCGTTTTTAACTTGCTGGCCGCTTTAAAATTGGATGGGATGGTTTAAGCATTTTTAGAACAGGGTTTCATAATATGGCATTTCATAACAGCGCACTTCCCCTAAGCTTCACTTTCGCACTTCTAGTGATCACCTCACCACATACGGTGAGCGCCCAAAGTGATGACCTTGATTGTTCAAATCCGCAAACACAAACCGTCATGAACCGCTGTGCATTTTTAGATTTTGAAGCAGCCGATGTAGAGCTTAACGCAATCTGGCCAGCAGCTCGCAAAGCAAATGAGACGTTTGCGCAATATCTACCAGATAATCTCAAAGCAGACGCAAATGCCTTGCTTGAAGCACAACGGGCTTGGATTAAGTTTCGTGACGCTCATTGCGCTTCAATAGCATTGCCAAATGCAGGCGGAACCATCTATCCACTCATTTACAATGGTTGTCGTGCAGGTGTCACAAGACAGCGCACAGAACAACTAAGGCAGCTTGTTGATAACGCTCAATAAAGCTAACGTCACAATAGAAATACGGGCCTTAGACAGGCCAATTGAGGACTTTAATGCAAGACAAGACTTTACCGATTGCGCTTTTAATCATGCGCCTCTCCATCGCCTTCTTCCTCGCTATGTGGGCCAGTTTGAAGTTTCACCGCCCTGAATGGATGGTGAATGTGTTTAAGGGTAGCTACGGCCTTGATTTCATCACGGCAAATTTTGGTATCTATGTTGGCATTGTCCAATTAACAATCGTTCTGATGTTTGCCATCGGCTATAAGCGCACGATTTTTTACGGGCTTATGATGGCAATGCACGCCGTCGGCGTTTATGGCGCGATTGGTGGCATGTTGAACTACACCCGCTACCCCAATAATTTGCTTTTAACCGCTGTGCCAACCCTTGGCGCCCTCGTCGCGTTGTTCTTACTGCGTCGCCACGACCTTTGGACGGTTGACGGTCAGCTTGGTAAAAAGTCTTGAACATGGTTGCTTTAGTCGTGTTAAGTGAAGCATCTGAACCACAAAGCAAAAGCCCGAAATGACCCTCGTCTTCATCGTAATCAACTTCTTCGTCCTCTCCATCATCGGCTTCTTCCACCTTTATTGGGGCTTTGGTGGCATGTGGCCTGGACGTGATGAGCCAAGCCTTGCGAAAGCCGTGGTTGGCAGCAATGGCATAAGCTCAATGCCGCCAAGGGCGATTACTCTGCTTGTTTCGGCCTGTTTGTTCCTTGCATCAATCTGGCCGCTCATTTGGCTTGGCCTTATTGAAACGCCACTACCTTATGCCCTTCGAGAACTTGGCATGGTCGGTTTGATTGTTGTTTTCATTGGACGCGGCATTGCAGGCTATGTGCCAAGCTTTAGACGCAAACACAGCGAACTGCCTTTCGCGAACAATGACCGCCAATATTATTCCCCGCTTTGCTTTATGGTCGGCGTTTTTTTCGCAGCGATTTTCTTTCTGTAAACCCTGCTAAGCAACAAGTTATCATTTGATGCTTTACCTCAGATTAGAAAAGTTCTAAACTGAATTAAATTGCAGCACAGCTAACGAATGCGTATATGCATTGTAAAGCCAAAGCGTCTCATTAAGCGCACATCAAAAAGGAACTGAGATATGTTCATTCAAACAGAAGAAACACCAAACCCAGCGACTTTGAAATTCTTGCCTGGCATTGTTGTTTTGCCATCAGGAACTGTAGATCTGCGCAAGGGCGACGACCTTTCTAAAGCACCGCTTGCGATGCATTTGTTTGAAGTTGATGGCGTTGAGGCTGTCTTTTTTGGTTATGATTTCATCACCATCACAAAAAATCCAAGCATGCCGTGGCCACACCTAAAGCCTGCGGTGCTTGGTGCGATCATGGAACATTTCATGGCGGGTCAGCCTGTTGTGCTAGAAAATGCACAGATAGAAGGCGATGACGAAGACGAGTTTTTTGAAGAAGCTGATACTGAAATAGTCAACACGATTAAAGAGCTTCTGGAAACACGTGTGCGCCCTGCTGTTGCACAAGATGGCGGCGATATCACGTTTCATGGGTATAAAGATGGTACCGTTTACTTAAACATGCGCGGCGCATGTGCAGGGTGCCCATCATCTTCAGCGACCCTGAAACACGGCATCCAGAATTTGCTGAAACATTTCATTCCGCAAGTTCAATCAGTAGAGCCATACGGGCAACAACCTACCTATTAGAGCCAAGCTCGACAAAAATATGCAAAGAGTTTGTCTTCAAGGGCTTCCAAGCGCTGAAAAACGCGCTAAGAACTAGCTATGGTCCAGCTTTCAATAGACACATCCAGCGTAAATTGTGCCGTGCATCTTTTGCCGCGCGATGGGTCGTCTTTTGAAATTTCAAACACCATTGGCCGTGGCCATGCGGAGCGCTTAATCGGCATGATTGATCATGCTTTGAACGAATGCGGCTTTTCATCGAGTGACATATCAAAAATCGCTGTGACCATTGGGCCAGGTTCCTTCACTGGTGTTCGTGTTGGACTGGCCGCTGCCCGTGGCTATGCGCTTGCTCTTGATATTCCGGTGGTGGGTGTCTCAACCTTGAAAGCCCTTTCAAAGAAGAATGATGCGGCCAGCTCCACCCTCGTGATATTGGACGCAAAGCGTGACCAGTTTTACGCAGAACTGTTTGATGATGCAGGCGACACATTGGAAGGGCCAACGCTTTATTCCAAGGGCGATGGCGTACCAGAAGCATGGCGCACGCAAACAAATCTCGCACTCGTGGGAACGGGGGCAGAAACCATTGCAGCCCTTCTCCCAAATGCCACAGTTAAAAGCACAGAAGCAGCCCCAGCCATTGCAGATGTTGCCCTGTTGGGTGAAGCATTAAAGTCAGAAACCACCCCCCCCAAGCCGCTCTATTTGCGAGCAGCCGATGCTAAGCCGCAAAATCCAGATAAGATCATCGCACGGGTGCCATCATGATTTGGTCTTTAGGCGCAGGAGACGTTGTTGTGGAAGGCTCCCGCACGAGCCATGCCTCAGCACTTGCCAGCATCCACAAGGACTGTTTTCCACGCGGATGGTCCGCCTCTGAATTTCTTCATCTGCTTGAAAGCGACAATGTGCGCGGCCTTCAAGCGCGCCGCCCTGCCACCATGTTTTTGCCAGCAAGCCAAGACCCGCGCGGCTTTGTGCTTGCGAGAATTGTGGCAGATGAGGCCGAAATTTTGAGCATAGGCGTCGCCAAAAGCGCCCGTCGTTATGGGCTCGGAAAAGCCCTGATGCGTGCCGTCATGGGTGACCTTTATGCCGACCGCATTCCAACCCTGTTTTTAGAAGTTGATGAGACAAATGCGGCCGCAATCCGTCTTTATACAGGGCTTGGCTTTTCAGTTGTGGGTGAGCGAAAAGCTTATTATTCAATTAACCAAGACGGACAAAGTGGGGGAAATGCCCCAGACGCGCGAACCAGAGCGCTTGTCATGCGGTGCGATCTTAGCTAATTCGTAGCAAGAAGACTTAGGGTAAACCTTATAACAACGGTCAAATGTGGCATGACGGCAGATAAAAACGGATCACTGGAAGATCAATGCGTTGCCAAAGGCATGCGCATGACTGAACAGCGACGCATTATTGCCCGTGTGCTGGAAACCGCCCATGATCACCCTGATGTGGAAGAGCTTTATCGCCGATCTGTGAAGGTTGACGAAAACATCTCGATCTCAACTGTTTATCGTACGGTCAAATTATTCGAAGATTCAGGCATTATCGAACGCCATGATTTTCGTGACGGTCGCTCACGTTATGAAACAGTGCCAGAAGAACACCATGACCATTTGATTGATCTTCGATCCGGCAAAGTAATCGAGTTCAACAATGAAGAGATCGAGAAGCTGCAAGAAGTCATTGCCCGCGAATTAGGTTTCAAGCTGGTTGACCATCGCCTCGAACTTTACGGCGTGCCGCTTGATACATCAAACGGCAAAGAATAGGTGAACCCTACTTTTCGAGGAGCCATACAATGATTGCCTCGTGTCGTGCATGGCTTACCGTACTCTGCCTCATCATCATCACCTTACCGCTGATCCCGCTTCAATGGTTCTTCAACAAAACCAATAACCCTTTACGCCGTAAGCTTCCGCTTTTATGGCACCATAGTGCGGCCCACCTTATTGGGTTGAAAGTGCATGTGCGCGGTGAAATGAGCGGTGAACGCCCCCTCTTACTCACCGCCAATCATATTTCATGGCTCGATATTATCGCGCTTAGTGTTGCTGGTCCTGTGTCTTTCATTGCAAAGCAGGAAGTTTCAAAATGGCCCGCTTTCGGGATGCTTGCAAAACTTCAACGTACCGTCTTCGTCAACCGCGAAAGGCGCAGTGCGACGGGCGAGAAAACCAGCGAAATTGCCAACCGTCTACACGAGGGCGATGCAATGGTGCTTTTTGCAGAAGGCACCTCAACCTCCGGCGTTCATGTAAAACCCTTCCGTTCCGCCCTTTTGGGTGCTGTGCAGAAAGCCGCAGGTGATGGCGCGACAATTAATGTGCAGCCTGTTGCGATTGCCTACACACATATCAGCGGTATGCCAGCCTTGACCAATGAGCGTGATTTTACGGGGTTTTATGGTGATATGGACTTGGTATCCAGCCTTTGGCCTGTTTTGAAAGAAGGTGCCATCGACGTCACTATCTGTTTTGGTGAGCCGATTGCGGCAGATAAGACGATTGACAGGAAAGAACTGACCCACGCCCTTGAAGAGCGCGTTAGAACACTGAAATCAGGGGTTTTTGCTTCAAAAGCATGATGCGTCGTAAAAATTGATCAAAGAAAAAGCGCCAATTTTCTTGCCTATTGGGTGAAAAAAGTGAATCAGTGGCGGCAGATGACTAATGAAGGGTTTTGCGCTTAATATAAGCAAACCACTGACTTAAACGTCCCTTCGCCAGAGACCACAGCAAAAAGCACGAGAAGCAATTGAGCGATAGCGAAAAACAAGAAACCAAAAAGGTCTTTATCAAGACCTATGGCTGTCAGATGAATGTCTATGACACCACCCGCATGGCAGATAGCCTTGGCGGTGAAGGGTATGCCCAGACAGATCAGATTGAAGAGGCTGATCTTGTGCTCCTCAACACGTGTCATATTCGCGAAAAAGCCGCTGAAAAAGTATATTCAGACCTTGGCCGTATCCGCCAGACGAAACAGCGTCGCGCGAAACTGGGCAAAGATACAATGGTTGGTGTTGCAGGCTGCGTTGCGCAGGCAGAAGGCGCTGAAATTCAACGCCGTGCACCTATCGTTGATTTGGTGGTTGGTCCGCAAAGCTATCACAAATTACCAGGCCTCGTTTCCAAGGCTGCTAATCCGCTTGAAGCGCAAAACTTGGTGGAAACTGAATTCCCAAGCGAAGATAAATTCGACCACCTGCCAGCCCCAACACGCCGCCAAATTACCTCACGCGGTGCTGCTGCCTTTTTAACCGTACAAGAGGGCTGCGATAAATTTTGCGCGTTTTGCGTGGTGCCTTACACACGGGGCGCGGAAGTTTCTCGTTCCCTCATTCAAATTATTGAAGAAGCCCGCACACTTGCAGAAAACGGCGTTCGTGAAATCACGCTGCTTGGCCAAAACGTCAATGCATGGCACGGCGAAGACGCAAGCGGCAAAAGCATTGGCCTTGGCGAACTGCTGTTTGACCTTGCAAAAATTGATGGTCTCGACCGCCTTCGCTACACCACAAGCCATCCAAACGATATGGATGACACCTTGATTGCCGCCCACCGCGATCTTGACTGTTTAATGCCTTATCTGCATTTGCCTGTGCAAAGTGGGTCGGACAATATTTTGAAAGCCATGAACCGACGCCACACACGCGATGACTATTTCCGTGTGATCGACCGCATTCGTGATGCTCGCAGTGATATTGCGCTGTCGGGTGATTTCATCGTTGGCTTCCCCGGTGAAACAGACCAAGATTTTGAAGACACGATGGATTTGGTTCGGCGCGTCACCTATACGTCAGCCTATTCCTTCAAATATTCACCGCGCCCTGGAACACCTGCATCAGATATTGAAACCCAAGTTGAGGAAGCGGTAAAAAGCGAACGTCTGCAAGCGCTGCAAACACTCCTAACCGAGCAACAAAGCGCCTTTAATCGCTCATGCGAAGGCCGCACGATGTCACTCTTATTAGAGCGCAAAGGCCGCTTCGATGGTCAATTGGTTGGCCGCTCCCCTTGGCTGCAAGCAGTTCAAGTTGAAGCGCCAGAAGAAATGATCGGGGAAATCGCCAATGTTCGCGTTTCTAAGATTGGCACAAACTCGCTTTTTGCTACACTGATTGAAGAACACAAAGCGTTGGAGGCTGTTTGACAACCGAGCTTGAAGTAACAGAACGGGTCATTGCATTTGATGATAACCGTCTCGCAATGGACCTATTTGGCCAATATGACCAGAACCTTGCCATTATAGAACAACGCATCGGTGTGGAAGCCATCACGCGCGGCAACCAAGTGGTGTTGCGCGGCTCTGAAGATGCGTGCGATCACGCCCATCGCACTCTTGAAGTGCTTTATGAGCTGCTAACCAATGGCCGCACAATTGACCCAGGTGAGATTGAAGGCACGTTGCGCATGATTGATGCTGAAAAGAGCCAACTCACCCTGCCCACGTTAGAAAAACAATCAAAAATCAAGTTTGCGCAAATTTCAACGCGCAAGAAAACCATTATTGCCCGCACCAAAACGCAAGATGACTACATCCGTGCCATGAACAAGAAAGAACTTGTTTTTGGCGCTGGCCCTGCGGGTACGGGTAAAACCTATCTTGCTTGTGCTTATTCTGCCAGCTTGCTGGAACGCGGCGAGGTTGACCGAATTATCCTGACCCGCCCAGCTGTTGAAGCAGGCGAACGTCTCGGCTTTTTGCCCGGTGACATGAAAGAGAAGGTCGACCCTTATCTTCGCCCGCTTTATGATGCGCTCCACGATATGATGCCGCCAGAACGGGTCGAACGTGCTCTTGCAACGGGCATGATTGAAATTGCCCCACTGGCCTTTATGCGTGGCCGCACGCTCACCAATGCAGCAGTTATTTTGGATGAAGCGCAAAATACGACTTCGATGCAGATGAAAATGTTTTTGACCCGCCTTGGTGAAGGCTCAAAAATGCTCATCACAGGTGACCCAAGCCAAATTGACCTGCCGCGCGGTGTGTCATCCGGCCTTGTTGAATCTTTGCGTGTTCTAAAAGGCGTCAAAGGCATCAAGCAAATTCATTTTGGTGCCGCAGATGTTGTCCGCCACGAATTGGTTGGCCGTATCGTCAATGCTTATGATGATGATGCCAAACACAAAGCACGTATGGAAAAGCGGGATGACGACTGAGGCGCCCCTGAACAAAATCGCTTTAGAGCTGGACGCACGTATTGAAGCAGGAGAGTGGGAAGAGCTTTCCAAGCTTGAAAATTTGGCGGCAGAAGCCTTTCAAACTGTGCTTGCTGAAAAGCAATTCTTTATGAAAAAGACTGTTTTAAACGGCTCTGAGGTCAGTATGCTTTTTACCGATGACGAAAACATCACGACCATCAACAGTGACCATCGCGGGCAGAATAAACCAACCAATGTGCTCTCATTCCCGCAACACCCAGCCGATGCCGGGCGTTTTGGACCGTACCTCGGTGACTTGGTCTTTGCATCTGAGACAATTATTCGCGAAGCTGCCCTTGAGAAAAAACCATTGAACCACCATCTACAACACTTGATGGTCCATGGTTTTCTGCATTTGGTTGGCTATGACCATGAATGTGATATAGAAGCAGAAGAGATGGAATCACTCGAAGTGGCAATCTTAGACCGGCTTCAAATACCAAACCCCTATGACCTGCCGGATAATGGGCAAAAATAAAAAATGACCGACGAGACGTCTTCTAAGAAGGCAACAACAACAAGCAAACAAGAGTCAATTCTTGACGACGAGCCTGAGTCGGTCAACGCATCTGACTTAGATGCGGCACCCAAAACCAATTTATTGCAGCGCCTTAAAAACATGCTGCCCTTCAGAAAAAACGTAAGTTTGCGCCAAGACCTTGAAGTGGTCTTGGAACAGGGTGATGCTGATTTAACATTCTCCCCTGAAGAACGGGCCATGTTATCAAACATCCTCGCTCTTCGTGGTGTGCGTGCTGATGATATTATGGTGCCAAGAGCGGATATTGATGCGGTGGATTTCAGCATTACGCTTGGCCAAATGATTTTCCTTTTCGAGGAAGGTCGACATTCACGTATGCCCGTTTATCGTGAGACCCTCGATGACCCAATCGGTATGGTGCATGTGAAAGACGTGATGGCTTTCATCATGGCGCAGGCAGAGCAAAATCCACAAGACAAAGGCAAACCTTTGCGCAATGACATCATTGATTATGATTTGAGCAATGTGGACCTAACCCAGCCGCTTAATGAAGTTGAGATTTTGCGACCAATTTTGTTCGTGCCTCCTTCTATGCCTGCTTCTGATATCTTCGCAAAAATGCGAACAACCCGCACCCAAATGGCGCTCGTGATTGACGAATATGGCGGCACAGATGGTCTTGTTTCAATGGAAGATGTGGTCGAAGCGATTGTCGGCGATATTGAAGATGAACATGACGACGAAGAAGAAGCACAAATCACGCAAGAAAATGAAACCACGTGGTCAGCTGATGCCCGCGCCCCGCTAGAAGACGTGAGCGCGGCTTTAGGTATTTCAGTAGATGTTAAGGCCGAGGAAGACGGTGTCGACACATTAGGTGGCTTGCTATTTTCCGAACTTGGGCGCATCCCTGTGCGTGGAGAAGTGGTGCGCGCCCTTGATAATTTTGACTTTGAGATTGTTGAAGCCGATTCTCGCCGTATTAAACAAATTCGTATCATCAAAGCCAAATCTACAATGAAACGCCGTCGTCGCCGCTCGCAAGAAACAGAACGCGGCGATCATTCAACCAATGATGAGAAATCGGAATAAACTGATGCTTGAAGGTTTGAGGCAAACCGCTAATCGATTGATTTTGCTTCCGAGAAAATGGACGCTTTTATTATCGTTCGTGATTGGTGCCCTATCTGCTCTTGGGCAAGCCCCGTTTCATTTCTTCCCTTTACTCTGGTTCACGTTTCCCCTCCTCGTTCTTCTCTTAGATGGCGCCGTCTCTTCAATTGAGAGCCGTGGCCTATCGCGGCTCATGCCCGCTTTTTGGGTCGGCTACATTTTTGGTTTTGGCTATTTCGTTGCGAGCCTTTGGTGGCTGGGCTCAGCCTTTTTAGTCAATGCTGAAACCTTTGCATGGCTTTTACCACTCGCCGTAATCGGTCTTCCGCTCTTACTTGCCCTGTTCTTTGGACTTGCCACAGCAATTGCCCGCATCTTTTGGCAAGATGGCTGGTCACGGATTGTTGTGCTTGCCATCAGTCTCGGGTTTTTTGAATGGGCTAGAGGAACGATTCTAACGGGGTTTCCCTGGAACTTGCTTGGCTATTTTTTGGCGCCAAACGACATAATGATGCAGGCAATTTCGATCCTAGGCATTTATATTTACGGTATTTTGGCTGTTCTAATTTTTGCCACACCAGTTCTGATTTTCGATCAACCTGATGAGCAGCCTCGACGAAACAAAGCCTTTTTCATTTTCGTTTCAACCATTGTTGTGGCGCTCATTGGCTTCGGTGGCCTGCGATTATCAAACGTGAAGGACGAATTTGTGGCTGATGTTCAGCTTCGAATCATTCAACCGAACATTCTGCAGAAAGATAAATTCAAACCAGAGAAAGCTAAGGAAATCGTCGGGCGCTATCTCGATATGTCGGCACGCAGTACGCGGCCAGGTGACCTTGGACTGTTATCCACAACTCATTTAATTTGGCCAGAATCAGCATTCCCGTTCTTTTTGACGGAACAACCAAGCGTCTTAGCCGCCATCGATAAGCTATTACCAACGGGTACAACGCTGTTAACTGGTGCTGTGCGAGCTGAACCTAAGCGTGCAGGGCAGCAAACGCGCAAAGTATATAATTCTTTATATACGATATCCCATACGGGTGAGATTCAAGATGCCTATGACAAAGTTCATCTGGTGCCCTTTGGCGAGTATTTGCCATTTCAGGATTTTTTAGAAAGTTTGGGCTTCTTGGCTTTGGTCGAAACACCCGGTGGATTTTCCGCTGGACCAAGGCGTCGTTCAGTCAATACGTCCAACGCACCTCCGTTTATCCCAATGATTTGTTATGAGATCGTATTCCCATTTCAAATATCTAAAGCAAATAGAAATTCGGATGTAGAGTGGATTTTAAATATTACCAATGATGCATGGTTTGGATTAACACCCGGTCCTCATCAGCACTTTCATCAAACCAAAGTAAGAGCTGTAGATGAAGGATTACCTGTGGTTAGGGCTGCGAACAGCGGAATCTCAGCCGTAATTGATGGGTATGGACGCGTCCAGCAACGCCTCCATTTAGGCGAAAGCGGAATCATTGACTCTCAATTGCCCGTAAAAGTTGTATTATTGTGGGACTCTGATATAAAACAACTTCTCTTCTGGGTAATTATTTTTAGCGCAACGATTTTAATGGGCGCTAGACGATTGGTCAGAAGCAGATAGGCAAAGAAGAATGTTACGTCCCGATTTCGCTTGCTTCAAACCGACCAACTCGGTTTATTCAATCGTATTGTGGTTCACAAAAATGACACACCTACGGCATTGTAATTTCGAGTCGACGTGAGCGACTACTAAATATGAAAGGCCATTAGAAAATGGCGGGCAAGAAAAAACCAAATCCGATTGATATACATGTGGGTAGCCGTGTTCGCCTACGCCGTATGATGACGAATATGAGCCAAGAAAAACTTGGTGAGCATCTCGGCATTACATTCCAGCAAATACAAAAATATGAAAAAGGCACAAACCGTATTGGTGCGAGCCGTTTGCAAAGCATATCAAACGTATTGCAAGTGCCTGTCTCTTTCTTTTTTGATGGCGCTCCTGGACCATCCGGCGCACCTAATTCTTCTGGTATGGAAGAGAATTCGTCTTCATATATGGTTGAATTTCTATCAAGCCCTGAAGGTTTACAGCTTAATAAAGCGTTTTCCCGCATTCCTGATGCAAAGGTTAGACGCCGTATCGTCGAGCTCGTTCGCTCACTTGCAGGTGACGAAGCCTAAATAAACAATATCAACTAATTTAATGCCTATTTCAGCCATGCCAACTTGACGCAGGACAGGATTGTTGCGATGAGCAATTTCTTAAGTATTGTAACTGTATATGATCCTTTTGAATAAACAATAAGGGGGATGCCGTGGCGCGCTCTACGTATCTTTTTACAAGTGAATCTGTTTCTGAAGGTCATCCAGATAAAGTATCTGATCGTATTTCTGATACGATTGTGGATGCCTATTTTGATGTGGCCGTAAAAGAGGGCACAGACCCATGGCAAGTGCGCGTCGCCGCAGAAACTTTAACCACGACAAACAAAGTCGTTATTGCTGGTGAAGTTCGCGGTTCTGAAAGCGTCACACATGACCTAATCGAAAGCATCACACGCGATGCCATCAAAGACATCGGCTATGAGCAAGATGGCTTCCATTGGAAAAACGCAGACATTGACGTGCTGTTGCACAGCCAATCATCTGATATCGCACAAGGCGTTGATGTTGGTGGTGTTAAGAGCGATGACGAAGGCGAAGGCGCGGGCGACCAAGGCATTATGTTTGGTTACGCCAATCAAGACACTGACGTTTTGATGCCAGCCCCAATCCATTACAGCCATAAAATTCTTGAGCGCTTGGCAGAAGTTCGTAAAGATGGAACAGAGCCAACACTTGAGCCAGATTCAAAAAGTCAGGTTACTGTTGCTTATGAAGGCGGCAAGCCTGTTGGCGTTACCTCTATCGTTTTGTCGACACAGCATTCTGATGAAAACCAAACATCAGCGGACATTCGCGCGATTGTAGAGCCTTACATCCGCGAAGTTTTGCCAGGTGAATGGATTTCAGACAAAACAGCATGGCACATCAACCCAACTGGTAAATTCGTCATCGGCGGACCAGACGGTGATTGTGGCCTAACAGGACGCAAAATCATCGTTGATACCTATGGCGGTTATGCCCCACACGGCGGCGGCGCTTTCTCTGGTAAAGATTCAACCAAAGTGGACCGTTCAGCGGCATATGCTGCGCGCTATCTTGCGAAAAACGTTGTTGCAGCTGGTATCGCACCGTCATGCTCAATTCAGTTGTCATACGCAATTGGTGTTGCTCAACCGCTTTCTATCTATGTGGATATGGGTGGTGTTGGTGAAGTTTCAGAAGAAGCTTTGGAGCGTGTACTTGGTCAGGTGATGGACTTGTCACCAACGGGTATCCGTAAGCATCTTGATTTGAACAAGCCAATTTATGCACGCACAGCAGCTTACGGCCACTTTGGCCGCGCACCTGAAGCAGATGGTGGTTTCTCTTGGGAGAAAACTGACCTTGTAGATGCTTTGAAAAAAGCGCTCTAATTTCTGTAAAGTAGCAGTAAAATTATTAGACCTCGGCTCACAAGCTGAGGTCTTTTTACATTTAAGAAGCATGATGGACGAACAAAACACTCCCCTTGATGATGAACGCTTAAAGCGCGGCTTTTATGGCAGGCGTGCGGGAAAAGGTTTGCGCGGTCGGCAAGCTGAGTTGATGGGGGATTATGACGAGCATCCGTTGACGTTGTCCCTTGCGGAACCTTGCCCGCAAGACCTCAAAACACTCTTCCCAGTAAACGTCTCAAGTGTATGGTTGGAAAGCGGTTTTGGCGGTGGCGAGCACTTGGTTCACCGCGCGAAGGAAAATCCCAACATTGGCTTTATTGGCATTGAACCGTTCAGAAACGGCATGGCCCGTGCTTTGCAAATGATTGAAGATGAAGGCCTACAAAATATTCGTTTTTACAACGATGAGGGCGGCCCCTTTTTGGAGTGGTTGCCGGCGTCTTCGCTCAGCGGCTATTACCTCCTTTATCCCGACCCATGGCCGAAAAAACGCCACTTCAAACGGCGATTTGTTAACGCGGTGAATTTAGACCGCATTCAGCGTGTTTTAATTGATGGCTCGGAGTTTCGCTGCGCCTCTGACATAGACTCTTATGTGGAATGGACAATTGACCATTGCGCTGAAAACCCAGCCTACAAATGGCTGAATGGGCGCGAAGAAAATGCCCTCACCCCGTGGGATAATTGGCCAAGCACGCGCTATGAAGCAAAGGCCTTACGCGAGGGGCGCACGCCGCGTTATTTGACATTCAAGGTCAACGGATAAACGACTTGCGCTAGGCCATAAATCGGCGCAACACTGCATAACTCATTTCTCATATCATCTCTTTTGGTATCAGGCATATTATGCAGTCGATTAAACCTCTTCTCCCTCTGTTTATCGCAGGTGGCCTCCTGTTGGGTGGCAATGGCGTGCAGGGTAGTTTGATTGCTCTTCGCGGAGCAAATGAGGGATTTTCAGCAGAATTCATCGGCTTTCTCGGTTCAGCCTATTTCGGTGGCTTTTTGGTTGGCTGCTTTCTTGTGCCCGCAATGCTGCGCTCAGTCGGTCACATCCGCGCCTTCTCAGCCCTTGCCGCTATTGCAGCCTCTGCCACCGTGTTGCTGGTCATTATGGTCGACCCAATATCGTGGTTGGTTTTACGCTTCTTGATGGGAGTTTGCTTCTCCTGTCTTTTCACGACGATTGAGAGCTGGCTTAATGCGGGCACCAGCAATGATGGTCGGGGTCGCATTTTATCAATCTATCGGTTGGTCGACCTTGCTGCCGTTACAGGCGCACAATATTTACTGCCAATCTTCGGCGTTGATGGGTTCACCCTTTTTGGCATCTTGGCCATTCTAACGTGTTTGTCGTTGGTGCCTGTTTCACTGGGTGACCGCTCAAAACCAGAGCCACCGAAAAACTTCCGCTTTGATTTGAGAAAAGCCTTCGCAATTTCTCCCGTCGCTTGTATCGGCTGCATTACCATTGGCCTTACAAACAGCTCGTTTCGCCTCATCGGACCGCTTTATGCAACGGAAATCGGCTTTGATATCACCGATGTTGCAACCTTTATGAGTGCCGGCATTATCGGTGGCTTCGTTCTGCAATATCCGCTCGGTCTGTTGTCAGACAGGGTAGACCGACGCCTTACGCTCATTCTTGCCACCATTGGCGCTGTAGGTTCTGGCCTTTTCCTTTCTTATTTTGCGGGCGACAATCATTTGTTGAATTATGCTGGCATCTTTGCGTTTGGCGCCTTTGCCTTGCCGCTTTATTCGCTTTCTGCCGCCCATGCCAATGACCATGTGGGCCAAAGCGGCAATACGGCTGACTATGTTGTTATCGCGGCTGGATTAATCTTCTTTTTCTCAATCGGCGCAATCATCGGCCCGCTCATCTCGTCCATTTTAATCGACCAATTTGGCGCCCGCGCTTTGTTCACTTATACCAGCGTTGTTCATGCTTCTTTGATTGTCATTGTTTTGCGGCGCATTCAAAAGCGTGGGCCTGTCGAAAAATCGAAGCGAACACGTTTTGTCGCGCTGCTTCGCACCTCACCGCAAATTTTCAAACTCGCCAAGCGAGATAAATCTGGCGTAGACAAGCCGAATGAGGAAGCGGAATGAACACGCAAGACTTCAATGCCTATTGTAAGACCATGAAAGCCAGCACCTACGGTGTGCAATGGGGTGGTGCTCATGTTTGGAAAGTGGGCGGCAAGGTTTTTGCCATTGGCGGCATGGGATTAAAAGGTGCCACCAACCCCAACATCCAAGCCGTTACCTTCAAAGTTACACCGCTTTCTTATGATATTTTGAAAGAACAACCGGGTCTGCGACCTGCCCCCTATCTCGCTTCACGCGGTATGAAGTGGATACAGCATTATGATGAGGGCGGCTTAAGCGATGAAGATTTGAAAGCTTATATTCAACGATCATACGAACTGGTCGCTGCCAAACTGACAAAAAAGCTGCGCGCTGAACTCGGTATAAACTGATTGTTGCGCTTGGGGCGACTTCCTGTTATAAGGCGGCAACAACTCAATCACTTCATGTGAGAGTGGGCCAGCCGGACCCGCTCTTTTTTATTGGCAAATCGCAACTGGTTAATTGGCAATAATCTAACTGGATTTCAATGGTAGAAGAACAAACCAATTCGTCTGAAAACGAGCCTCGTATCGTAAGCGAGACTGGTCTTGATGCGCGTGTGGCTCAAATTGTTGAGCCCGCCATTGAGGACCTTGGCTACCGATTGGTGCGTGTTCGCATCTCTGGCATTAATGGCATGACTGTACAAATCATGGCTGAGCGCCCAGATGGTACAATGGGTGTTCACGAGTGCGAAGAGATTAGCCGTAATATTTCACCTGTGCTGGATGCTGACGACCCGTTTAGTGGCAACTATCACCTTGAAGTTTCAAGCCCTGGCGTTGATCGTCCCTTGGTGCGTTCTGGTGATTTTGCCCGTTGGTCTGGCCATGTGGCGAAGCTAGAATTGACCGTTCCTAATAATGGACGCAGACGCTATCGCGGCACGCTGCTTGGCACCAAGCAAGGCGAGCGCGGCATTGAAATTGGTATTGAATTACCCGACGCGCCAGAAGGCGAAGAACCAAAAGTTTGGCTCCCCCTCGACACAGTGGGTGAAGCCAAATTGATTATGACGGATAAATTGATGGAAGAGGCCGCAGAAATGCTGCGCCCTTCTTAAAAGAGAAGACTGAGAGAGGAAAAACCAATGGCCGTTAGTGCAAACCGCCTTGAGCTACTTCAAATTGCTGATGCTGTTGCCCGTGAAAAGGTAATTGATCGTGAGATTGTCATCACAGCAATGGAAGATGCAATCCAGAAAGCGGCTAAATCTCGCTACGGTGCAGAAACCAACATCAACGCAGAAATTGATCCAAAATCGGGTGAAATTCGTCTTCAGCGTTTGTTGGAAGTGGTTGATAATCTTGAAGACCCAACCATCCAAATTGATATCACCACAGCGCAGCAGCAAAACCCAGCGGCGACCCTTGGTGACTTTATCGGTGAACCATTGCCACCACTTGATTTTGGCCGCATCGCTGCACAATCAGCGAAGCAGGTTATCGTACAAAAAGTGCGCGAAGCCGAGCGTGATCGTCAGTTTGATGAATTTAAAGACCGTATTGGTGAAATCATCAATGGCACAGTGAAACGTGTTGAATATGGCAATGTGATTGTTGACCTTGGTCGTGGCGAAGCGATTTTGCGCCGTGATGAGCTTATCCCGCGCGAAAACTTCCGTTATGGCGACCGTGTTCGTGCCTATTTACAAGATGTTCGTCGTGAGCAGCGTGGCCCGCAAATCTTCTTGTCACGTAACGCGCCAGAATTCATGGCGAAACTCTTCGCGCAAGAAGTGCCTGAAATCTATGACAACATCATCGAAATCCGCAATGTAGCCCGTGACCCAGGGTCACGTGCGAAGATTGCTGTGATCTCAAATGATAGCTCTATCGATCCTGTTGGTGCCTGTGTGGGTATGCGTGGTTCTCGCGTGCAAGCCGTTGTGAACGAGCTGCAAGGTGAGAAAATCGATATTATTCCTTGGAATCAAGACCAAGCGACATTCATCGTCAACGCGCTACAACCTGCGCAAGTGGCTAAAGTGGTGATTGATGAAGACCAAAACCGCATTGAAGTGGTGGTTCCTGATGAGCAATTGTCACTGGCCATTGGCCGTCGTGGCCAAAATGTGCGTCTTGCGTCTCAACTAACAGGCTGGGATATCGATATCCTAACGGAAGAAGATGAGAGCGAACGCCGCCAGAAAGAATTTGCAGAGCGCACGAACTTGTTTGCAGCAGCCCTTGATGTGGATGAAGTTGTCGCCCAGCTTCTTGCCTCAGAAGGTTTTGCTTCATTGGAAGAGATTGCCTATGTGGAACTTGACGAGATTGCGTTCATCGAAGGGTTTGATGACGACACAGCGACCGAGCTTCAGTCTCGTGCCAAAGAATATCTCGATAAGCGCGAACAAGAACTCAACAATGAGCGTGTAGCGCTTGGTGTTGAAGATGCGCTTTTACAAATTCCAAATATGACAATTGCTATGATGGTGGCACTTGGCAAAGACGAGATGAAGACTGTCGATGACTTTGCTGGTTGCGTTGCTGATGACTTGCTTGGCTGGACTGAGCGTCAAGACGGCGAAGTAAAACGGTTCCCGGGTGCACTTGAAAGCTTCGGCCTGACCCGTGAAGAAACCGACCACATGATTATGACAGCCCGCTTGCAAGCAGGTTGGATTACAGAAGAAGATTTGGCAGGCCCTGCTGAAGAAGAAGCTGAGGCAGACGCTGAAGGAACTGAAGAGACAGAAGGAGACAACACAAACGCCTAAAGCTTAGATAGGATCAAGATCATTGGCACATAAGCATCGCAAAGGTGACAGCACCATTGAACGCGAAACATCGGTTCCAGAAAGAACCTGTCTCGTTCACCGTGTTAGTCTTCCGACAAATCAGATGCTGCGGTTTGTGCTCGATCCTGATAATATCGTTACACCTGATTTGAAGGGTAATTTACCTGGACGTGGTGTATGGATCACAGCAGAACGTAAAGACGTTGACTTAGCAGTCAAAAAAGCGTTGTTTTCCCGTGGTTTTAAGCAAGCTGCAAAAGCGGACGAAAAACTTGGCGAACGGGTCGATATGCTCCTAGAAGCAGCGGTTCTACAGGCGTTAAGTTTGGTTCAAAAATCGGGTTTGGTAACGGTCGGCCTTGAAAAAGTACTGGATGTTACCGCGAAGAAGGGTTTGAGCGCCCTGTTTTTTGCAAGCGATGGATCAGAAGGATCGATCGGCAAAGTGAAGTCAAAACTGCGGTATAATGATCGCGCAGCAGACATTGAAATTCATCAAAGTTTGCGATCAGAACAATTGGACTTGGCCTTTGGGCGGACAAATGTGATACACGCAGCACTAAGAGATGGTGGTATAACCGAGTTATGCCTGAAAAACACAAGGCGGCTTGAGCGGTTTCGTTCATTGCCAACAGAAGAAAACGAAGAAATAACAATGGCTTAAAATAATTTATCCATTGTGGCAGTTTGAAAAGAGTGACAGAACGTATGAGCGATACTAACGAACCAGGCGATGAAAAAGGCGGCGAAGGCAAGAAAACGCTGTCCTTAAAGCGTGGCGGCAACACAGTTCGTCAGAGCTTTTCGCATGGACGCAGCAACACAGTTGTTGTCGAAAAGAAGCGTCGACGCTTTTCTGCACCCGGTGGTGCACCAGCTAGCGATGCAGCGCCCGCGGTAGAGGTTCGCCCTGCAGCGCCAAAGCAACCGGCACCGGCAGCACCAAAACCAACCGTGGAAAGCAAACCGGCACCCCGTGCTCCTCAGCCTCCACAAAATGCTGGGAATACAGGCTCAACAATTTTGCGCCAACTTTCAAATGACGAACAAGAAGCACGTGCGAGAGCGCTGGCCTTTGCACGCGAACGCGAAGAAGAACGCAAAGAACAGGACGCAGCCGCTGAACGTGAACGTCAAGAACGTGCCGAAGCTGAACGTCTAGCCGTTGAAAAGCGCAAAGAAGACGAAGCCCGCGAAAAGGCTGAAGCCGAAGCGCGCCTTGCTGAAGAAACAGCACGCGCCGAAGAAGAAGCGTCAAAAGCTGCCATGACAGCGGAAGCCAATCCGGCAGCCCCTGCAACAAAACGTGCGCCTGAAGAGCGTGTCCGTAAAGATGCAGAAGAAGCCAAAGGCGGCCTCAAAGCATATGAGCGCCCGAACAAGGCAGCCGAACCAAAACCAACACGTCGCACGAATGAACGTCGTCGCGGCAAGCTAACACTATCAAACGCATTGGATGATAGTGAACGCGAAAGATCACTGGCCTCGATCAAGCGCCAACGTGAGCGCGAAAAAGCGCGTGCTGCTGCAAAAGCACCACGCGAGAAAATCGTTCGTGAAGTTGTTATTCCTGAAACAATCACCATTGCAGAACTTGCCAACCGTATGGCGGAACGTTCTGTGGATGTGGTCAAGATGCTCATGCAGCAAGGCCAGATGTTGAAGGCAAGCGACATTATCGATTCAGATACGGCGCAATTGATCGCTGAAGAGATGGGTCACAAAGTAACCCGTGTCGCTGAATCTGACGTTGAGGGTAGCTTGTTTGACGATGTTATCGTCAATGAAAACGATCCAAACGCCACATCTCGTCCACCTGTTGTGACCATTATGGGCCACGTTGACCACGGTAAAACCTCGCTACTTGATGCGCTTCGCAATGCGAATGTTGTATCGGGTGAAGCGGGTGGCATTACGCAGCACATTGGTGCTTACCAAGTGGACAATAACGGTGCGAAAATCACCTTTATTGATACACCGGGCCACGCAGCCTTTACGGCCATGCGGGCACGTGGTGCACAATCAACGGATATCGTGATCCTCGTGGTTGCAGCCGATGACGGTGTGATGCCGCAAACGATTGAAGCGATCAACCATGCGAAAGCGGCAGAAGTGCCGATTATCGTAGCGGTCAACAAGATCGACAAACCAGCAGCGGAACCAAGTCGTGTGCGCAATGAGTTATTGCAGCATGAAGTGTTTGTAGAAAGCATGGGCGGTGAAGTGCAAGAGGTAGAAGTTTCTGCCCTTAAAGGCACCAACCTTGACCAATTGCTTGATGCAATCACCTTGCAGGCTGAAGTTCTTGACCTTAAGGCCAATGCCGATGTTATCGCGCAGGGTACTGTGGTTGAAGCCAAGCTCGATAAAGGCCGCGGCCCTGTTGCGACCGTGCTTGTTCAAGGCGGCACATTGAAAGTTGGCGACATTGTTGTTGCTGGTGCTCAATGGGGTAAAGTTCGCGCGCTTGTTGACGACAAGAACGTTCAAGTTAAAGAAGCTGAACCTTCCAAACCTGTCGAAGTCCTCGGCTTTAACGCAGCTCCAGAAGCGGGTGACCGTTTGGCTGTTGTAGAAGATGAAGCCAAAGCGCGTGAGATTACTGAATATCGTGAACGTGCAAATCGTGACAAGGCAATGGCCAAACTCACAACACAGCGCGGCTCTTTGGAGCAGATGCTCAATCAGCTCCAAACATCTGAGATGCAGCACTTCCCATTGCTTGTTAAAGGCGATGTGCAAGGCTCTATCGAAGCAATTATTGGCGCGATTGATAAGCTCGGCACTGAAGAAGTCTCTGGCCAAGTTATTCACTCCGCTGTTGGTGGTATCACCGAAAGTGATGTGACCTTGGCGGCCGCTTCTAATTCTCCAATCATCGGCTTTAACGTTCGTGCGAACAAACAAGCCCGCGATTTGGCAGAAGCAGAAGGCATCGAAATTCGCTATTACAACATCATCTACGATCTCGTTGACGATGTGAAAGCGGCAATGTCCGGTCTTCTTAGCCCAGAACGTCGTGAGACATTCATTGGTAACGCGGAAATTCTTGAAGTCTTCAATATTTCCAAAGTTGGTAAGGTTGCTGGTTGTCGCATCACAGAAGGCAGTGTCGAACGTGGTGTCGGTGTGCGTCTTATTCGCGATAGCGTTGTCATCCATGAAGGTGAGCTTTCAACACTCAAGCGCTTCAAAGATGAAGTGAAAGAGGTTGCTAGCGGCCAAGAGTGCGGTATGGCGTTTGCTAATTATGAAGATATGCGAGCAGGCGATGTAATCGAATGCTTCCGTGTTGAGCACGTTGAGCGTTCTCTCTAAACTGTAAAATATTTGTATTGTCGGGGCCCCGCTCCGACAATTTGGATTTTCTCACATGACTTTGAAACAATTTTCATTGCTGGGTGCTTTGTCGACCGCGATGTTTTGGGTATGGCCAGCATCTGCGCAGGTAACTGTGTGCTCTCATTCACGCCCCTATTGGGATAGTGACTTAGGCGATGCGACTTGGTTCACCGAAATGTTGCATATTCTTTCATCATCCGGCGTTCTTGCGCTTTTTGTCGTGATGATTTTGGCTGTCAAATTTAAGAACCTTTGGTTTTCTTTGGTGGTCACGACAGCAGCCGCGCTTGCTTGTTATTTCTTTTATAATGCATGGACTGTTTCCGATGCAAAAAGTGTTATGTTCCGCTCCATCGTTGAAGGTTGCGTCGGTCCGCCATATGGCGCGATCGCCATCATTTTGAGTGCGGCACTTGTCGTCATTGGATGGCAGGTTTTGGGAAGACCGAGAGTATCGTCATCATGAATGCGCCAAAAATGCCATCACAACGCCAATTGCGCGTTGGGGAAATTATCCGCAAAGCAATCTCCGACAGCTTAACGCGTGGCGAGGTGCGCGATGATCTTTTGGAGACCAGCGTGGTTTCCGTTTCAGAAGTGAAGATGTCGCCTGACCTTAAGATTGCGACAATCTACATCGCACCGTTAGGGCCGCAAGATGTGAAGGCAATCGTCAAAGCACTGGCTGAAAACGCCAAGTTTTTGCGTGGTCGTATCGCCAAAGCAGTGTCTTTGAAATACACCCCAAATCTTCGGTTCCAAGTCGATAATAGTTTTGATGAATATGCAAAAGTAGACGCTTTATTGCGCTCACCCAAGGTCGCACAAGACCTTGAACGTCAAACTGGCTATCAGGACGACGACGAATAATGGGACGTAAGAAGAAGGGCTTGGACACAAGTGGGTGGATCATTCTGGATAAGCCGCTTGAGATGACATCTACCCAAGCAGTCGGCAAATTGAAATGGCTGTTTAACGCCAATAAGGCTGGTCACGCGGGCACGCTAGATCCGCTGGCAACTGGTTTGCTGCCCATTGCTTTGGGCGAGGCGACCAAAACGGTCCCTTTCATTATGGACGGCGAGAAGGTTTATCGCTTTACGGTCCAGTTCGGTTCCGAGACCAACACAGATGACGGCGAAGGCCATGTGACTGAGAGCTCCGATCACCGCCCATCTGATGATGAGATTAACGCGCTTTTGCCAGAATTCATGGGCGAGATCATGCAAGTGCCGCCTGCGTTTTCAGCGATTAAAATCGATGGCGAACGAGCCTATGACCGCGCCCGCGACGGCGAAGAAGTTATTCTTGAGGCCCGCCCGATACAGGTCCATAACCTTGAATTGGTTGAGCGCCCAGATGCTGACACAGCAATTTTAGAGGCCGAATGCGGAAAAGGAACCTATGTGCGCGCTTTGGCCCGTGATTTATCGCGGAAATTGGGCACGAGAGGCCATGTTTCTGCGCTCAGACGCCTAAGCGTCGGCCCATTTAATGAAGAGGACATGATTTCGCTAGCAATGCTAGAGGAATTGCGTCATAAGACACCAGAATTCACCGAAATGGCTTATAACGGCCATTTTGATGATGTGCTCTTGTCTGTTGAGACCGCGCTGGACGACATCCCGGCGGTGGCCATAAGCAAACAAGACGCGGTACGCCTTAAACAAGGTCAATCCGTATTGCTTCGCGGACGCGATGCACCTTTGATAACAGACACCGTGAGCGTTATGTCAGAAGGACTTCTGATTGCTCTGGGTGAAGTTGATAAGGGCATGTTGAAACCGAAGCGGATATTTAATCTCGCCCATTAAGGGCCAATATATAGGAGTACCCGATGTCGATTGAAGCAGACCGCAAAGCGGAACTTATCAAAGAATATGCCACTAAAGACGGCGACACTGGCTCACCAGAAGTACAGGTTGCGATCCTTTCTGAGCGTATCAATAATTTGACTGGCCACTTTAAAGACCACGGCAAAGACAATCACTCTCGCCGCGGCCTTTTGAAAATGGTTAGCCAGCGTCGTCGTCTCCTCGACTACGTAAAGAAAAAAGATCAAGCGCGTTACGCTGACTTGATCAAACGTCTCGGCCTACGCCGCTAACGTTTTCAATAGGCGGTGCCTCGCGGTGCCGCCTTTTGCCTTGATGCTGCGGCATCAATTTTAATGCGGACTGTTCATGGCAGGATTGCCAGTGGCTTTTTCAGTTACCTTTAAAAGCTTCTCGTTGTCTTGCTCATGATCGCCGCGACATTCGCAAAAGAACGCCGAAAGCGTTCAGCCGTTTGCCCATAGGGGGCGCGGTTATATATGAGGACAAAATCTTGTTTGATATTCATGAAGTAGAAATTGATTGGGGCGGACGTCCCCTAAAACTACAAACTGGTAAAGTGGCGCGTCAGGCTGACGGTGCGGTAATCGCAAGCTACGGCGACACTTCAGTTATGGCGACAATCGTTGCTGCTAAAAAGCCAAAACCTGGCCAAGACTTCTTCCCGCTCACAGTGAACTACCAAGAAAAAGCCTATGCGGCTGGTAAAATCCCTGGTGGCTTCTTCAAACGTGAAGGTCGCCCGAGCGAGAACGAAACACTCACTTGCCGTTTGATTGACCGTCCACTCCGTCCGCTTTTTGCTGACGGCTTTAAGTGCGATACGCAGGTAATCATCTCCGTTATGTCTTACGACATGGAAAACAACCCAGACGTATTGGCAATGGTTGCAGCTTCTGCAGCTCTTACTATCTCTGGCGTTCCATTCATGGGCCCAATTGGTGGCGCACGTGTTGGCTTTACAGACGGCGAATACATCTTGAACCCAACAACCGATGACATGGAAGATTCATCTCTTGATCTTGTTGTTGCTGGTACGGGCGACGCTGTGTTGATGGTTGAATCAGAAGCAAAAGAACTAAGCGAAGAAGTTATGCTTGGTGCGGTTGCCTTTGGTCACAAAAACTTCCAGCCGGTAATTGATGCGATCATCAAGCTTGCTGAAACGGCTGCAAAAGCACCACGTGAGCACATTGTTGAAGATCACTCAGAAGTTTACGGCAAAGTGCTTGGACTTGTTGGCGATGATCTAACTGAAGCTTACAAAATTACTGCAAAGCTTGAGCGTAAAGACGCTGTTGATGCGGTGAAAGCGAAAGTTGTTGAAGCCCTAACACCTGCTGAAGGTGAAGAAGGTCCAGACGGCGTATTGCTTGGTGATTTGTTCAAGAAAGCAGAAGCATCTGTTGTTCGCGGCAACATCATCAAAACAAGCTCACGCATCGACGGTCGTTCACTCGACAAAGTTCGTGACATTGTTTCAGAAGTTGGCATTTTGCCACGCACACACGGTTCTGCGCTCTTCACACGCGGTGAAACGCAGGCGTTTGTTGTGGCAACACTTGGTACAGCTGATGATGAACAGTTCATCGACAGCTTGGATGGAACACGTAAAGAGAGCTTCTTGCTTCATTACAACTTCCCTCCATTCTCTGTTGGTGAAACTGGTCGTACTGGCTCACCTGGTCGCCGTGAAATCGGTCACGGTAAACTTGCTTGGCGTGCGATCCACCCAATGTTGCCTGAGAACCACGAGTTCCCATACACATTGCGTGTTGTGTCTGAGATTACTGAATCAAATGGTTCATCTTCTATGGCAACAGTTTGTGGTACGTCACTTGCGCTTATGGACGCTGGTGTACCATTGAAGAAACCAGTTGCTGGTATCGCAATGGGCTTGATTAAAGAGGGCGACGATTACGCTGTTCTTTCTGACATCCTTGGCGACGAAGATCACCTCGGCGATATGGACTTTAAAGTGGCGGGTACTGCTGACGGTATCACTTCACTTCAAATGGACATTAAGATCGACGGCATCACTGAAGAGATCATGCAGGCTGCTCTTGAGCAGGCTAAAGGTGGTCGTTTGCACATTCTTGATCGTATGACAGACGCTTTGTCTGCATCACGTGACAGCGTTGGCGAATTTGCTCCACGCATCGAGATCATGCAGATCCCTACTGACAAAATCCGTGAAGTTATCGGTACAGGCGGTAAGGTTATTCGTGAGATCGTTGAGAAGACAGGCGCTAAAGTGAACATCGAAGATGATGGCACTGTTAAAGTGGCGTCAAGCGACGGCAAAGCAATTGATGCAGCTGTCACTTGGATTAAATCGATCACATCTGAGCCTGAAGTTGGCGAAATCTACGAAGGTACTGTTGTGAAAACAGTCGACTTCGGCGCATTCGTAAACTTCTTCGGCGCGAAAGATGGCCTTGTTCATATTTCACAACTAACCAATGGTCGCCCTGAAAAAACAACTGATGTTGTTAAAGAAGGCGAGAAAGTTAAAGTGAAATTGATGGGCTTTGATGAGCGTGGAAAAGTGCGTTTGTCTATGAAGGTTGTCGATCAGGAAACTGGCGAAGAAATCAAAAAAGAAGACTAGTAAGCAGGCATTACGCCCTTACAATAAGTTCTTTAAATTTAAAGGCCGCACATTGTGCGGCCTTTTTATTTCTTACAAGACGAACGGCACAATACTTCAAATACAACCACACGAACACGTGAAAATAGTTTGTTTGAGAATAACGGCCAACACCAACATATTAAGCGCAGAGGTTTACCCTGGCCTCCACCGGGAAGGCGTCGCTGTTATGCCCCTCAGCGCGCCTTCCTAATATATTTCCACCTACAATCTAGTCGCACTCGAAGCTGCACCAATAAAGTTGCTAGGCTGCGAGCTGATTGCTATTTGCGTTCATATCTTGGGCGAAAATAATGAGGCCGGCTGGCGTCTCAATCACATATTCAGCAATGCCCGTTTTGGAAACCTTGAAACCAAGTGACTTGCCACGCACGCCATCACGAATGCTTTCAATATCGCTGACCACCACATAAAGACCTGTGCGACCTTCAAGAGTATAAGCAACGTCAGCACCATGCTGTTCTTCAACCTCATCACAATTAAGATGTAAGAGGCTTTCAATGCGCACGCGGTATGTAGGCTCAAACAAGCAGGCAGAACTGGTCAAATCACCACGACCAACCTCACCGCCCATCCAAAACGGGATAACTTTTAAAACAAATGGGTTTGCAAGCGGGTTGATTGGTTCAGGCCTTACGAAGGGCTGAAGGGTCGCGTTTGAAAAATGTTCAAGTGGCAAATGCATAGTCATGATGGCCGTCCCTTCTATATCCGAATATCGTTCGCTGATTCTTACTCGATATTAACCATAAAATAGAACGAAACAAGAACAAACTTCAAAATGTCCCTTGCCGCCTTCAAATAAACACAAAATTCTCATACTGCCCGCGCAATAACGTGAACATAGGTGAACACTTTGTTCATTGGCATTTATCTATAAACACTCCAGATATAAGAACATACAATAAAGGGTGTTCCAGTGAAGCGGTTGATTGCAATAGTTTTGGTATTAGGCTTAGGCGTAGCGCATAATGTGCATGCGGCTGCTTCTCAAGGTGCGTTCTTTTCGCAAGCAGACACCGACAACTCTATTTCACTTGATAAATCTGAATTTAAAACTTTCATCAAATTACTTGCCAGTTCTGGCCACAAAAGCGCATCTCTCGTAAAAAGACTGCGCCTTTATGATGTTGCATGGAAACGGGTGAACACAGACGAGAATGATGTCATCACACCAGATGAAATCATGGTCGCTAAATGGTCACAGCCCGTATAGCTGGCTCTTGGCGACGCTGAAGCGTTTAACGTCAGTCCGCTCTCCCACACTTTTAAAGATTAGCCTCTCAGCGTGCCGCCGGTTGCTTTCTCGACAGCAAGAACAATCTTTGTTGCCACCGCTTCAATCTCTTCATCCGTCATGGTTTTATCTGAAGGTTGAAGCGTGACATCGATTGCGAGTGATTTTTTATCAGCACCTAAACTGTCACCTTCGAAAATATCAAACAATGACACATCACTGATGAGCTTCTTGTCAGCACTCTTTGCTGCGCGCAAAACTTTATCTGCTTGCACGTCTTTATTCACGACAAAGGCGAAATCTCGGTGCAATGGCTGAAGGTCAGAAATGCGCATAGCACCCTTAGTCTTCGTCGCTTTCGCACGTGGGGCAGGCAATGCTTGCAGGTTAAGCTCAAATCCAACAAGCGGACCTGATACATCGAGCTTTTCTAGCAAACTAGGATGGAACTCACCGAAGTGACCAATGATGTTCTTTGGTCCTTGCTGAATGGTGCCAGAGCGACCTGGGTGGAAATAATCAGCACCGCCCGCAACGATCTGGAAATTATCAACATTAGCACCCAAGGCTGCCAACACACCGAGCGCATCTTCTTTAGCGTCATAAACGTTGACCTCAGTGCCTTTACCTGTCCAATGGCGGCCACTGCCTGAAAGGCCGCGACGAATGCCACTGGCGCAATCGTGCTGGTCTTCTGGCTTGTCACCTTGGAAGACTTGACCAACCTCAAACAGCGCCACATCACCAAGTCCACGGTCAGTATTGCGCTGTGCAGCAAGCATTAGGCCCGGCAACAGGCTTGGGCGCATATCAGAAAGATCGCTGGAGATTGGGTTTGCCAGTTTCAGGCTCGCATCACCGCCGCCAAAGAGTTTGGCTTCCGTTTCTGAAATAAAGGACCACGTCACCGCTTCCATCATGCCGTGCCCTGCAAGGGTGCGTTTAGCGGTGCGGTTGCGCTTTTGGGAAAGGGTTAGTTTGGCCGAACCGATTTCAGCCATCGGCGGGAGCGGTGTTGATGGCACCTCGTTAATGCCAAAGATACGAACCACTTCTTCCACCAAATCAGCTGTGCCGAAGATGTCTGGACGATAGCTTGGAACTGCAACCTTGAAATCGGGCGCTTGGCCTGAGACCCAAAAGCCGAGCAATTCTAAAATTGCTTTAATCTCACGCGGTTCAGGATCAATACCACCAAGACGCTTCACTTCAGTCGTTGGGAATTCGATGATTTGGTCTACATCCGGCACTTCACCTGCAATGTGCAAATCACTTGCTTCACCGCCACAAATATCAAGCACATATTGGGTTGCTTCTTCGAGGCCCTCAATCATGAAATTCGGGTCAACACCGCGTTCAAAGCGATAGCGAGCGTCTGTGTTCACACCAAGCTTGCGGCCTGTGCGGGCAATTTGCATTGGGTCCCAAAGGGCTGATTCAATCAGCACGTTGGTTGTTCCCTCTTCAGAGCCTGAAACAACGCCACCCACAACACCAGCCAGCGATTCAACGCCGTTATCATCAACAATCACGCCCATGGTTTCATCAAGCGTGTAGGTCTTATCATTGAGCGCTTCCAGCTCTTCGCCCTGTTTCGCAGAACGAATGACGAGATTGCCGTGCACTTTGTCAGCATCAAACACGTGCAACGGACGACCGCGGTCGAAGGTCATGTAGTTGGTGATGTCCACCAGTGCGTTGATTGGACGAAGGCCAATGGCACGAAGGCGGGTTTGCATCCATTCAGGCGACGGGCCATTCTTTACGCCCGTTACTTGGCGCAACCCGAAAGCAGGGCAGAAATCTGGAACTTGAATATCAACGCTTACAGGGCAAGCGCCATTGCCGCGCACACTTGGTACGGCTTTGTTTTTAAGCTTACCAAGACCAGCTGCGGCAAGATCGCGCGCAATACCATAAACACCCAAAACATCTGGGCGGTTTGGCGTGACACCAATCTCAATCACGGGATCATCCATATCAGCCCATAACGCATAGGCCTCACCCACAGGGGCATCCTCTGGCAAATCAAGAATACCGTCATGGTCTTCAGACACTTCAAGCTCTTTGCCTGAACACATCATACCGCGACTTTCAACGCCTCTGATTTTGCCAACGGACAATGTAATATCAAGGCCCGGCACATAATCACCCGGCAAGCCCAAAACGCCCTTCATGCCAGCGCGTGCATTAGGCGCACCACAGACCACTTGGAACGGCTCACCAGAGCCGTTATCAACCTTCAAAACACGAAGGCGGTCAGCATCAGGGTGTTGTTCTGCTTCCAGCACATGAGCAATTTTGAACGCCGCCAATCTTTTGGCAGGATCGTCCACATCTTCGACCTCAAGGCCGATCAATGTCAGTGTTTCAAGAAGCTGTTCAAGCGAGGCATCAAAATCAAGATAATCGCGGAGCCAGGAGACTGTGAATTTCATTTCTCTATCTTTCTACGCGTTTAAGAGCTAAGGCCGCCAACAAGGCTTGGAATATCAATCGGGCGGAAGCCGTAGTGTTTGATCCAACGGGCGTCTGCATCAAAGAAAGCGCGTAAGTCTGGGGCGCCGTATTTCAACATAGCTAGGCGGTCGATACCGACACCGAACGCGAAGCCTGAATATTTCTCAGGATCAACACCGCCGTGCTTCAAAACATTGGGGTGAACCATGCCAGAGCCGAGGATTTCCATCCAGCCGTCACCCTCACCGATTTTCACTTCGCCGTCGCCAAATTCGCATTGAACATCAACTTCCATGCTTGGCTCCGTAAACGGGAAAAAGCTTGGACGTAGGCGCAGCTTCAAGGTTGGCACTTCAAAGAAGGCTTTGCAGAACTCTTCCAAGGTCCATTTAAGGTGGCCCATGTGAATGTCTTCCCCAACCACAAGGCCTTCCACTTGGTGGAACATTGGTGTGTGGGTTTGATCTGAATCTTGGCGATAGGTGCGGCCTGGAATGATCACACGGATCGGTGGCTCTTGTTCTTCCATCGTGTGGATTTGAACAGGCGATGTATGGGTGCGCAGCAAAAGGCGCTCGCCGTCTTCTTTTTCATTGAAGAAAAACGTGTCGTGCATTTCGCGTGCTGGGTGGCCTTCAGGAAAGTTCAGCGCCGTGAAGTTATAATAATCCGTCTCAATGTCAGGACCATCGGCCACGCCAAAACCCATATCGGCGAAAATCGCTGTAATCTCATCAATCACTTGGGTGACAGGATGGATACGGCCATCTGACAACGGGTCCGCACGGTTCGGCAAAGTGACGTCAACAGTTTCGCTTGCAAGGCGCTCACCAAGGGCTGCTTCCTTCAAGACCTCTTTACGGGCAGCGATGCTCTCACCGATGCGCACTTTAAGGCCGTTAAGCGCTGGTCCCATCACTTGCCGCTCTTCCGGCGTCATCTTGCCAAGCGTTTTCATTTTCTCGGAAATTGAGCCTTTTTTGCCCAAACTCGCCACGCGAATATCTTCAAGTGCCGCCTCATTTGCGGCACCTTCGATTTGAGCGCTAATCTCGCTCTCTAATTGGTCAAGCTCGGACATGGAAATTTCCTGATAAATGGGTCTCGCGCGTTTTACCAGATCAGCGCGGAAGGTCCAGACTTTAAGCTAGAATTATCTGGATTATCGGCAAACTGGAGTTGAATAACTCTGTTGAGATGCTAGGCTCATTATCAAATACAATGAAAATATACTTTTAAATCTGAGGTGCAATATGGATCATCCAATTAAATTTTCAGGAAATGCGAAGGAATATTTTGTCATCTGGATAGTTAATATTTTTTTGAATATTGTAACTTTAGGGATTTATTCGGCTTGGGCGAAAGTCCGAACAAACCGCTATTTTTACGGCAATACAAGCATTGATGGCCACGCCTTTGACTACCACGCGACCGGCAAGCAGATATTGATTGGCAGGATTATTGTTGTTGCCGCTTTGATTGCCTTTCAGCTACTGACGCACATCGCACCGATTGCCGGCCTTATCTTGTTGGTCATCTACTTGGGCCTCTTCCCATGGTTGATCGTAAAGGGACTTCAGTTTTCTAGACGCATGACAAGCTATCGCAATGTCAGATTTGACTTTAAGGGGACATATGGCGGCGCATTTTGGGCGTTTATTGCGCTTCCCTTTTTAAATATTTTCACCATTTACCTAATCACACCGTTTGTTTCCCGCACGCTTTCGCAATTTGTTGCCAACAACTCACGATATGGCGACCGAGATTTTGGTCTCGAAATGCCAATTGCACCACTCTACAAAATATTTGCAATCATTCTCACCACCGTCCTTATTCTCGTAGCAATCTACGGTTGGATTGCCCTCCAAAGCGGCCTACTTAGTTGGGTTACTGATGGCATTACTAATATCGGTACAATTGTCACCATTTATGCTACACTTATTCCGGCTTTCATCATCTTTGGACTTGGTTATTTAGCCTACAATGTTGTTGTACGTAATACGCTCTACAATCACCTTGTATTGGATAACAAGCACAGTTTTGGTTCAACACTTTCGATAAGACGTTATGCATTCATCGCCGTTACAAATGCTATAGTTATGGCGCTAACTTTGGGCCTTATGTCACCGTGGGCAAAAGTTCGTATGGCCCGTTACATCTCAAGCCAAACGACCGTTAGCGTGAATGGTAGCTTGAGTGAATATGCGTCGTCCGTGCAATCCAGCTCTGGCGTTGTTGGTAGCGAATTTATGGATATAGAAGGCGTAGATGTCGGCCTCGGTGCCTAACAACCCAGATCGAGCCTCTTTGACGGGGAATTTTTTCGAGGCCGGTGCTGGCAAAAGCACTGCCTCGATTTTGCGTGTTGCTGAGGGTACTGTGGTTATCACGAATGCCCATGACAACCAAACCATTGTCAGAGCCAAGCGAAATGAGGTCAGCATCTCTGATCGCATCGGAACCATCCCGCGCAGATTAACTCTTCCTGACAACTCGGTCTTCGTCACTTCAGACAATAACGGCGTTGACCGATTGGTTGGCACTTCAATGTCTGATGCTTCAGTCAATTGGTTGGAAAAGTTTCATCCACGCATGATCATCATCGCGGTCGTGGCAATAGGCTTGGTCCTTGCCATGTATCGTTATGCCCTGCCAGTTGCCATCAACGTCGCTGTCGCGGCCACACCCAACGCGGTGATCAAGGCTATTTCCAAAGCCTCATTTACAGGGCTTGAAGATCGCCTGTTTAAGCCGACGAAGGTAGACAAAGAACGACAAGAAAAACTGGCAGCAGCATTCCAAGATTTGATTTCTCATTCGGATGGGCGGGTGAAAAGCCTCGAACCTCATTTGCGATTTCATGCAAGCCCCATTGGGCCAAATGCTTTCGCGCTACCAGACGGAACCATCGTTGTGACAGACGCTTTATTAAAGCTGGTTGATGATGACACTGTCATCGGCGTTTTGGGCCACGAGCTCGGCCATGTGCGTCATCAACATGGTCTAAGGTTGATTTATCGTTCAGTTGGTTTCTTTGTCATGATCCAACTGATTGCAGGGGATGTTGGTGGCATTTTTGAAGATGCCCTTGTCCAAGGCGCTGGTATTTTGACGCTTTCTTATAGCCGCAACTTTGAAAGGCAGGCCGACGATTATTCTATCATACTTATGAAGCGCGCCGGTCGCGATCCACTGGCCCTCACCAATTTCTTTGAAAAAATTGCACAGAAGCTTGAAAACAAAAACAGCATTATTCCTGGATGGCTCTCCACCCATCCAAGCTCGGCTGAACGGGTTAAACGGATTCAGGAGCAAGCAGGCAAAAAATAAAGCCCGCCTGCATTGAACAGACGGGCTTTATTTAAATTCGTTTTGTCGCTCGATTAAGCAGCAAGTGCTTTCTGCGCTTCTTCAACCAAGCCTTTGAAAGCTTCTGGCTGAGTGATCGCAAGATCAGAGAGAACTTTACGGTCAACATCGATGTTGGCTTTGCTCAAGCCATTCATGAAGCTGCCATATGTCATTTCGCTGTCTGTGTGTAGACGAACAGCGGCGTTAATACGCTGGACCCACAATGAGCGGAATTGACGCTTTCTGACTTTACGGTCGCGGTAAGCGTATTGTGCTGCTTTTTCGACAGCTTGCTTTGCAACTTTAATTGTCCGTGAGCGTGCGCCGTAATAGCCTTTAGCGGCTTTTAGGACTTTTTTGTGTTTGGCGTGAGATGTCACACCGCGTTTTACACGTGCCATTTTCTTATTCTCCTAATCCGTTACTAGCCGTTTGGCATAAATTTTTTCACAATGCGTGCATCTGGTTCTGAAAGAACCGTCGTGCCGCGTGCATTGCGGAGGAACGTATTAGAGCGTTTGATCATGCCGTGGCGCTTGCCAGCTTGGCCCGCTTTGATCTTGCCGTTCGCGGTGATCTTAAAGCGCTTTTTAGCGCCTGATTTAGTCTTCATCTTGGGCATTTTGCTTGTCCTTTTATGCATATTCCAAACGCCGGAAACCGACCACGGAACTGCTGTTTTTCGTGTTAAGCGTTTAGAGTAGCCACGGCATGCCCGTCTCGATCCAGATAGATCAAAAACCGCCGGGTCACTCAACGATGCGCGCTTATACGGTTTAAACAGGTAAATTGCAAGCGTTTGAGCAAGAAACGACTCACGGAATGTCACGTAATATTTAGTCGCGCGACTCTTGCCATACCATGCGATGAGAGAACATAAAGCAGCTGGACGTCAATTGTTTGCATCTTCGGAGAAATAATCGTGCTGAAAACTGCTAAAATCATGCTTGCCTCAAGCCTTATTGCAATAACAACAAGCATCACCGCAGCACCTGCCCAATCCTTAAAAGATGCCGACCTTTTGGTCGTTGGCGATTCTCAAATTCTGTTTCGTGGCGGTCCTGCCTACCTCGATCATTTTAACAAGCTTGCTGAAACGTGCGGTGCGTTGATACCCGAGCGAGCTGCCGACTTTAAAGAACATTTTTCAGGCGATGTCGGTGTGGCGGGTATCCGTGCGGCCACGCTTAATTCGTGGCTTGCCCGTGAGGGAAAAGAAAAAGACGCGCTTTGCGTGCCAGAAAAAAGCTGGCCCAAAAACACCCGAGGTTTTGGCGTACTGCAAACACCAGACCAAAAGTTCCATCAAACAGGGCGCGAGGGAAATTACCCGCTTTGCCAAGCAGATCAATCGCCTTTGGAGACATTGTTTAAACAAGTTGGCAACAAGCCGAACTTGGTGGTTCTGACAATTTTGGGGAAATACGCTAATAAATGGGCCAAAAATGAAGCGCTTGCCCATGACGACGCGGCAAGATTAGCAGCCCAAGTGCCAGCCGGCACGCCTTGCGTTTACCTCACGACGGCCCCAAGCTTTTCAGGCAAGCAAAATGCAATCAGACGCGTTGGGCAAAATCATTTCTTTAATGGCTTTGAAAAAGCAGGAGGCGCTTGCCTTCCCGTTAAAGGCCTGACGGAAGAAACCATTGCCACCTTTGAAGGCAATAATAAATTATACAAAGCACGCAAAGATGGCAGCGTGCGCGACGTGTTTCACCCTAACGATTTGGGCATCAGAACCTTTTTAAATATGGCCTCCCCTGCCATGTGTCAGGCGCTGGTGACAATATTGGACCGTGAACAGCCGCTGACTGAGAAAACCGATCAGGCAAAAAAATAACCGGCTCTCATATCTCAAAGAGCCAGTTATCAAATTTCATAAATCGGTCTGATTATTTACTAGCAGTCGGTGCCAACACCATAATCATCTGACGACCTTCAAGCTTTGGCTCAAATTCAACCTTCGCAATGTCAGCAGTTTCCGCTTTGACCTTTTGAAGCAATTCCATACCAAGCTCTTGGTGTGCCATTTCACGACCACGGAACCGCAAGGTTACTTTCACCTTGTCGCCTTGGCCAAAGAATTTGAGGATCGCACGCATTTTGACTTCATAGTCATGCGTATCAATATTCGGGCGCATCTTGATTTCTTTGACGTCAACCGTCTTTTGCTTCTTGCGCGCTTCGGCAGCTTTTTTCTGCTTTTGAAATTTCAGCTTGCCGTAGTCCAGGATTTTACAGACAGGCATTCCTTGGCCCGCATTAATCTCCACAAGGTCTAACCCTGCTTCTGCGGCCATATCGAGTGCGTCTTCGATTGATGTCTCTCCGACATTCTCACCTTCAGCATCGATTAATTGTACAGCCGGTACACGAATGTCTCCATTAATGCGTGGTCCGTCTTTCTTTGGCTCTTGCCCTCTATGTGGTCTGCGAATTGTCCTGAACTCCTATAATATTGTCGATAACGCCCATATAAGTACGTTGCGCCAAGTTTACACCTTTTAGCGCAAAGTCAATAGAAATACTTGAAATCAGGCAATATCAGCCCATCAAATTGCGATAAACGGTAAGCGTTTTCTCAATCATATGCTCTTTGGTGAAATTTCGCTGAATATGAGCACGCCCGCGAGCGCCCATTGCATCACGCTTTGCAGGAGATAGCGCGACAATCTCATTGATTGCATCCGCCAGCGCATCGATGTCACCAACAGGCACTTTGAGCCCCGTTTTCTCAGCTTCATCACAATCAGGCGGCGCTAAAATCGTCTCTGTTGCACCGCCATGATCAAAGGCAATAACGGGCAATCCAGCAGCTGAAGCCTCAGTAACTGACCTGCCAAATGCTTCTGGTTTGGTGGAAGGCACAATCGCCAAGTCAGATACACTCAACGCCAACGCCACATCCTCAACATGACCAACAAGCGAGAAGTTATCCATCATCGCTGCTTCAACAATAGCTGAACGCACACGCGCTAGATAAGTTTCACTTTGGGCACTACCAGCAAAAACGAAATGCGGCAGCTGGCCACCCTTTTCGCGAATTTTACGGGCGGCACGAATGGCAAGCAAATGCCCCTTCCAATCCGTCAAACGCGCAAGCAGCATGACAACCGGCTTATCATCAGGCAAATGCCACTTCAGCCGCAGCTCTGCTTGGGCTTGCTTGGAAATTTTCGTCACATCAAACAAGCCCATATCTGTGCCACGATGAACAATGTGAATGTCATCATCTGCCAGTTGATAACGCTCTTTAACGAGGGACGCCGTATAGGTCGAATTCGCAATCACCGCGTCACCAGCCACCATCACAGAATTATACCAGCGCTTGAGCGCATTCTTTTCTGAGTAAATGCCGTGATAGGTCGTTAAAAACGGAAGACCCAACTTGCGGGCGGCTCCAAGCGCTGGGAAAGCTGGCGCGCGGGAGCGGGCATGAATTAAATCCACCCCCTCTTGCTTGCACAAAGAAACAAGCGCCCATTTGTTGGTGAGATGGCGGTCCAGCCGAAACTTTGCATCAAGCGGCAATGTGAAATGTGCCCCGCCATTGTCTTCGACCTTTTGAACAAGGCCGCCGCCAGCGCTTGCAACCAGTGCCCGTCCACCTGCATCAACGATGCCGCGTGTCATATCCACAACGGTACGCTCCGCGCCACCTGTTTTTAGCGTCGGTATAATTTGTAAAATGGTCTTGCCATCAAGGTCAGGCATGTCACTGTGTTCTGGTTATTTAACTTTGGGTGTAACCCTTAAACGAGCGTTCCCATTGAGCCAAGACAAATTACAAATTGAGAAGATCGATATTCAAGGTCGGTCCATTGCTGTGCATAGTGAGAAAGGCAACAACCCCGGCCTTTTCTGGCTCAGCGGCTTTAAATCTTCCATGCAGGGCCAAAAGGCCCAAGCCATCGCAAAATGGGCAAAAGCGCGTGGGCAGGCCTGTACTTTGATGGATTATTCAGGTCACGGTCTTTCAAGCGGCGCCTTTGAAGACGGCACGATTTCTGATTGGCTGGAAGAAGCCACCTATGTTTTTGATAATAAAACCAGCGGGCCACAAATTATCGTCGGCTCCTCTATGGGCGGATGGTTAGCCCTGCTCCTCGCGGCTCGTATGAAGGGCCGTGTTGGTGGCTTGGTGCTAATTGCGCCTGCTTGGGATATGAGCGAAAAACTGATGTGGGAAAGGTTTCCAGCTGAACTCCAAAAAACGGTCATGGAGGAAGGCTTTTACAATCGTCCGTCTTCTTATGGTGATGGCGATTATAAAATTACACGCCAACTCATCGAAGATGGCCGTAAGCACCTCATTGGCGATACGCCGCTCCACCTTGGCTGCCCTGTTCACATTTTGCATGGTCGCCAAGATGCAGATGTTCCTTGGGAACACGGCCACGCCCTCATCAACCTTTTGCCCCATGATGATGTGAACTTCACGCTTGTGCCAGACGGCGACCATCGCCTTTCTCGGGACGAAGACATTGTTTTGTTAGAGCAGGCTATCAAAAAACTATCCGCTACTGCAAAGGCGACCTAGCCGAGCTTCTTTTCTTTCGCCAAAATCGACAATGCCACACCACCCAAAATACAAATCGTTGCGATCATAAAGCGTTGTGTCAGCGGCTCTCCGAGGATAGCAATGCCGAAGAATGTAGCGATGACGGGCACGGTCAATTGCAAGATCGCCGCTTTATTAGCCGTTAGCCCTTTAAGCGTTACATACCAAAGCGCATAGCCCAGCGCCGACGTTACCGCCCCTGACGCGATGGCTAAAACGACGCCGTGATACTCTAGTTTTTGCTGGCTTAAAAAGATCAAAACCAAGACGACGCCAAGCGGTACGCTCCAAATGAAATTGCGAGCAGTCGCGCGAAGTGGATCAGACAAGCCTTTGCCTTTCAATGAGTAGACACCCCAAGCAATACCCGCGATGGCCATTAAGATGGCACCAAAAGGATCGGGTGCTTTTAATCCTGGCGACACCAGATAGACGAACCCACCAATGGCTAAAACAATGCCAATCCATGCCTGAATGCTAGGTCGCTCACCGGTGAACAGCCCCCAACCAATCATGGTTGCTTGCACACAAGCAAACAGGATCAGTGCGCCGACGCCCGTATCAAGCGTGATATAAGCAAAGGAGAAGAAAGCGGCGTAAACAAACAAGGCGATTGCCGAGACACCCGTGCCAGACACGAAAGGCGGTGGCGACAAGTCTTTCTTGAAACCACCACGCAAAGCCACCAGCAAGAAAAGCATGATTGCGCCTGATGCGAGGCGGATTGTCGTATAGCTGGCAGGGTCAATCGCATCGACAGACAAAGCCAAGCGGCCAAAAACGGAATTTAACGCAAAGGCCGTCATGGTGATGATTGAGAGAATAACAGTCTTAGTCAATGAAGGTGCCATTAGCCCATCGCTTTCAAAGTTGTTTGTTGGTCCCAAGTTTTCTCATTCCAAAGCGCCGTTAGTGCTTTTCGGTAATTGGGAAACTCTAAATCTATGCCTAAGTCTTGGGCGAGGCGTGCATTGGAAACTCGCTTGGTTTCACCATAAAAAGAACGGCCCATCGGCGATAAATCCGCCTCATCAAACGGCACATCTGGCGGCACGTCTACACCCATCATGTTGGCTGCAAATTCGACAACATCTTGCGGTGGGGCTGGCTCATTATCGGCACCATTAAACACGCCTTCAGCCTTTTGAAGCGCCATTGCTTCTGTCATCGCGCCAATATCTGACACATGAATACGATTGAAGACCTGACCCGGTTTAATGATCCGCCGTGCAATGCCTTTTTTGAAATTCATGAATGTATTGCGGCCCGGCCCATAAATGCCAGCCAAACGAACCAGAGCGATTGGCACGCCCAGTTCTGCCGCCAGCGCAATCCATTGACCCTCTGCCTTAACCCGCTCATTGGAGCGTTTACTGACAGGCCGTAATTCTGCCGCTTCATCCACCCAAGCGCCTTGGTGATCGCCATAAACGCCAACAGTTGAATAATAACCAATCCATTGAACGGCTTTGCTTGAAGCAATATCAGCACCGTGATGGGCGAGTACGGGATCATCAGCACCGGGGCTGATGGACATCAAAATATGCGTTGCTTCTTTAAGATCCGCCCGCATTTGTTCGTTGCCAGCTTCTTCGCCAGAAAAGATGTGCGCACGAAGACCGCTTGCGCGAATGCTCTCAGCCTTTTCTTCTCCACGACATGTGGCCGCAACCCAACCGCCTTGATTAAAGCAGGACGGGCCTAAACGATTAACAGCTGCGGTTGCGGAAAACCCGAGACCAAAGACGAACAGCTTCATGCATTTTCCCACTCTTCAAGAACCATTGTATCACGCTCACTGAGCATATGTTGTTTTGCAGCCGTGTTGAATTCCTCATCCATCACAAGTTTGCGAAGCGCCCAAACCGCCATCGCACGAACAAGCGGCGCTGGGTCTGCAAGACACGCCTCAGCGTATTTTGCTAATTCAGTGTCACCTGAATTTCCAATCGCAATCAACACATTGGAAACAAACTTATCACGCCCAATCCGTTTGACAGGAGACCCTGAGAAGAAAGACCGAAATGCGGCATCATCAAGCTGCACAAGTTCCGCCAATTTTGGAGCCTTTAAATCGTCGCGACCCTGAAGTTTGATTTCTTCGGTTTGCTGCGCAAATTTGTTCCACGGACACACCGCCAAACAATCATCACAGCCGTAAATACGATTGCCCATTAAAGGTCTAATAGTTCGGTCAACTAGACCTTTATGTTCAATGGTGAGGTATGAAATACAACGCCGCGCATCAAGCTGGTAAGGCGCGGGGAAAGCATTGGTTGGGCAAATATCAAGGCAGGCACGACAGCCGCCGCAATGGTCGCTTTCTGCCTCGTCTGGCGCCAGCTCTGCGGTGGTAAAAATTGCGCCTAAAAAGAACCAAGACCCGAGGTCTCGGCTTACCAAATTGGTGTGCTTGCCTTGCCAACCAAGACCCGCTGCCTGAGCTAAGGGCTTTTCCATCACGGGTGCTGTATCGACAAAAACTTTAACATCTTCGCCAGATTTCGCAGCAAGCCTGCCTGCTATCTGTTTAAGCCGCCCCTTGATCAAATCATGGTAATCACGATTACCCGCATAAACTGAAAGGGCGGCGCGATCTTTTTGCTCAAGCACGGCTAGCGGGTCATGGTCTGGCCCGTAATTCATGGATAGCATGATGATTGATTTTGCTTCAGGCCACAGCGCTTGTGGGTTGGAGCGCCAATTGGTGCGCTCTTCCATCCAAGCCATTGTGCCGTGACGTTCTTCATCTAAGAACGTGTCAAGCCGCGCAGGCGCTTTGCCAATTGCATCAGGCCGCGTAATTTTGACGGATGAAAACCCTTGATCCAGCGCATCTGAAATAAGCGCGGATTTAAGCTTATCGCCCTTCATAGCGATTAGAAGTCTAGGTCTGCATAATGGGAAGACGGCGGCAGGCCGCGCAAACGCTCTGCGAGAATTGGGCGAAACGATGGGCGCGATTTAACGCGGCCATACCAAGCTTTCGCCACCTCTTCTTCTTCCCATGCAATGTCGCCCGTGTAATCCATAACAGAGATTGCAGCAGCGGCGGCAAGGTCAGCATAAGAAAGGCGCAGACCACCTAAGTAATTGCGGGTGCTTGCTAGATAAGAAATATAACGCATGTGGGATTTCACATTAGAGCGGGCCGCACGAATAACCTGACTATCAGGTGCGCCACCTTCGTTGCGTTGTTCAAGCTTATGCACCTTTTCTCGGCAGAGATAATCGGTTGCTTCACCGTCCATTTTCACCAAGAACCAATACATCAAGCGACGCACCTCGGCGCGGTCTTGCGGGTTTTCTGGCATCAAACGGTGGTCACGCTGCAAAGGTCCACGGGTTTCATCAAGATATTCAGCAATAACATCATGGCCACATATTGCAGGGCCATCATCTTCAATCAATATCGGAATATTGCCGGCTGGATTGATTTGTAACAAAGCATCACGGCGTTCCCACGGCTTAGCTTCCGTCATCTCTGCACTCTCGCCATATTCTGCCAAGCAAAGACGAATGAAGCGGCTTTGTGCAGCAAAGGGATAATGGACCAGTCTCAGCATATTTTTCTTCTGTCTCTTTGAATTAATTCTTAGTGCCGTTACCTTTATCGCAACTCTTTTGTGGCAAAAGGATGCCTAACTAGGGAGTAACGGGCTTTGCCGCCCGTGTCGAGTAGGTAAAAGAAGATGCAGTCCGAGACAATAATTTCCGCACTGATTTTAGGCATTGTGGAAGGTTTAACAGAGTTTATTCCCGTTTCATCGACAGGACACATCTTGTTGCTTGGCCACTTTTTAGGCTTTGAAAACACTGGAAAGATATTCGAAGTCTTGATCCAGTTGGGCGCAATCCTCGCCATTTTGACGATCTATTTTTATCGCTTGCTCAATATCGCAAAGGCCTTGCCAACAAGCAGTGCAGCGCGCCGTTTCGTTGCAGGCGTAACAATTGCCTTTTTGCCAGCTGCTTTTGCAGGCGTCTTTTTGCACAAGTTCATCAAAGAAGTGCTGTTTGAGTCACCCATGTTGATTTGCATTATGCTGATTATTGGTGGCTTCATTCTCCTGTGGGTGGACCGCAAAGCATCCAAGATGACGCCTAAATATACGAATGTGGAAGACTACCCAATCTGGCTCATGTTCATCATTGGTTGTTTTCAATGTATCGCGATGATCCCTGGCGTTTCCCGCTCTGGTGCCACCATCGCAGGCTCGCTGCTTTTGGGCACAAACAAGCGATCAGCAGCAGAATTTACATTCTTCCTCGCCATGCCAACCATGGGCGGTGCGTTTGTTTATGATCTTTATAAAAACATCGACCTTGTAACGACAGATGATTTGTTGCTTGTGGCTGTTGGTTTCGCCGCAGCCTTTGTGGTGGGTGCGGTCGTTGTTAAATATCTGCTCGACTTCGTGACCAAATATGGATTTGCGCCCTTCGCATATTGGCGCATTCTTATTGGTACCGTTGGATTAATTGGCTTGTTCGTTTACACGCCACCATCTGCCAACACAGCGGCAAAAGAGGCCCCGACACTCAACGCAGAAAAGATGCTTAAAGAAGCAATGGGCAAAGAGATGGTAGATGAAACGAAAGAGGAGGACGAGTTCACTTTTCATGCGACAGCCCCTCTTAAAGATCTGCAAATGAAAAAATCCCAAAGCGATCCATCAAAAGCAGAAACCGTCATCACGAAACAGGGGCGGCATCCAGATTGGCAAATCGGCGTTAAATCCGACCGGCTCTCTCGTTAAGCCACACTCTTCGCCTGTATTACGCAGGTTTTGCAGGCTTTGCAGCAAACTGCCCATAGGGTCTAAACCGACCGAGATAAGTGGGCAGGATTGTTTCCATGCTTTGTGGATTAATCCCGAGGCCTTCAAGCGTATGGCCGTTGGCTTTAGCATCCTCCGACACAACATTATCATGTTCCAAAAGGCACACATGGTCTTTGGTCAAAAGCGGCTTTGGCAAAAGGCCTAAGATCGACCCTTGAATTTTTGCAAGAACGAATGGAATCGGCAACATCGCCTTTTTGCGGTGGATTGTTTCAAGCATCAAGCTCAAGCATTCTTTAAAGCTTGCAACGCGTGGACCGCCCAGTTCATAGGCAGCACCTTGTTCAAGGGAACCATCAACACCACGTGCAATCACCTCAGCAACGTCGCCGACATAAACGGGCTGAAACTGCGTGTGCCCACCGCCGATAAGCGGGAGAGCTGGTGCTTTCGTTGCCATATCAGCAAAACGGTTGAAGAATTCGTCTTCAGGTCCAAACACGATGGATGGGCGAATGATTACCGCTTCTGGCACAGTTTCAAGAACTGCCGCTTCGCCTTGTGCTTTTGTGCGGGCATAATCAATATCGCTTTCAGCATCCGCGCCAATGGCAGACATTTGAACCAGTGCGTTAATTCCCGCTTGCTTGGCTGCTTCTGCAATTGTTCGTGCGCCACGAGCTTGCACAGCGGCAAAACTTTGTTTGCCTGACTTATATAAAATGCCAACCAAATTGACGACAGCGTCTGAGCCCTCAACAGCTTTTGCAACGGAGGCTGGATAGCGAAGATTTGCTTGTATCGGCTGAACCTGACCAACCGTTCCTAAAGGGCGAAGGAAGCCCGCAAGGTCTGGCCTACGGCAGGCAACCCGCACCCGATAGCCGCGCTCGGCCAAGGCTTTTACAACATAGCGCCCAACAAATCCGGAGCCGCCAAAAACCGTTACCAGTTTCGTGTCATTTTTCATCGCTTTGGCCTTATCTATTTTCCATGAGGAAGCAAATCAGTTTTTCTATGTCTCTCATAGCTTCTTGCCCCCCCAAAAGACAAGACTATGGATACTCAAATATGCAGAAGTTTCTGTGAACGAGCCGTTTTACGTGGAAGAGAAGGGGCCTTAACCGCCTTATAAACTGTCAAATGCGAGCAAAACCTGTCTTGAGCCCTCTTAACAGCTTCTAAGATTTGCCGATGGGTTTGCCGTGAACATTTTATCGGAACATCGCTTCGACACACAAAGCAACGCCCTTAAAGTTGGCAACGATATCGCCTTTGACCTTGCCTTTGGCATTTTCATTAACAATTTGACTCTCACCCACCCAATGATCAAAGGTATCTGGGCAGGGATCGTATAGATAAATACTTATCGTACCGTTGGCCCGATCGCACCTTTGGAGGAAAGGCGCAGATTATGTGGGCAGGGCCGCGGAAGAGGACCCATGCAGCATTAGATTATACAAGGGTCAATTTTGCCTAGTACCCCACTAGTAATGATCCATTCTCTTATCTCATTACAATGAGATAAAGGCTGATTTTATTATAATTACTAGACCAATGAGACACTAAAATTAATTGCCATTTGAGGAGGAAATTATGGCTTTACCACCCCCAATAACTGATCTCAGTATCAAAACGGAGAACGCTGGTTTTTACCAAGGTTTTTCGAAATTCGTGACGGTCGGTTCAAAATGCTTTCTTGGAGCACTCATCTTATGGGCTGTCGCCTTTCCTGAAGCCGCAGGCGAGGTTCTAAAAAGCATCCGCGCTGGCATCGATTCGAATACTGGGCCATGGTATATGTATGTGATGGGCTTTTATATTCTGGTTTGTCTTGGTCTGGCACTTTGGCCTGCGACTGGAAAAATCCGCCTTGGCGGTGACGGCTCCAAGCCAGAGTTTTCTAGCTTCTCATGGTTTTCCATGATGTTCGGCGCCGGTATCGGCATCGGCATGCTTACCTATGCGACAGGCGAACCTATTTTCCATTTCGGCACAAACCCAGATGTGATTACAGGTGAGACCACAGCGTCAGGCGCTGACAATGTTCGCTCAGCAATGAAATGGTCTTTCCTACACTGGGGTTTCTCAGCTTGGGGTTGTTATGCAATCGTTGGGCTTGCCTTAGCGTTTTTCAGCTATTCACGTGGGCTGCCGCTGACCATTCGTTCTGGTTTGACACCGCTTTTGGGTAAATCGCTCGAAGGTCCATTGGGCCACATCATCGATATCGTTTCTGTGATTGCGACGATCCTCGGTGTTTCTGTCACACTTGGTTATGGGGTTTCGCAGTTCGCTGCTGGTATCCACAATATTACCGGCATGGGATGGTTGATGAATGCAGAGGGTGATCCAACGAATATAGCCATGATCTTTGCGCTCATTATCGTCATGCTCTGTTCAACGCTGTCAGCTCTGTCAGGCGTTGGTAAAGGGATTAAGTGGCTGTCCAACATTAATATGGGGCTGTCATTCTTCATCCTCGCGTTCTTCTTAGTCTTCGGTTCAACAATCTTTGCGCTTCAATCCTTGTTTGTTGGTATTTGGGACTATGTGATTTCGCTTCCTTCCATGGTCTTTACTGTCTGGAAGGGCGATGGCGTTGAAGACAGTGTCGCGACAAAACTTGCTGGATGGCAAGGTGGTTGGACAATCTTCTACTGGGCTTGGTGGATTGCCTTTGCTCCTTTCGTTGGCCTGTTTTTGGCCCGCATTTCGAAAGGCCGGACCATTCGTGAATATGTCTTGGGCGCGATGATTGTTCCATCAATCATGTGTTTCATCTGGTTCGCCTTTGCTGGCGGTACTGCCATTGACTTAACGTTGAATGGTGGTGCGGGTGATCAAATCACGGGTGCAGGGCTTAGCTCTCAGCTGTTTGCGATGATCAACTACATGTTGTCTCCTGCACTGGCGACACTGATGTCTATCGTTATTGTCGTGTTGCTTCTCACTTACCTAGTGACATCAGCTGACTCGGCTGTGTTGATTATCAACACGATTGCTGCTGCTGGTGACGAAAGCCCTAAGGGTCGCGTTCACATCATCACATGGGGTCTGATCCTAACATTGGTAATCGGCGGCCTATTGCTTGCTGGTGGCCTTGGTGCGATCAACACTGCGATGATTATTGGCGCACTGCCGTTCTCAGTCGTCATGGCGCTCATGGGTATTTCCCTCGTTAAAGCGCTGATCCGCGACGGAATGCGTAGAAATAATTCTGCAGCACAGGGTAATGCACCCGCAGAATAACAAACAAGTTCAGGGCGTAAAAAGCGCGCCCTGAACACGACTTAGTGGCAGACAGGCCAGCATAAAGCTGCGCCATAGCCAATTGGTCTTTGCTGGGCAATCAAATTGGATATGCGATAACCAGGTGCACCTCGGCTTAGAAATCAGCTAGGTTGATCGCCAAAGTCATCAAACGTTATGAGTGATTGGATCTCTGCGCTTTGATAACCGACTGCCATAGGGCAGGCCGCGCCTTCGATGGCGCTCACGTCAAATAACTCTTTTATAAATCCAGTTAATCGAATCCATTGCACGATATCGCCGCTTGATAGGTCGATGATTTGAATAGCACACCAAGCTTCGCCGTCGCGTTGTTTCAGTTCGTCTTGTAGTTCTAGATCTGTGAATGCACCATCTCTTGCTAATGAGACACCAACGATCGCGAAGTTGTTATGAAAATACAAGCCACGCGCAAAGCCACTACAAAAGGCGATTTTCTCAATCTCCCCGCTTTTCCTATCAACTTTACAAAGATAGCCGCGTCCAGAATCCAGTACATATAACTCACCTTGATGTAATCTTGGTGAGTGCGTCATCGAATGATTTGGAACACGGAGCTGGTTTAGTTATTGGAGGCTCTGGCTCTTTGTTTGATGTTAAGCCGCTTGGTGTTGATGTTGCAAGCGACGGTTCTTGATTGTCTGTGTTTTGATTTTTTTCCTTTCTTCGAGGATTGCATGATCTCTGCCAAAGTAAACATCGGCAGGTGTTAGATTGTTGATGCTCTCATGGTATCGATGATGATTGTAATGACCTGAGCCCAACTTTCCCTCGAGTCATTTGGAGAATTCGTCGGTTTGTTTTTGGCCTTATGCGGCCAGTTTTTGCAACATCATTTTCGCTGCAAATTCGTTTGGTGTGAGATTGCCCAATGATGAGTGCGGTCTCTCACGATTGTAATCGTCCTTCCATGCTGTGATTTTGTTTTTGGCTTGGCTAAGAGTTGAGAATAACGTCTCGTTGAGGCACTCATCTCTGAAGCTGCCATTGAAGCTTTCTGCAAAGGCGTTCTGTGTTGGTTTGCCCGGTTGAATATAATGCCAGTCGATACTTGTTTCTTGGCACCATTTAAGGACCGCCATGCTTGTGAGTTCAGTGCCATTATCGCTGACAACAGTGTTGGGTTTGCCTCTGCGTTTTATTAGATCATCCAACTCACGTGTCACTCTTGCACCCGAAAGTGATGTGTCTGCCACCAGTGCCAAGCATTCACGACTGAAGTCGTCTACAATTCCAAGAACGCGAAACCGGCGTCCGTCTGTGAAGCTGTCATGAACGAAATCTAAACTCCAACGTTCATTGGGCCTGCTTGGTAGCAGCATGGGCCTTCTGGTGCCCAATGCGCGCTTCCTGCCACCTCGCTTGCGTTACTTGCAGCTTCTCGTCACGGTAGAGGCGTCTGATCTTCTTGTGGTTCACAAGCCAGCCTTGACGACGAAGCATCACGTGTATACGCCGATAGCCGAAGCGGCGGCGTTCAGCCGCCACCTTCTTCATTGCTTCACGCAAAGCGGCATCATCAGGTCGCGTCGATTTATATCGAACACTCGATCGATCAACCCTCAGTAGATCACACGCCCGCCGCTCACTCACACCATGTTCAGTTTGAAGGTGAGCCACAGCCTCTCGCTTCGAAGCAGGCGTCACCACTTTTTTGAATTGATGTCTCGCAACATGGCATTGTCCAACATCTGCTCTGCCAAAAGCTTCTTCAGCTTGGCATTCTCATCTTCAAGAGATTTGAGCTTGCGGGCATCAGATACGTCCATGCCGCCAAACTTCGACTTGTATTTATAAAACGACGCGCTGCTAATGCCGTGCTTCCGACAGACTTCAGCCGTCGGCATTCCATTCTCTTGCTCTTTAATCATCCCGATTATCTGTTCGTCGCTGAAACGTGACTTCTTCATTATTCGTCTTCAATTTGTTGGGACGAATTCTACTCAAAAATGGAGGAGTTTGCAGGGCTCAGGTCAGTAGTAACCTAGACGATAGACATTTAAATAATTAATTCTGCTGACTAGGGGACCGCTTTTTCATCCAATTTTGAGTAGAATTTCTCCTCTACAAGAAAACGAATAAATAAAATTATCTCGACTCCACGATGGGCAAATGACCATCCGGTCACCCAGTTGTCACCCACCCTATTTTGCACTGCATTCAACCTCATTGAACCAAATTGCAACTTCACACCGCTCGCAAGCTCATTCTCAAAACCTCGATTTAGCTGCACTTAACTTCATTTAGCTGCATTACTCTGCACTAATCTGACAAACCTATTTTTCCCCTACGAATCTAGGGGTCGGGAGTTCGAATCTTCCCGAGCGTACCATTTTCTCAGATATTTTCGATATATTTTTCAATACTTTAAAAGGTATTTCGTTACCTATTCGATGTCCGGTCACACTTTGACATGAGGTCCTCGGTCACCATCGGGTCACTCGTTTTGAGACTGGATTCGCTAACTATGGGGTTTTAACGGGACTGGACAGCCAGCCTCGGCGATTATCACAATTTGCTGCCCTCACCCCACAATGCACCCGCCGTACCCCTCGTGGACCGTCTTGACAGGGTTCTCGTGAGGGGATGGTCCGGAGATGGTCTGCATATAATGTGTCATCCTGTCAAATCCTGTTTGGACCGTATCTCGGAGGCGGAAATAGACGTGTTGACGGGATGACACGGGTATAGCTCGAAACGGTGTCACGGGGGTCTAGTTGGATTAACGAGGGCTCCGGACCGTTATACCGTGCAATCGGGAGAGGATGAAGGCGGTACAAAGAAGAAGGTGGGTTGAAAAGTGCGCTGTGGCCTCCGATAACATTAAAAAAATTACACCAAAGTTTTGGTTTTGGCTCTTTGCTACCGTTTAATTGTACAGCATCTGCTGCAGTACACATTCATCAAAAAGCGGTCATTGGAAGGGTCTGCCGAGGGCAACGCTTACTTCATCAGATTATAGGCCTGAGTGAAGCCGTTTAGGGAAAGTTGAAGATTGATATTTTGCCCGTTAGAGCCAACGACGCTCAACTTCATTATGTTTCCTGTTTTCATGGCTGATACGCGATCTTTGGTCAGTGGGATACGCACATAAGAACCGTTGGCGTCTGCTGCGTGAATGTCGAAACGTTGCGATGATGCCTCATCGATTGCAAAGCCTACACCCTTAAGAAGGTTCAGTCCGTGAGGCAGTGTGATTAAAATTTCCGCATTCTCATCTTGGCGGTGGATGGTCGCAGAGACAATGCGCTGTCTGCTATTGCCATTGGCAACAGTAACCACCTGCGACATCGAACAATTGAGCCGCTCGGGGATAGCACGATTGCTACACGTGACAATCCAGTGCGATTGCTGGGCTCTTGCCTGTTTTTCAGTTGCTGTTTGCGCTTGAGAAATGCCATAAAAACCCAAATACGTAATCGCGAGTGCGATCGCTAAAAGCATCGGTTTTTGTATCATCGGCTGTCTCCAAACCATTTTAACCCATTCCCCTTAAAATTATGGCCAAGACGAAAACTCGCCTTGACCATCGTAAATAATAGAAAAAGTGGAGCCGTTGTTAGAACTTAAATCTCAGTCCTGACCTAACACTATGCTCAGTATCATTGCTTGAGAAGATACCCTGATAGTCGAGGAAGCCTGTCACATTGGCGGTGAACTTGCTTGCAACCCCGGCATTCACCCGGCCACGCGAACGACTAGGTGTTGTGCCCACCACTGTAAAGGCGGCACCGCCCAGCTGGAATTGTGAAGTTGATCCTGGTGTTACGTCACCAATCAATTGATCATAAGCAACCTCAATGCGTGGAACGATTAAAGCTGACTTAATTAGGAATGATGTCGAAGCGCTCGCGCCAACAGAGAACTGGCCGATGGTGTTTGTTTGAGAGGCGACTGCCAGATTGGCAGCCCCAGCTCCTGTTTCTGTAAAACCGTCATGATCTGTTGCAGAGAAACCACCACTGACGAACGGACGCAATGCAATGTCGTTAAGCAACACTGTATAGCCAAGCTCGGCATTACCAAAGAATGTATTGGTGTCATATTGCGCTGATGCTGTGCTTGCAAGTGCGCCAACGGCAATCCCGCGTTCGCTGTCAACGCCTGAATAGATATAGCCAAATGTCGCAGAACTATCAAAAGCACCTTCAGTAAAGCGACCAAAGGCACTGAAGATGGCGCTATCGGCATCAACTTCGCTATTGAGTGCATCGACCTCAACATCAGAGTTGAGATAACCGGCTGTCAAACCAACTTGGAAACGGTCATCAAAGTTGAAACCACCACCCACGATAAAGCCACGGTTTTGAATGTCTGTCTGGCTGCCATTGCCATCAGCGTTAATTTGCACATCACGAAAAAGGCCGCGGCCAAAGACAAAGTAGTTCTCATCTCGTTCTACAGCTTTCTCTTCATTATTCAACACCAGATCTGCACCGAAGAGGCGTTCTGCTGTATCGCCGGGTGCTAAGGCCAAGGCTTGAAGGGCATGGGTTGAGGCTGCCGACTGGTTGATTTCACCGCCACGTTCTGGCAGCGCAAGACCATCCAGAAGATTGGTGATACTATCGCCAACAAACAAGCCATTGGAATTAAGCGCAAACTGGCTCGATGCATGAATCTCGCCAGAAAAGTTGTTAAGCGCACCCTGAAAGCTTGCGTCGTCGATTATGTTATCAAACAAACTATCAAAAATCGGATCAAAACCAGCAATACTTGCTGCTAATGCTCCATTTAACGCATTACCTAAATTTGTCTGGTTCGACGTGAGAGGAACATCAGTAGCTGTAAAATCAACCTGAGTCGTCAATGTAATCCCGTCAAACTCTACCTGGAGTCCTGGGCCAGCAACAATTTCGATACCATTATCAATAATATCGCCAGTTGCAGAGATAATATCAAAGCTTTGCGGTCCAGCAGATACTTCCGCTACCTCAATCTGGATTTCACCATTAATTTCCGCATCACCGTTCACAACTATTATATCGCTGTTATCCGATGTATCACCGACTTCAATTACCAATATACCAGTTTCAGTTTGGGTAAAATTACCGTCGATTGTCAGTGTTTGCGCATCACCGCCCCCTCCTGGTGAAAGCGTACCTGAATTGGTGAATGTGTTACCCGCACCCACTGACACTTCGGTTGTTTCCAGCACACCTCCAACATCATTCAAGGCAGCGTTGGCGCCATTACCCAAATCAATCGTGCCCTGAAAGACGCCGGTGTTGGTGATATCGTCGTCTCCGTCACCCGTAATTAAATCACCAACAAAAGTAAAGAAAGACGTGTTCGTAACGGTGTTGTTGCCCTCACCGAGGTTAGCTGTACCGATGAATGTACCATCATTTGCAAAGACATCATTACCAGCACCAGTTGTGAGATCTCCTGTAATAGTGGCTCCGTCAGCATTATTGACGACGTTGGTGCCTTCACCCAGGATCACGTTACCTGTAATTGTACCGATGTTATTGATAATCTCATCGCCTTCGCCGCCCAGAACTGCTGTGCCACCAAGGGAAGAGATTGTTGATGTGGCATCTGTGTTCAATGTGCTTGTTATGCCTACGCCACTTGTAAAGTTGACCCCAGCGCCCGCACCCGTTCCGCCAGATACAATACCGCCCAATAGACTCACGGTCACTGCGCCAGACGTTGTGCTCGCACGAATGCCATCAGCATCCACACCCGTACTTGTAAGACCACCAGTCGAGGTGATGGTTACATTACCCACACCACCAGATTGCAGACCATAAATAGCAGCCACGCCGCTGCCGCTAGTCGTGATATTACCATCGTTGGATATGTCTATCGTGCCAGCGATGCTATCGTTGCGCACAGCGATACCATAACTGTTATTACCTGTTGTGTTCAAAATACCAGTCGATGTCAGGTCGATATTGCCAGAGCCATCGTATCCTATGAACGCAATGATTGCTGAAGCATTAGTCCCCAGGGTTGCAATGTTGCCCGTAGAGGCAATACTCACGTCCCCTAAGCCGCCAGTTTGGACCGCACTAACACCGTAAGAATCATCGCCGACCGTCGACAATGTGCCAGTGGAGGTTACGCTAGCATTGCCATCACCTGCAAAACGATTAATCCTAATACCTGACGAACTGACACCTTCTGTTGTTATATCACCTGAATTCGTAATTGTTATATCGCCTGAAACCCCAGCGATTGAAGCTATGCCATTTGAATTTGCCCCAGTTGTCGAAAGGTTGCCTGAGTTGCTTATGGACAATCCATCATTAGCAGGCGGAGAAATGGTTTCACCGGCCAGGTTAACGAATTCACCGACAAAGTTTACAATAGCTGCGGAACGGTCACCAGAGGTTGAAATATTACCACTATTGTTTAGTGATGTTGAACCTGTCGAGGTTCCAAATAATTGGATACCTTCGGCGTCATCACCACTTGTCGTGATAATTCCTGAGTTCACAACATCAATATCGGCTGTGCCAGTGGCAGCAGTGTAAGCATGGATACCACGAGAGAACTGGCCAGATGTTGTAAGGGCACCGCTATTGTCGATTGAGATGTTGCCAGAGCCATATGTATTTACAGAAATGGCCCGTGCACCAAGGAAGTATTGATCACCTCCACCAGTCGTTGTGATATCGCCCGTATTTACGATTGTTGTTGTCGCAGCACCCGGATTGATAAGGCGTGTATCAATACCGCGTGAGAATGCGCCAGCGGTCGA